>NZ_JBEXEQ010000014.1:0-236171 GCF_040703155.1 Streptomyces sp. NPDC005435
CGGCGGCTCTCGCGGAGGTAGTCGGCGAGCCGCGGCGTGGCATAGGTCTTCACCTCCTTCACCAGCGTCGTTACCGTCGCACCGATCTGCGTGCGCCCCCGGAGCGGACGTGGGACGTCTCACACCCCGGCCCGGCGTATGGACCACCCCGGACAAGTGCAAAGATGGAGCCCGGCAGGACAGGGCCCCACCCGAGGGCCGAAGCATCAAGCGGCCGGACACCAGCCGCCTGCCGGTCACCGACGACCGGCGTACGGCGCACATGCATGGAGGACGTGACGTGGCGAACGACGCCAGCACCGTTTTCGACCTAGTGATCCTCGGCGGTGGCAGCGGTGGTTACGCCGCGGCCCTGCGCGGAGCGCAGCTGGGCCTGGACGTCGCCCTGATCGAGAAGGACAAGGTCGGCGGCACCTGCCTGCACCGGGGCTGCATCCCCACCAAGGCCCTGCTGCACGCGGGCGAGATCGCCGACCAGGCCCGCGAGAGCGAGCAGTTCGGTGTGAAGGCCACCTTCGAGGGCATCGACGTCCCGGCCGTCCACAAGTACAAGGACGACGTGATCTCGGGCCTCTACAAGGGCCTCCAGGGTCTGATCGCCTCGCGCAAGGTGACGTACATCGAGGGCGAGGGCCGGCTGTCCTCCCCCACCTCCGTGGACGTCAACGGCCAGCGCATCCAGGGCCGTCACGTCCTGCTCGCGACCGGCTCCGTGCCGAAGTCGCTGCCGGGCCTGGAGATCGACGGCGACCGGATCATCTCCTCCGACCACGCCCTCGTCCTGGACCGCGTGCCCAAGTCCGCGATCATCCTCGGCGGCGGTGTCATCGGCGTCGAGTTCGCCTCGGCCTGGAAGTCCTTCGGCGCCGACGTGACCGTCATCGAGGGCCTCAAGCACCTGGTGCCGGTCGAGGACGAGAACTCCTCCAAGCTCCTTGAGCGCGCCTTCCGCAAGCGCGGCATCAAGTTCAACCTGGGCACCTTCTTCGAGAAGGCCGAGTACACCCAGGACGGCGTCAAGGTCACCCTCGCCGACGGCAAGGAGTTCGAGGCCGAGGTCCTGCTCGTGGCCGTCGGCCGCGGCCCGGTGTCGCAGGGCCTGGGTTACGAGGAGCAGGGCGTCGCGATGGACCGCGGCTACGTCCTGGTCGACGAGTACATGCGCACCAACGTGCCGACCATCTCGGCCGTCGGTGACCTCGTCCCGACCCTCCAGCTCGCGCACGTCGGCTTCGCCGAGGGCATCCTGGTGGCGGAGCGCCTGGCCGGTCTGAAGGCCGTCCCGATCGACTACGACGGTGTCCCCCGCGTGACGTACTGCCACCCGGAGGTCGCCTCCGTGGGCATCACCGAGGCCAAGGCCAAGGAGATCTACGGCGCGGACAAGGTCGTCGCCCTGAAGTACAGCCTGGCGGGCAACGGCAAGAGCAAGATCCTGAAGACCGCGGGCGAGATCAAGCTCGTCCAGGTCAAGGACGGTGCCGTGGTCGGCGTCCACATGGTCGGCGACCGCATGGGCGAGCAGGTCGGCGAGGCCCAGCTGATCTACAACTGGGAGGCGCTGCCGGCCGAGGTCGCCCAGCTCATCCACGCCCACCCGACGCAGAACGAGGCGCTCGGCGAGGCGCACCTGGCGCTGGCCGGCAAGCCGCTGCACGCCCACGACTGAGCCATCGGCCCTCGGGCGCGACGACACAGACTTCCGCAATTCCTTAAGGAGCAACCGAAACCATGGCGGTTTCCGTAACCCTTCCGGCGCTCGGTGAGAGCGTCACCGAGGGCACTGTCACCCGCTGGCTGAAGGCCGAGGGCGAGCGCGTCGAGGCCGACGAGCCGCTGCTGGAGGTGTCGACCGACAAGGTGGACACCGAGATCCCCTCGCCCGTCTCCGGCGTGCTGGCTTCGATCAAGGTCGCCGAGGACGAGACCGTCGAGGTGGGTGCCGAGCTGGCCCTGATCGACGACGGCTCCGGCGCCCCCGCCGAGGCGCCCGCCCCGGCCGCCGCCGAGGCCCCGGCCCCCGCGGCCCCGGCCGCCGAGCCCGCCCCGGCGCCCGTCGCCGAGGCCCCGGCCGCGCCCGCCCCCGCCGCTCCGGCCGCCGAGGCGCCCGCCGCCCCGGCCGGCGGTGCCGAGGGCACCGACGTGGTCCTGCCCGCGCTCGGTGAGTCCGTCACCGAGGGCACCGTCACCCGCTGGCTGAAGTCGGTCGGCGACTCGGTCGAGGCCGACGAGCCGCTGCTCGAGGTCTCCACCGACAAGGTCGACACCGAGATCCCGGCGCCCGTCTCGGGCACGCTGCTGGAGATCGTGGTCGGCGAGGACGAGACGGCCGAGGTCGGCGCCAAGCTCGCCGTCATCGGTGTCGCCGGTGCCGCGCCCGCCGCCGCTCCGGCTCCGGCCGCCCCGGCCCCCGCCGCCGCTGCCCCGGCCGCGCCCGCCGCCCCGGCCCCCGCGCCCGCCGCCCCTGCGGCCGCCGCCCCGGCCCCGGCCGCCGCCCCGGCCCCGGCCGCCCCCGCGGCTCCGGCCGCTCCGGCTCCGGCTCCGGCCGCGCCCGCCGCCGCTGCCCCCGCCGCTCCGGCCGCGCCCGCCGCTGCCGCCCCGGCTCCGGTGGCCCCGGCCGCTCCGGCCGCCCCGGCTCCGGCCGCGGTGACCCCGGCCACCGCGCCCACCTCCCCGACCGCCACCCAGGCGACCGACGAGGGCGCCTACGTGACCCCGCTGGTGCGCAAGCTCGCCGCCGAGAACGGCGTCGACCTGGCCGGCGTCAAGGGCACCGGTGTCGGCGGCCGTATCCGCAAGCAGGACGTCATCGCCGCCGCCGAGGCCGCGAAGGCCGCCGCCGCCCCGGCTCCGGCTCCGGCCGCCGCCGCTCCGGCCGCCGCGAAGAAGGCCCCGGCCCTTGAGGTCTCCCCGCTGCGCGGCCAGACCGTCAAGATGACCCGCATCCGCAAGGTCATCGGCGACAACATGGTCAAGGCGCTCCAGGAGCAGGCCCAGCTCTCCTCGGTCGTCGAGGTCGACGTCACGCGTCTGATGAAGCTGCGCGGCAAGGCGAAGGACTCCTTCGCCGCCCGTGAGGGCGTCAAGCTCTCCCCGATGCCGTTCTTCGTGAAGGCCGCCGCGCAGGCGCTGAAGGCCCATCCGGTCATCAACGCCAAGATCAACGAGGCCGAGGGCACGATCACCTACTTCGACACCGAGAACGTCGGTATCGCGGTGGACTCGGAGAAGGGCCTGATGACCCCGGTCATCAAGCACGCCGGCGACCTCAACATCGCGGGCATCGCCAAGGCGACGGCCGAGCTGGCCGGCAAGGTCCGCGCCAACAAGATCACTCCGGACGAGCTGTCCGGCGCGACCTTCACCATCTCCAACACCGGTTCGCGCGGTGCCCTGTTCGACACGATCATCGTGCCGCCGGGCCAGGTCGCGATCCTCGGCATCGGCGCCACGGTCAAGCGCCCGGCCGTCCTGGAGACGGAGGAGGGCACGGTCATCGCCGTCCGCGACATGACCTACCTGACCCTCTCCTACGACCACCGCCTGGTCGACGGCGCCGACGCGGCCCGTTACCTGACGACGGTCAAGCAGATCCTGGAAGCGGGCGAGTTCGAGGTAGAGCTCGGCCTGTAACTCCCTGGCCTGTGCAGAAGCCCCCCTGTCGAAGGACAGGGGGGCTTCGCCGTTCCCGGACCGGAGGAACGTGCGCTTGTCGGCGCAGGGCAACTGTCACTCCCTCAGGGGCGCGGGGAACTGCGCGACCAGCCACGACGCCGCCGCACCCACCCCCAAACCGACACCCCCACGGCGAGACCCCTCGAAAACACCCTGTGCAACTCGTCTCACCTGGGCAAAAGCACCCTTGTCCGCGCCCCGACATACTCACACCCCCCTTATTGTCTAAAAGCCAGCCCCTCGCGAAGGAGCCCAGAATGACCGCGCCCGTAATCCACTCGCTGCGCGAACAGATCCGCGAGCACATCGTGGAGGGCATCGTCAGCGGCCGCTGGCAACCGGGCGAGCGCATCGTGGAACGCCGTATCGCCACGGAACTGGAGGTCAGCCAGACCCCGGTCCGCGAGGCACTCCGCGAACTGGAGACCCTGCGCCTGATCGAGTCGGCCCCCAACAAGGGCGTCCGCGTACGCAACCTGACGGCGGCCGACCTGGAGGAGAGCTACCCCGTCAGGGCCGGCCTGGAGGCCATAGCGGCCGAACTCGCGGCCGAGGCCCTGGCGGCGGACTGCTCGGCCCTGGAGCCCCACGTAGCCGCCCTGTACGAGGCCGACCAGGCCGCCGACGGCACCGGCCAGGTCCGCCACACCGTCGGCTTCCACCGCGAACTGGTGCGCGCCGCAGGCAACTCCGTGCTGCTGCACACCTGGGAGGGCCTCGGCATCGAGGTGTTCACGGCGCTGTCGATCCGCTGGCTGGGCACCGTTCAGCAGTCGTACGCGGAGGAGCACGAGGAGCTGGTGGAGGCGTTCAAGCGCCGCGACCCCCGGATCGCCGAGCTGGTGAAGGCGCACGTGCTGGGCTGCGCGCCCCGCGCCTGAGCCGTACCCCGCTCACCTGCGGAAACGGACCCGGAAACCGGTCGAAAACACGGCACCCCGTGCCTGTCCAAAAGACACCGGGTGCCTACTTTCGCGCAAAGACGGGGTTTTCACCCCCAAACCTTTGATCGATCATCGATCAGGGAGTTACAGTCCTCGACGGCCCTGTCCTGCCAAAGACCAAGGGCACCCCCAAGTTCTCAACCATGAGAACACCCCCCTTCGACTGAGGAAGGCGGCGACATGACCGACCCCAACGCCATCCAGCAGAGCGCGCTCGACCAGCTCCCGGACCGCGACGCCGAGGAGACCGCCGAGTGGCGGGCCTCCCTGGACGCCGTCGCCAGGGAAGCGGGCCCGCATCGCGCCGCGTACCTGATGCGGCGCACTCTGGAGCGTGCCGAGGCGGACGGCATCGGCCTGCCGAAGCTCGTCGAGACGGACTACCTCAACACCATCCCCACCGCCGCCGAGCCGGGCGTCCCCGGTGACGAGGCGATGGAGTCCCGGATCACCGCCTGGAACCGCTGGAACGCGGCCGCGATGGTCACCCGTGGCAGCAAATACGGCGTCGGCGGCCACATCGCCACCTTCGCCTCCGCCGCGTGGCTGTACGAGACCGGCTTCAACCACTTCTTCAAGGGCAAGGAGGGCGACGGCTCGGGCGACCAGCTCTACATCCAGGGCCACGCCTCCCCGGGCATCTACGCCCGCGCCTTCCTCGACGGCCGGCTGAACGAGGGCCACCTCGACAACTTCCGCCAGGAGGCGGGCGGCAACGGCCTGCCCTCCTACCCGCACCCGCGTCGGCTGCCCTGGCTGTGGGAGTTCCCGACGGTGTCGATGGGCCTCGGCCCGCTCTCCGCGATCTACCAGGCGCGGTTCAACCGCTACCTGACCAACCGCGCCATCAAGGACGTCTCCGCCTCGCACGTGTGGGCGTTCCTCGGCGACGGCGAGATGGACGAGCCGGAGTCGACGGCGGCCCTCGCGCTCGCCGCCCGTGAGGAGCTGGACAACCTCACCTTCGTCATCAACTGCAACCTCCAGCGCCTCGACGGCCCGGTCCGCGCGAACTTCAAGATCGTGCAGGAGCTGGAGGCCCAGTTCCGCGGCGCCGGCTGGAACGTCATCAAGACCCTGTGGGGCACCGCCTGGGACGAGCTGTTCCAGCTGGACACCACGGGCGCGCTGGTCCGCCGCCTTCGCCAGGTCCCGGACGCCCAGATCCAGACGTACCAGACGCGTGACGCGGCCTACATCCGCCAGGACTTCTTCGGCGCCGACCCGGCGCTGGTGGAGATGGCGAAGCTGCTGAGCGACGACAAGATCCTCGAGTGCTTCCACCTCTCGCGCGGCGGCCACGAGGCCCGCAAGGTCTACGCCGCGTACAAGGCGGCCGTCGAGCACAAGGGCGCGCCGACCGTGATCCTGGCCCAGACGGTCAAGGGCCACACCCTCGGCCCGGGCTTCGCCTCCAAGAACGCCAACCACCAGATGAAGAAGCTCTCGGTGGACGAGTTCAAGGCGATGCGCGACCTCCTCGAACTGCCGATCCCGGACAGCGCCTTCGCCGACGGCCAGGTGCCCTACGGCCACCCGGGCGCCGACTCCCCCGAGGTCCGCTACCTCCAGGAGCGCCGCGCGGCCCTCGGCGGCCCGGCCCCGGCCCGCCGCACCCAGCCGCTGCCCGCGCTGCCCGCCCCCGCCGACAAGGCGTTCACCTCCTTCGACAAGGGCTCCGGCTCGCAGAACGTGGCGACCACCATGGCGTTCGTCCGCCTGGTCAAGGACCTGGTCCGCGACAAGGAGACCGGCAAGCGCTGGGTGCCGATCGTCCCCGACGAGGCGCGCACCTTCGGCATGGAGTCGCTGTTCCCCTCGCTGGGCATCTACTCGCCCAAGGGCCAGACGTACGAGCCGGTCGACCGCGACCAGCTGATGTACTACAAGGAGGCCAAGAACGGCCAGATCCTCAACGAGGGGATCACCGAGGCCGGTTCGATGGCCGACTTCATCGCCGCTTCCAGCGCGTACTCGACGCACGGCGAGGCGATGATCCCGTTCTACATCTTCTACTCGATGTTCGGCTGGCAGCGCACGGCCGACCAGATGTGGCAGCTCGGCGACCAGCTCGGCCGCGGCTTCCTCGTCGGCGCGACCGCCGGCCGTACGACCCTGACGGGCGAGGGCCTCCAGCACGCCGACGGCCACTCCCCGGTCATCGCCGCGACCAACCCGGCCGCGCTGACGTACGACCCGGCGTTCGCCTACGAGGTCGCCGCCATCGTCAAGGAGGGTCTGCGCCGGATGTACGGCGAGGCCGCCGAGGGCGAGGACCAGGACGTCTTCTACTACCTGACGGTCTACAACGAGCCGCTGCCGCAGCCGGCCAAGCCCGCCGCCCCCGGCATCGACGAGGGCATCGTCAAGGGCCTGTACCGCTTCAACACGGCGGAGTCCGCGGGCGTCACCGTCCCGGCCAACGCCCCGCGCATCCAGCTCCTCGGCTCGGGCACGGCGATCCACTGGGCGCTCGACGCGCAGAAGCTGCTCGCCGAAGAGTGGGGGGTGGCCGCCGACGTGTGGTCCGCGACCTCCTGGTCCGAGCTGCGCCGTGACGCCATGGACGCCGACGCGGCCCTGCTGCGCGGCGAGGAGCGGGTGCCGTTCGTGCGCCGGGCGCTCCAGGGCGCCGAGGGCCCGGTCCTCGCGGTCTCCGACTACATGCGCCAGGTCCCGGACCAGATCGCGCAGTGGGTCGAGCAGGACTGGTCCTCGCTGGGCGCGGACGGCTTCGGCCTCTCCGACACCCGCGCGGCGGCCCGCCGGCACTTCGGCGTGGACGCCGAGTCGATCGTCGTCGCGGCCCTGGCGCAGCTCGCCCGGCGCGGCGAGGTCAAGGCCACGGCGGTGAAGGAAGCCCGCGAGAAGTACGGTCTGTGACCTTCTGAGGTCCGCTGAAGGGGTACGGCGTGTCGCCGTGCCCCTTCGTCGTTTCCCGCCGTTCACCGTGCCGTTCCGCGTGCGGGGCGCGCACCGAGGCCCGATGCTGGTGCCGTGATGGACGAGACGGAGTTCTGGGAGCTGATCGACGCCACCCGCGAGGCCGCCGAGGGCGACCCCGAGGAGCAGGCCGACCTGCTGGTGGACAAGCTGCTCCAGCTGGACCCGGACATGGTCCTGGACTTCGCCCGTCACTTCGAGGCCCGCTACAACCGCGCCTACCGCTGGGATCTGTGGGGCGCGGCGTGGATTCTGCTGGGCGGCGCGAGCGACGACGCCTTCGACTACTTCCGGTGCTGGCTGATCGGCCAGGGCCGGGAGGTGTTCGAGGGCGCGCTGCACGACCCGGACGCGCTGGCGGAGCTCCTCGATGACTTCGACGAGGAGATGGACGGGGACGGCGAGGAGCTGGGGTACGCGGCCGACGAGGCGTACGAGCGGCTGACCGGCGTGGTGGCCCCCGACCTGGGGATCGCTCCCGCCCCTGCGGAGCCGGCGGGCACGGCGTTCGACTTCGAGAACGACGGGATGCTGGCGGAGCGCTATCCGGTGCTGTGGGAACGCTTCGGGGAGTGAGGTGCCCGCCCGCTCCCCGGTGTACCGCTCACCGGCCCTGGAGGCGGGCCGCCGCGTTCCTGATGGCGGGGAGGCGGGCGGTCAGGGCGGCGCCGGGGCAGGTGGTCTGATAGCCGTCGTTGTGGCCCGCCAGGGCGGGCAGGGTGGCGGCCGTACCGGCCTTGTACCTGCTCAGTCCGCTGCTGGAGACCAGGGTGACGCGCGAGCGCGGGTCGATGTCGGCGAGGCCCAGTTTCCAGGCGGCGACCGCGGCGATGGCGTCGGTCATGGCGCGCGGGACGGGGACTCCGGCGGTGAAGGTGCCGAGCGCGGCGATGCCCGTACTGCGGTGGTTGAAGCCCTGGGTGTGGGCGCCGGTGACCGCCCGGTCCACTCCTCCGGCGCGGCCCTCGTAGACGGTGCCGCAGCGGTCCACGAGGAAGTTGTAGCCGATGTCGTCCCAGTGCCGGCTGCCGGTCTGGCCCGCGTACAGGGCGCGGATGATGCGCGGGGCGTCGGCGCAGTCGTAGCCGTTGGGCGAGTCGGTGTGGTGGACGAAGACGGCGATCACCTTGTCGTCGTAGCGCGGGGCGGGCTGCTCGTGCCGGGCGGTGGCGTCCAGCCAGACGGAGCGGGGCACGATCGCCGGGCGGGGCGCGTAGTGGTGCGGGGGTGTGCGCGGGGCGACCGTGGCGGGGTGGGGGGAGTGGTGGGTGACGATGCTCTCGCTGCCCCGGGCGAACATCAGCACCGCGACCAGGGTGGTGAGTGCGGGCAGGCAGCCGACCACCAGCAGCACCGCGCCCGGTACCCGGACGCGCCGCTTGTGTCCGTCCGGTCCTCGCGTGGCACGCATGATCCCATCGTCGGATCGCCCGGCCCGGTCCGCGATGTGTGCTGTGCCACCCGGTGGAACCATCGTCCCCGTCCGGGACGTTTCCGGGGGTACACGCACCCGTGTGCCGTTTCCCCGCCGGGGCGCGCGCGGCTGATCAGCGGGCGCGTCCCGACCGTACTGGGGGGTCCGAGAGAAAGGCGGCTTCGTGGACCTGCTCGACGTGCTGCTCGTGCTGGTGGTCCTCGTCTACGCGGCCGCCGGGTACCGGCGCGGCCTGGTGGCCGGGTGTCTGTCGCTGGCCGGGTTCGTGGGCGGCGCGGCCGTCGGTGTCTGGGCGCTGCCCTTCGTGACGGGCCTGGTGACGCGCGGGTCGGCCGCGGCGACCGTGCTCGCGGTGCTGACGGTGCTGGTGCCGGGCGTGGTGGGGCACGAGCTGGCGGGGCAGCTGGGGCTGCGGCTGCGCAGCCGTATCGACCGCACGGGCGGGGGCGCGCTGCGGGTGGCGGACGGGCTGGGCGGCGCGGCGGCGAACTCGGTGGCGGTGCTGATCGTGGCGTGGGTGGCGGCGAGCGTGCTGGCGGCGGCGCCCTCGCAGACGCTGACGTCGGCGATCCGTCACTCGACGCTGCTCGGCGCGGTGCAGGAGGCGATGCCGGAGACGACCCCGGTGTGGTTCTCGCGGGCCACCTCGGCGCTGACGGAGGCGGGTTTCCCGCAGGTCTTCAACCCGTTCGAGAACGAGTCCACGGCCCGGGTGGCCGAGCCCAGCGGGGACAGTGTGACGGCGGAGGCGACGGAGGCGGCCCGTACGAGCACGGTGAAGATCGAGGGCTCGGCGGGCGCCGAGGGCCGCGAGGGCAGCGGGTTCGTGTACGCGCCGCACCGAGTGATGACGAACGCGCACGTGGTGGCCGGGATCGACGAGCCGAGCGTGCGGGTGGGCGGGGTCGGTCCGTCGTACGCGGCGCGGGTGGTGCTCTTCGACCCGGACAAGGACGTGGCGGTGCTCTACGTGCCCCGGCTGAGCGCCCCGGTGCTGCGCTTCGACGACGGTGCCCGGCGCGGGGACTCGGCGGTGGTGGCGGGTTATCCGGAGGACGGCGGGCTGAACCTCCAGGCGGCGACGGTGGCGAACCGGGTGCGGGCGACCGGCCAGAACATCTACAGCGACCGGACGGTCACCCGCGAGGTGTACTCGGTGCGCTCGACGGTCCGCCCGGGCAACTCGGGCGGACCGCTGCTGACCACGTCCGGGCGGGTGTACGGCGTGGTGTTCGCCCGCTCCACCTCGGATTCCGAGACGGGCTACGCGCTCACGGCGGCCGAGGTCGCCTCGGATGCGTCCCGGGCGGCGAAGGCGACGCGGCCGGTGGACACCGGGCACCTGATCACGTCGTAGGACGCCGGGGGCATCTCACAGGAAGCGGCCCATGAGGACGTCGTCGACGTACTCCCCCGCGATGAGGAACTCCTCCGGGAGGACGCCCTCGACCGTGAATCCCTCGGCCTCGTAGAGCCGGCGGGCCGGGGTGTTGTGGCCGAGGACGCGCAGGGTCAGGCGCCGGGCGCCCCGGGCGCGGGCCAGCTCGGCGGCGGCGCGGACCAGGGCGCGGCCGACGCCGTGGCCGCGTGCCTCCCCGGCGACGGCGAGGCCCCGGATCTGCAGGACGTGCGCGTTGACGGCGAGCGGGGTGGGCGGCCCGACCCGGACATAGCCGACGGCGCGTCCGTCGAGCTCGGCCACCAGGTGGTCCTGCGGCAGATGGGCCGCGTCGAAGAAGGGCGGGTACGGCGGCCGGGGCGCGGGCTGCACCGCGTGGAGGGTGGACCAGGTGCGGCGGTCGAGCAGGGCGAGCGCGTCCTCGTCCCCGGGGCGGGCCGGGCGTATGCGGGGCTGGGTCATGGGGGGACTGTAGGCGGGGGCCGGGGGCGACTTGCGGCCGCGGTGGGCCGTTCTCCCCGGTTTCCGGGGGCCGTACGGCCATGCTGGGATCATGGAGCATTCGCGAATCGCGGTGGCCGGCGCGTCCGGTCTGATCGGCAGCGCCCTGGTGCGGTCCCTGCGGGGCGACGGGCACGAGGTGGTCCGGCTGGTGCGGCACGAGCCGCGGGGCGAGGACGAGGTGCGCTGGGACCCGGAGCGGCAGACGGTGGACGCGGCCGGGCTGACCGGCTGCGACGTGGTGGTGAACCTGGCCGGGGCCGGGGTCGGGGACAAGCGCTGGACGCCGGAGTACAAGCGGCTGATCCGGGACAGCCGGGTGCTGGGCACGGCGACGCTGGCGGAGGCGGTCGTCTCGCTGCCGGAGCCGCCCCGGGTGTTCGTGAACGGCAGCGCGATCGGCTACTACGGCGACACCGGCGACCGGGTCACGGACGAGAGCGCCCCGCCCGGCGAGGGGTTCCTGCCCTCGGTGTGCGAGGAGTGGGAGGAGGCGGCGGCGCCGGTGCGGGAGGCGGGGGTGCGGACGGTGTTCGCGCGCACCGGTCTGGTGGTGGCGTCCACGGGCGGGGCGTGGGGGCGGCTGTTCCCGCTGTTCAAGGCGGGGCTCGGCGGGCGGCTCGGGGACGGGCGGCAGTACTGGTCGTACATCGCGCTGCACGACGAGGTGGCCGCGCTCCGGCATCTGATCGACCGTGATGACCTGTCGGGGCCGTTCAATCTGACCGCGCCCGAGCCGCTGACCAACCAGGAGATCACCGAGGCGATGGGGCGCGTGCTGCACCGGCCGACCCCGTTCCCGGTCCCGGCGGCGGTGCTGCGCACGGTGCTCGGGGAGATGGCCGGGGATGTGCTGGGCAGTCAACGGGTGGTGCCCGCGCGGCTGTTGGAGTCGGGGTTCGCTTTCGCGTTCCCCGGGATCGAGGACGCGATCCGCGCGGCGGAGTGACCGTATGCGACCTCCATGCGACCGTGCCCTGTCGATGCGCGACTGCCCCTGACCGGTCCGGGCCCTAACCTCGACCCGAACTCGGGTATCCCCGGGGCCTGTTGGGGGCATCACGTCTCCACCGGCCGCGCAACCACAGGAGGGGCCTCGTGCTTGAGCCCGCGTACCAGGTGGACGTCGTCGTCGTGGGAGCCGGGGTCGCCGGACTCGCGGCGGCCCGTCGGCTCGCCAGTGCTGGAGTGTCGACCGCGGTCCTGGAGGCCGATCCGTGCGTCGGCGGCCGTATGTCGACGGACAAGGTCGACGGCTTCCGGCTCGACCGGCTCGGACAGCCGCTGTTCACGTCCTGGACCGATCTGCGCACCGCCCCCGGCCTCGAAGCGCTGCCGCTGCGCCGCTTCGCGCCCGGGGTCCTGCTGCACCGCGACGGGCACCGGCACCGGGCGGGTGCTCCGGCGGTCACAGGGGGCGCAAGGGGCGCACTTCACATCGCGCGCGCCCTCGCGAGCGCCCCTCGGGGGCCGGGAAGCGCCCGCGAGAGCCGTACGGGCGGGGCGGCCGGGGGCGCCATGGACCGGGCCCGGCTCGGCAGCGCGCTGAACCGGCTCGCCGCCACCCCGGTCGAACGCCTGCTGGCCCGGCCCGAACTGCCCGCCGCCCAGGCCCTCCAGGCGCGCGGACTGCCGCCACGCACCGTCGAGGGCTTCCTGCGCCCGCTGCTGGCCGCCCTGCTGTGCGACCCGGAGCTGACCACCTCCAGCCGGGCCGCCGACCTGGCGCTGCACGCCTTCGCGAGCGGGCGGCTGTGCGTCCCCGAGGGGGGCGCGCAGGCGCTCCCGGACCGGCTGGCCCGCTCGCTGCCGCCCGGCACCGTGCGCACCGGCGTACGCGTCACCTCGGTCTCCACCACCTCGGTCACCACCGCCGAGCACGGCGTGATCCGCTGCCGCGCGGTCCTGCTCGCGACCGGCGCCCGCGCCGCCGCCGAGCTGCTGCCCGGCCTGCGCGTGCCGGACTTCCACCCGGTGACCGTGGTCCACCACACCACCGACGACCCGGCCCCCGCGCTCGCCACCGGCTCCGCGCTGCTCCTCGACGCCGACCGGAGCGGCCCGGTCGCGCACACGGCGGTGCTCAGCACCGTGGACCCGGCCCGGGCGCCCGCCGGACGCGTGCTGATCTCCTCCACCGTCCTCGGCACCCCGCCCCGGGACCACGGCGAACTGGACAGCGCCGTCCGCATCCAGCTGGGCCGCCTCTACGGCACCTCCACGCACCGCTGGGAGACCCTGGCCGTGCGGCACACCCCGGAGGCGGTCCCCGCACAGCGCCCGCCGTACGACGCGCGCCGCCCGGTGCGCCTGATGGCGGGGCTGTACGTGTGCGGCGACCACCGCGACTCCGGCACCGTCCAGGGCGCCCTGCGCTCCGCCCACCGCGCGGCGGCGGCCCTCCTGGCCGACCTCGGCGCGGCGGGCTCGCTGCACCGCGCCGACCCGGCGGCGACGGTGCCGCGCGCGGCGTAGAGCCGCGGCAGCGGGTGTGACTCTCACCCCAGCGCGGCGGTCCGCTCCCGGTACCCCCGCGCCGGGGCCGCGTCGCGGTACGGCTCCAGGCGGCGCTCGAAGTCCTTGACGTACTCGACCGCGCGCACCGAGCGCATCTCCGCCGCCTGGGCCGCCGCCTCGGCGGCCAGCGCGCACGCCTGGTCGAGTTCGCCGAGGCCGAGCCGGGCGGTGGCGAGGACCACCCGGCAGAACAGCCGGCTGCGGGCGTGCGCCGGGCCGCGCAGCCGCAGCGCGCGCTCCGCGTGCTGCGCGGCCGCCCGGAACTGCTGGAGGTCCCGGTGGCAGTGGCCCAGCTCGTCCGCGAGCTGGGCCTCGTCGAAGAAGCGCGCCCAGTGCGGCACGTCGTCGGCGGCCCGGGCCGACTCCAGGGCGCGTTCGGCGCGCAGCAGCGCGGTGGTGCACGCCCGCGCCTCCCCGACCACCGCGTGCGCCCGCGCCTCCGCCGCGTGCAGCAGCGCCTGGACGACCGGGGGCGCCGCCGTGCCGACGCCCTGCTGGGCGACCCGGGCGAGCTGGAGAGCCTCCCTGCCGTGTCCGAGGTAGACGGCCTGCCGGCTCATGGTGACCAGCACGTACGAGCCGTAGGCCCGGTCGCCCGCCGCCTGGGCAAGGCGCAGCGCCTGGACGAAGTAGCGCTGGGCGAGTCCGTGGGCGGCGATGTCGTACGACGTCCAGCCGGCGAGCCGGGTGAGGTCGGCGGCGGCGCCGAAGAGCCTGCGGCCGGTCTGCTCGGAGTAGACCCCGCGCAGCATCGGCTCGCACTCGTGCTCCAGGTAGCGCACCAGGGCCTGCCGGGCGTGGCCGCCGCCGTACTGGTCGTCCAGGGTGCGGAACAGTTCGCCGACCGAGCGCAGCGCGGCGATCTCGCCGGAGGTGACCCGGTGCCCGGAGGAGCGGTCGGGGTGCCCGGGCGGCCGGAGCGCGCCGGGGACGGGCTCGGTGCGCTCGGGCGCGCTGCCGTGGCGGCCCTGCGCGGGCACCCGGGGTGCCGCCTCGCGGGCCACCCGGTCGTCGGGCCTGCCGATCAGCCAGTCGCGGCTGGGCACCACGAGCCCGGCCGGGGTGAAGGCGATCCGGCGCAGCTCGGCGTGGCTTCCGGAGTCCTTGCGCCACAGCCCGCCGACGATGTCCACGGCCTCCTCCGGCGTGGCCGCGAACTCGAGCCCGGCGTACACCGGCGCACACGCGTCCAGGCCGAGGTCCTGCGCGGTGAGCCGGCGCCCGAGCCGGCGCGTGAAGACCTCGGCGATGAGCGCGGGGGTGGTGCCCCGGGGCTGCTGGCCGCGCAGCCAGCGGGTGACGGAGGTCTTGTCGTATCTGAGGTCCAGCCCGTGCTCCAGGCCGAGCTGGTCGACGCGCCGGGCCAGACCCGCGTTGGAGAACCCCGCCTCTGCGATGAGCGCGGCGAGCTGGCGGTTGGGGGTGCGCTGCGCGGGTCGGTCCGTCATCTGTGGCGCGGTCTCCTGCCTTCCGGCTCCCTGAGGTGCCGGGATCGCCTGTGAGCAGCCCCTTCGGCCGCACGAACGGCGCGAATGTAGCGGAGAGTGAGCAAGTAGTCGCACATTCCGCCGCGCATTCATCCGATCGTGTGAGGATCACCCGCGGGACTGACGTGCCCGGGCCGGACGTACAGTGGCGTGGGCGCCCGACGCGCCTGACAGACCCGACGAGGGGCGGCCTGGACGAGGGGCAGCCTGAGGGAGGCGCTTGCCGTGAGTGAGTTGCGGTTCGTCCACATGGGGTTCGGCGCGGACGCCGTCGAGTACCAGGAGGCCTGGGACGAGCAGCGCCGGGTGCACGCCGCCCGGTTCGCCGACGAGATCCCCGACACGGTCCTGCTCCTCGAACACCCCCCGGTGTACACGGCGGGCCGCCGCACCGAGGACAGCGAGCGCCCGCTCGACGGCACCCCGGTGGTGGACGTGGACCGGGGCGGCAAGATCACCTGGCACGGTCCCGGCCAGCTCGTGGGCTACCCGATCCAGAAGCTGCCCCGCCCGGTCGACGTGATCGCGCACGTACGCCGGCTGGAGGAGGCCCTGATCCGCACCTGCGCGGAGTTCGGTCTGGAGACCACCCGCGTCGAGGGCCGCAGCGGGGTCTGGGTGCTCGGCGACCCGGTCGAGCAGCGCCCCGCGCTCGGCGGCCTCTCCCTGGACTTCGACCCGCGGCTGAACGACGAGGAGTTCGACCCCCGGCTCAACGGCCCGGAGTACGCCCCCTCCAACGCGGGCCAGCGCCGCGAGGACCGCAAGATCGCCGCCATCGGCATCCGCGTCGCCAAGGGCGTCACGATGCACGGCTTCTCCTTCAACGTGAACCCGGACAACCGCTGGTTCGACCGGATCATCCCGTGCGGCATCCGTGACGCCGGCGTGGCCTCGCTGGCCGGCGAGCTGGGCCGGGACGTCACGGTCGACGAGGTGCTGCCGGTGATCGAGCGGCAGCTGCGCGAGGTCATGGAGAGCGCGGAGCCCAAGCCCCGGGTGATCGAGAAGACCGCCGCGGCCTGACCGGGAATTCGGCCTGCGTCCGCGAGGTTTTCCTCACCCGTAGGGCCCAATGAACACGGGCGTACTCTGTGTACGCCGAAGAATCGAAGACTACTTCGCAACAAGCAGGGAGCCGGTCGTGTCCGCAGTCGCACCCGACGGACGCAAGATGCTGCGCCTGGAGGTCCGCAACAGCCAGACCCCCATCGAGCGCAAGCCCGAGTGGATCAAGACCCGGGCGAAAATGGGCCCCGAGTACACGAAGATGCAGAACCTCGTGAAGAGCGAGGGCCTGCACACGGTGTGCCAGGAGGCCGGCTGCCCCAACATCTACGAATGCTGGGAGGACCGCGAGGCCACCTTCCTCATCGGCGGCGACCAGTGCACCCGGCGCTGCGACTTCTGCCAGATCGACACCGGCAAGCCCGAGGCCCTGGACCGCGACGAGCCGCGCCGCGTGGGCGAGTCCGTGGTCACCATGGACCTCAACTACGCCACGATCACCGGCGTCGCCCGCGACGACCTGGAGGACGGCGGCGCCTGGCTGTACGCCGAGACCGTGCGCCAGATCCACGCCCAGACCGCGGGCCGCGAGACGGGTCGCACCAAGGTCGAGCTGCTGGCCCCCGACTTCAACGCGGTGCCCGAGCAGCTCGCCGAGGTCTTCGCCTCCCGCCCCGAGGTCTTCGCGCACAACGTCGAGACGGTCCCGCGCATCTTCAAGCGCATCCGCCCCGGCTTCCGCTACGAGCGCTCGCTGAAGGTCATCACCGAGGCGCGCGACTTCGGCCTGGTCACCAAGTCGAACCTGATCCTCGGCATGGGCGAGACCCGCGAGGAGATCAGCGAGGCGCTGCGCCAGCTGCACGAGGCCGGGTGCGAGCTGGTCACCATCACCCAGTACCTGCGCCCCTCGCTGCGCCACCACCCGGTGGAGCGCTGGGTCAAGCCGCAGGAGTTCGTGGAGCTGAAGGAGGAGGCCGAGCAGATCGGCTTCTCCGGTGTGATGTCCGGCCCGCTGGTCCGCTCGTCGTACCGCGCCGGGCGTCTGTACCAGATGGCGATCGAGAAGCGGGGCGCGTTCGTCGCCAGCCAGGCGGTCTGACGCGCCCCCGGCGCACACCCGTGGCGCCCGAGCGGTGTGAGCAAGCCGTGTGAATTCACGCACAAGTTCCTACTGGCCGGTAATGGCCGAGTCGACGCGGTCCCGGCCGTCCTCCCTGATGAGGGCACCCGCCGGGGCCGCGTCGTCGTACGCGGGGCGCGCACCGGCCCTTCACTGGCGTTTGACCGGCCGGTCACGCCCTGGTAACACCAATCAGTGACCCTGGAATCACGCCCCGTACTCCACCCGCTCCGAGGGGGGACCTCGATCATGCAGGCCGCACCCGTCCGCGCCAACGCCATCCCGTCCCTGAGCGGCGCCCTGCGCGCCGTCGAGTCCCTGCTGATGAACGGCGGTCAGCGCACCGCCCGCCGCAACGCCTGGACGTCGGTCCTGGAGGACCGCCGCCGGGCCAAGGACCGTGTCGAGGCCCAGCAGGTCCTCGACCGCGCCGCCGCCCGTCTCTGACCGTTCCGCGCCCGGGTGTGACGCTTCCGACACCGCCGTCGAGAGTGCGCCCGAGGCCACGTAGACTTCGTGGCATGGCGAGGAAGGAAACCGCGGCGGACGCCGCGAGCGCAGGGCGACTGAAGCAGATCGCTCTCACGTACAAGATGACCCAGAAGGCCGACAAGACGATCGGCCTGGTACTCGCGGCCGTCGGACTCGGCATCTTCGGTGTCCTCCTCGCGATCGGCTTCCTGGTCGGGCATCCGTACTACTTCGGCTTCGCGGGCCTGCTGATCGGCACGCTCGCGGCGGCCGTGGTGTTCGGGCGCCGGGCCGAGCGGGCCGCCTTCGGGCAGATGGAGGGCAAGCCGGGCGCCGCCGCGGCCGTGCTGGACAACGTCGGCCGGGGCTGGACCACCACCCCCGCCGTGGCGATGAACCGCAGCCAGGACGTCGTGCACCGCGCGGTCGGCAAGGCCGGCATCGTGCTCGTCGCGGAGGGCAACCCGAACCGGGTGAAGGGCCTGCTCGCGGCCGAGAAGAAGAAGATGAACCGCATCGTCGCGGACGTGCCCGTGCACGACCTGATCGTGGGCACCGGCGAGGGTCAGGTCGACCTGAAGAAGCTGCGCACGACGATGCTGAAGTACCCGCGCGTCCTGAGCGGCCCGCAGGTGACCGCCACCAACGACCGGCTGCGCGCGCTCGGGGACTTGATGAGCAATATGCCCTTGCCGAAGGGGCCTATGCCCAAGGGCATGCGGATGCCGAAGGGCGGCAGCCCGCGGTCGCGCTGAGCGGCTTCCCGTACCCGTACGAGAGTGGGGCCCGACTGGAGGAATTCCTCCGGCGGGCCCCACTCTCGTGCTGTCCTGGCTCTGGTGCTGTCTCGGCTGTCGTGCTGTCTTGTCGTCGCCGGGCTCAGATGCGGACTTCGACGGTCTTCGCGAGACGGTCGTGCAGGCCGCGGCCGTCGCGGTCCCAGACCAGGGCGGGGACGGCGAGGCAGAGCAGGACGCTGCGGAGCAGGGCGCGCAGCGGGCTGACGACGCCGGTCTCCAAGGCCACCACGCGCAGCCCGAAGAGCCGCTTGCCCGGGGTGAAACCGAGGGTGCCGACCAGCACCGCGCTCATCGCGAAGAAGACGAGCAGCGCCCAGTTGCTGGTGGCGGGGCTGTTGCCGTGGGTGATCAGGCCGTATGCGATCAAGACGCACAGCCCCCAGTCCACGGCGAGCGCGCCGAGCCGCCTGCCGGGCCGGGCGACGGAGTTCGGACCGTCCTCGGGGAGCCCGAGCTGCTCGCCCCGGTACCCGAAGTCCGCGCCCGCCTCTTCCATGGCCGCGCGGGGCCCGGAGAGCCACGATCCCATTGCTTGCCTGTTGTCCACCCGTCCACGGTACTGTGCCGGGTTTTGATCACCGCGTGGAGGGGGGTTCCGGGGCTACGGTGGAGGGGGTGGCCGGTTAACTTCTGCGAAACAAACGAGTCACGCCCGAGAAACCACGCGTCCCTAGTGTCGGAACCAGCGTGTGCCACCGCACTGGCCGCACGAACCGATCTGCCACCCCGACCGGACGGCCGGGAGTAGGAGGAGCTGGATGTTCCAGAACGCCGACGAGGCCAAGAAGTTCATCGCGGACGAGGACGTCAAGTTCGTAGACGTCCGTTTCTGCGACCTGCCGGGCGTCATGCAGCACTTCACGGTGCCCGTCGAGGCGTTCGACCCGGACGAGGAGCTGGCCTTCGACGGCTCGTCGATCCGCGGCTTCCAGGCCATCCACGAGTCCGACATGGCCCTGCGCGCCGACCTGTCGACCGCCCGCGTGGACCCGTTCCGCCGCGACAAGACGCTGAACATCAACTTCTTCATCCACGACCCGATCACGGGCGAGCAGTACTCCCGCGACCCGCGCAACGTGGCGAAGAAGGCCGAGGCGTACCTCGCCTCCACCGGCATCGCGGACACCGCGTACTTCGGCCCCGAGGCGGAGTTCTACGTCTTCGACTCGGTGCGGTTCGCCACCAGCGCGAACGAGGCGTTCTACCACATCGACTCCGAGGCCGGCGCCTGGAACACCGGCGCGGTCGAGAACAACCGCGGCTACAAGGTCCGCTACAAGGGCGGCTACTTCCCGGTGGCCCCGGTGGACCATTTCGCCGACCTGCGCGCGGAGATCTCCCTGGAGCTGGACAAGGCGGGTCTGAAGGTCGAGCGCCAGCACCACGAGGTGGGCACGGCCGGCCAGGCGGAGATCAACTACAAGTTCAACACGCTGCTCGCCGCGGCCGACGACCTCCAGCTCTTCAAGTACATCGTGAAGAACGTCGCCTGGCGCAACGGCAAGACCGCGACCTTCATGCCGAAGCCGATCTTCGGCGACAACGGCTCGGGCATGCACGTCCACCAGTCCCTGTGGACCGGCGGCGACCCGCTCTTCTACGACGAGGCCGGTTACGCGGGCCTGTCGGACACCGCCCGCTACTACATCGGCGGCATCCTCAAGCACGCCCCGTCGCTGCTGGCGTTCACCAACCCCACGGTGAACTCGTACCACCGCCTGGTGCCGGGCTTCGAGGCGCCGATCAACCTGGTGTACTCGCAGCGCAACCGCTCCGCGGCGATGCGTATCCCGATCACGGGCTCCAACCCGAAGGCCAAGCGCGTCGAGTTCCGCGCGCCCGACTCCTCCGGCAACCCCTACCTCGCCTTCTCCGCCCTGCTGCTCGCGGGCCTGGACGGCATCAAGAACAAGATCGAGCCCGCCGAGCCGATCGACAAGGACCTCTACGAGCTGGCCCCCGAGGAGCACGCGGGCGTCGCCCAGGTCCCCACCTCCCTCGGCGCCGTCCTCGACCGCCTGGAGTCCGACCACGACTTCCTCCTCCAGGGCGACGTCTTCACCCCGGACCTCATCGAGACGTGGATCGACTACAAGCGCACGAACGAGATCGCCCCACTGGCGCTGCGCCCGCACCCGCACGAGTTCGAGCTGTACTACGACGTGTGATCGTCGCCGTCTGACCGACGCCCATGGGTGTGCCCCCGTCTCCGGGTCCGGAGCCGGGGGCACACTTTTGTTCGCTGATCAGACCTCGTACCGGCCCACTTCGAGGAAGTGGCGCAGGGCTTCCGGGGTGCCGTCGTCCAGGGCCGCGTTCGCGGCGGCGCGCAGGGCGGGGCTGGTGGTGGGGTCGGCGAGGATGCGGGTGATGGCGACGCGGTCGTCCTCGGCCTGGGCGAGGCGGTAGCCGGTCTCCAGCCAGGCGCGGATCTCGGCGGGGTCGTCGCGGTCGAGCAGCGCGTTGACCTCGCGCTTGACCCGCTTGCCGCTGTCGGGGTCGGCGAGCAGGCCGGTGAGGGCCACCCGGTCGTCCTCGGCCTGGGCCAGCGGGTACCCGGTCTCCAGCCAGGCCCGCATCTCGTCCGCGGTCCCGCTGTCGAGCAGCGCGCCGGCCTCCCGCTGCACGCGCTTGCCGCTGTCGGGGTCGGCCAGGATGCGGACGATCGCCACCCGCAGATCGTCCACGTCCATGTCGTCGTACGGCGACCCGGCGCCGGCGGTCACGGCAGCGGTCGCCGCCGGCGCCGACGCCGTACCGGCCGCGAAGGAGGGCGTCGCGAACAGCAACGCCGGAGCCATCGCTCCGGCGGCCACAGCGAGCGTCACACGGGTCAGCCTCACGGGATCAACCACCTTGAGTCGTCGTCTCGACCGGACACAGCGGGGTGATGATCCCAGGAACAGCGGCGATGATCATTGCCTGAATCATGCAGTCTTCGGGGGACGGCGTTGCCGTCGTCGCCGGGAAGAGAAAAAGGGGCGCGGCAGATGCGGGCGGGGACCGGCGACGCGGAGCGGCTGTTCGAGAACGGCGGCCCGGAGGACTGGCTGGAGTGGGACCGCCGGGTCCGGGTCGAGGAGGGGTGGTACTGGCCGGTCGACCACGAGGCCGGGTGGCAACTCGGTGCCGGGTCGCGGGTGTTGGCCGCGCTGGACTCGGACGAGGCGCTGAGCGACGAAGAGCTCGCGGTCGTGCTCTGCCGTCAGGACGGGCGGATACGGCAGCGGGCGCTGGAGCGGGTCGTAGGGCGGCCCAGGCTGCTCCCGCTGGTGGCGGTGCGGTGTACCGACTGGGCCGGGCCCGTACGGGAGCGGGCGCGGGAGGTGCTCGTCGAGGCGATGGACGCGCATGCCGCCGTACGGCTCGCGCCGTTGATCCTGCGGCTGGCCCACCGGCAGCGGGGGGCCTTCGCCCTCGGGCTGCTCGAACAGGTGCTGCACCGGGAGGGGCCGGGGTCGCTGCTGGCGTCCGGTGACCGTACGGCGCGCCGGTTCGCGTACCGGCTGGCCGTGGAGGGGGGCCGCCTGCCGGCTGCCGAGCTGGCCCGGACCGCCGCCCTCGATGACGACGCGGCCGTACAGGGGCTGTGTGCCGATGCGGCGCTGGCCGCCACCGCGGACGCGGACGTGGTCGACGTCCTGCTCGGCGCCCGCGCTCCCCGCGTCCGGGCCGCCGGGGTCACCGGGCTGCGGCGGCTGGGGCGGCCGGCGCGGGCGGAGGAGTTCCTCGCGGACCGGTCGGCGCTGGTGCGGGCCTGTGCGCGGTACGTCGTACGGCAGCTCGGGGGCGACCCGCTGCCCTGGTACCGGGCGCGGTGTGCCGAGCCCGCACCGCCGCCCGGCGCCGCCATCGGGCTCGCGGAGTGCGGGCAGCGGGCGGACGCCGAGCTGTTGTGGCCGCTCCTCGACCGTCCGGAGGCGCGGGTGCGGGCGCGGGCGGTGGCCGGGTTGCGCGCGCTGGACGTGACGGGCGTGGAGCGGATGCGGCGGTTGCTGGACGATCCCGCGCCCGGCGTCGTCCGCGAGGCCACGCTCGCGCTGCTGCCGTCCGCCGAGGCGCTGCCCGAGGAGTGGCTGCTGCGGCGGCTGGGCGCGGACCGGCCCCGGTCGGAGCGGGTGTCGGCGTGGCGGCTGCTGGACGCGCACGGCGAGCCGGCCCGGCTGCGGGCGGCGGTGGCGCTGCTGGAAGGCGGAGAGGGGGACGTACGGCTGCGGGAGCGGGCCGAGCTGGTCGTACGGCGGGTGCTGCGCTGGGGGACGCGCGACCGGTCGGCGCCGGAGATCGTCGGGCTGCTGGAGCGGGCCCGGCTGCTCCTGGACGCGCCCGCTTGACGACAGGACGCACGGCTTTGCCCGTTCCGGGCCGTATCGCGGCTCCCCCCTGGGCCACCGCGGGTGCACACTGGACAGCACAGGGCGCTGAGTGCGGGGTGATGCGAGATGCGGAGCCGCTTCCGGAGCGACCGGCGGCTGACCGTGCGGATGACGGTCACGCTGTTTCTGCTCGGCCTGCTGTACGTGGGGTTCGTGGCCGCGCTGATCGTGCTGCTGAAGTCGTGGCTGCTGGTCGTGGTGCTGGTGGGTGCGCTGTTCGTGGCGCAGTTCTGGTTCTCCGACAAGATCGCGATGTTCGCGATGCGCGGGCGGGTCGTGGAGCCGGAGGAGTATCCCGAGCTGCACGCGGTGGTGGACCGGCTGTGCGCGATGGCCGACATGCCGAAGCCTGTCGTGGCCGTGTCGTCCATGGACATGCCCAACGCGTTCGCGACCGGGCGGAACCCGGATCACGCGGTGGTCTGTGTGACCACCGGCCTGCTACGGCGTCTGGAGCCCGCCGAGCTGGAGGGTGTGCTCGCGCACGAGCTGTCGCACGTGGCGCACAAGGACGTCGCCGTGATCACGGTGGCGTCGTTCCTCGGGGTGCTCGCGGGGCTGATCGTCCGGTTCGCGTTCTACTCGTCGCTGTTCAGCTCGGGCCGCCGGGACCAGAACACCGCGGCCGTGTTCGCGGCGATCATCGGGGTGTCGATCGCCGTGTATGCGATCAGCTTCCTGCTGATCCGCGCGCTGTCCCGCTACCGCGAGCTGGCCGCCGACCGCGCGGCCGCGCAGCTGACCGGCCGCCCCTCGGCGCTGGCGGCGGCGCTGACCAAGGTCTCCGGGGACATCGCCCGTATCCCGACGAAGGATCTGCGGACGGCGCAGGCGTTCAACGCGTTCTACTTCACCCCGGCGACCGGCAAGGAGCCCGGCGTCGAGCGGTTCTTCTCCACCCACCCGACGCTGGAACAGCGGCTGGAGCAGCTGGGCCGGATCTCGGCGGAGCTGGGCGAGGCGCAGGCCCCCGAGTCGGCGGCCTGAGCATGGGGCTGCTGGACATCCTCCTGGGGCGTACGAAGCCGGTGCCGCCGGATCTGGACCGGCTGTTCGGGCTGCCGTCGGCGGCGGTGACGCTGGAGGTGGTCTCCGGGTTCACGCCGACCGGCACCGGCGCGGTGTGCTTCGCGACGGTCGAGGGGGCGGCCTTCGAGCAGACCCACCGCGAGGTGCGGGCGCTGCTCGACGCGGACACCGACCGCACCGGGCCCCGGGTGGAGCTGGTCCAGGACGCCTATGGCTACTCCTGGCTCGTCTCCCGCCGCACCCCCGGCCAGCTCCCCGAACTGGTCAACGACCTGCACGCGGTCAACAGCTCCATGGAGGTCAACGGCTTCGGCCCGCAGCTGCTGTGCTCCCTGGTCACCTTCACCCGCGACAACCCCGCCGACGACCGCTCCCTCGCCCTCGTCTACCTCTACAAACGCGGCAGCTTCTACCCCCTGTGCACCCACGCGGGGCGCGAATCCCGCGACAACGCGATGGAACTCCAGCTGGCGTCGGCGCTGGAGGACGACCTGCGGATGGAGCCGGACAAGTCGCGGTGGTTCCCGTTGTGGGACGCGCCGGGGATGAAGGGGTGAGGGGGCGAGGGACGCCGGGTGCCGGGTGCCGGGTGCGGGTGCCGTCGCGCCGTCCGTGTTCAGCCGGTGTGGTCCACGAGGGCATCGACGATCTCGGGCCACAGCTCGCGCGGGCGGTCGTGTCCCATGTCGGGAACGAGGAGGAGCCTGGCGCCGGGCACCAGCTCGGCGGTGCGCCGCCCACCGCTGACGTCGATCAGCGTGTCGTCGAGACCGTGCATCACCAGAGTCGGCACGCGGAGCTCGCGGAGCGCGTCCGCGCGTGAGCCGCTGAGGATCATCGCGCCGAGCTGCCGCCCGGCTCCGGCGGGGTAGTGGGCGCGGTCGTAGCTCCGGGCGGCGAGTTCGCGCAGTGCGGCGGGATCGCCGTAGCGCCTGGACGCCCACACCAGTTCCCGTTCCGCCGCCGCGATGTACTCCTCGCGGCTTTGCGGCTTGGGGCCGAACAGCACGGCCTGGGCCTCGGGGCTCGGCCGGCCGTACTCGCTCTCGCCGGTCGAGGACATCATCGACGTCAGCGTCAGCACCCGCTCCGGCCGGGTGAGGGCCATCGTCTGGGCGATCATTCCGCCCATCGACGCTCCGACGACGTGCGCGCGCTCGATGCCGAGCGCGGTGAGCAGGCCCAGGCCGTCGTCGGCCATGTCCCGCAGCCGGTAGGGGACCATCGCGAGGGCGGAGGCGATGTCTCCCGAGCCGGCGGCGGCGATGAACTCGCCCATGTCCACGGGGTGGTCGTCGAACGTGGTGGACAGCCCGCTGTCCCGGTTGTCGTACCGGATCACATGGCGGCCGCGCTCCGCCAGCGCGCGGCAGAAGTCCTCGTGCCAGGCGATCATCTGGGCGCCGAAGCCCGTCACCAGCAGGACGGGCGGGTCACCGGGGTCGCCGAAGCTGTCGTAGGCGAGGGACACTTCGGGCGACACGGCGGCAATCGGCATACGTGGATCTTGCCAGGCCGGCGCGGGAGGGCGCACTCGGATTGCCGGAGCGGGGTGGACCGGGGTGTGAGTGAATGGCCCGCATGCGCGAACTCTCCCTCGGCCAAGAGGAATTCACCTTCGCCTGCGACGGCGAGCGGCTCAGTGTCGTACGTGTGGGAGCGGCGCCGGGACGGGCCACCGTGGTTCTGTTGCACGGTGCGGGCGCCGGGAGCAAGGCCAGGCTTCTGCCGGCGGCGGCGGAGTTCGCCGCGCGTGGCTGTCATGCGCTGGCCTGCGACTTCTCCGGGCACGGCGACAGTACGGGCGCGCTCGCGGAGCTGAGCCTGCGGCGGCGGTACGAGCAGGCGGTCGCGGTGATCGACGCCCATGCCCCGGCGGACGCGCCGCTGATCCTCGTCGGCTTCAGCATGAGCGGACAGACGGTGGCGGATCTCGTACGGCACTACGGCCCCCGAGTCGCCGCGCTCGCCCTGGGCGCCCCGGCGGTGTACGCGCCGGCCGCCTGGGACGTGCCCTTCGGTACGGGGGACGGCCGGTTCACCGAGATCCTCCGCACGCCGGACAGCTGGCGCGACTCCCCCGCGCTCGCGGCGCTGCGGGCGTACGAGGGGCGGTCGGTGCTGGTGGTGCCGGGGACGGACGCGGTGATCCCGGGGGCGGTGACGGAGGCGGTGCAGGACGCGCTGGCGGCGCGGTCGCAGTACACGCGGCTCGAACTGCCGGACGCGGACCACAGCTTGGGGCTGTGGTTCCGCGATCACCCGGAGGACTGCGGGGAGTTGGCGGAACTTCTGCTGGGCGGACTGGAGGAGCGGGGCTGGTCGGCGACCCGGAGGTGGGTGGGTGAGCGGCTTCCGAAGGGGCGGGTGGTCGTGGACTCCCGTACGCTGCAAGGCGGTTGGTCCTCGCAGATGCGCGTGCTCGGGCTGGACGACGGTACGGAACTCGTCCAGCGGTCCTTCGTGAAGCCCTTCTTCCGGCGGGTGGCTCCGGCACTGCTGTCACGAGAGGCGGCCGTACTGGAGCTGCTGGCGGGCGAGCCGGGCATCCCGGCGCCGGGTCTGGTCGCCGTGGACGCCTCCGGTCAACACTGCGACCACCCCTCCCTGTTGATGACCAAGCTGCCCGGCCGGCTCCGGGTGGACGCACCCGATCCCGCCGTACTGGACCTGCTCGCCGCGCAGTTGGTACGTATCCACGCGGTCGCACCGGAGCACCGCCCGCGCGTGTACGAGGCGTGGACCTGGCCGGAGCGGGTGCGGGCGGCGGTGTCCGGCGGGGTGTGGGACCGGGCGGTGGAGCTGATCGACCGCGAACCGCCGTCGTACCGGGGCCGTTTCCTGCACCGGGACTACCACCCCGGGAACGTCCTGTTCACCGGCGAAGGCCAGGACCCGCACGTCAGCGGGGTCGTGGACTGGGTGGAGACCTCCTGGGGCCCCGCCGACCTGGACGTCGCCCACTGCTCGACGGCACTGGCGCTGCTGCACGGCCCGGAACACGGCCTGGCCTTCCGGGCGCGGTACGAACGCCAGGGCGGCCACGGCCTCCTGACCGGGCCCGACCATCTGTACTGGCGCCTGCTCGACGCGCTCGCGTACGTCCCCGACGCGTCGAAACTGGCCGAGCCGTGGCGCGAGTTGGGGCGGACGGACCTGACGCCCGAGGTGCTGAGCGCCCGGCTGGAAGCGTATGTGGGCGCGCTGCTGGGCTGAAGGGGCGGCGGCCGGCGTGAGGCAAGGTGGGCACCATGTCTCACGCTCACAACACCCGGCCCCTGCGCCACATCGCCCCGCTCACGGCACTCTGCCCTCCCCCGCCGGGCGGCGGCCGGAACGTGGAATGGCCCGACGTGGAAGGGACGTTGGGCGTCCCCCTCCCCGCCGACTACAAGCAGCTCGTACGGACCTACGGCGGGGGCCTCTTCGGCGACCTCATCCGGCTCCTGGAACCCGGCTGCCCGGACGCGATGTACGACCTGGTCGCCCAGACCCCGGACCGCGAGGAGATCCTCGGCGCTCTCTGGGCGGCGGGCGAGATGCGGCCGCCGGAGCTGGACGAGGACGGCGCCCGGCTGGTGCCGTGGGGATACGTGGAGGGCGCGGGCCACTTCCTCTACTGGCTGGTCCGCGCCGGCACCGCCCCGGACGACTGGACCGTCGTCCTCAACGAGGGACGCGGGCCCCTGTGGGAGTTCCACCCGGTGCCGTGCAGCGAGTTCCTGCTGGAGGTACTCACCGGTACGGTCCCCTCGCCCTACTTCACCGACGTGGACGACATCGTCGCCCCCGAGGACAGGACGCGCTTCATCCCCAACGCGGAGATCCTGAACGGGTGAAGAGGGGGCGGCGCCAAAGCCTCGCCCCCTCCCCCGCCCCTCACCGCATCAGCGCCCGCACCATCCGGCAGGTCGTCGCGGACGGCGGGTGGACGCCCAGCTTCTCGGCCGTGCGGCGGATGGTCGCGTCGCGGGCCTGGGTCGGCCGGTAGATCCCGGAGTCGAGCAGGGCTATGGCCAGGCGCATGGCCTTCAGCCGCCGGTTGTGCGTGACGTACCACTCACGCGGCTGCCCGGCCGGCAGCGGACGCTTCGCCACCGGCACATACGGCGAGTCGAGCGGCACGGCGCGCTTCGCGGTGGACTGGGTGGGCTCGTTCTTCAAAACAGCGGCAGCGGGCACGGGCATCCTCCTGTCGCGAGCAGAGCACCCACCGGAAACCCCGGCACGCACTCTCGAACACTGCCCCCATTCTACTGCGGGGGACTGACAATCAGGAGCGCGCCGAACAGCCGAAATAACCGCATGAGCAGGGGATTTACCCCTCCGTCACGCCGGCACCGCACACCACTCACGAGACGCGAGAAAATCGAACAAACTCAGCGCGGGAGGCCGCCGGGTACGGCCGCGTACCGTGGCCCCCATGGAGATCTGGATCAACCCGAGCTGTTCCAAGTGCCGTAGCGCGCTCGACGTGCTGGATGCCGAGAACGCCGGGTACACCGTGCGGCGGTATCTGGAGGACGCGCCCGGTGAGGCGGAGATTCGGGAGGTGTTGGGGCGGCTGGGGCTGGAGCCGTGGGACATCACGCGGACGCAGGAGGCGGAGGCGAAGGAGCTGGGGGTCGGGGAGTGGGCGCGGGACGCGGGGGCGCGGGAGCGGTGGGTGGCGGCGCTCGCGGCGCATCCCCGGCTGATCCAGCGGCCGATCATCACCGCGGACGACGGGACCGCGCTGGTGGGGCGTACCGAGGAGGCCGTACGGGAGGCGGTGCGGCGGAGTGCGGGTGACCCGGCGCGGGGTGGCCCGGGCGCGTAGGTGACAGCTTCAACTCAGGTGTGACACAGGTTACTTGGACGAGATCGGTAACCACTGAGTAACGGCGCCCGGGCGCCCGTACATAGCGGCGTACGCTCCCCTACCTCGCAGGAGGCGCGGATGTCGCGCAGGAGACTCGACACCAAGAAGAAGATCGCGCTGCTCGTCAGTGCAGCGGCGGTGGCGGGTGGTGGTGCCTTCGCGCTCGCCACCACCTCCAATGCCGCGCAGGCGCCGAAGGACGCCAAGACTCTGTCGTCGGCGGCGGATTCGACCGTCTGCCAGGGCTTCGCCACGGCGCTCGGCAACAACCAGAAGTTCATCGCCGACCAGAAGGCGAACCCGGACGCGCAGTCCAACGCCCGGATCGCCAACCGTGAGGCGGTCATCGAGCAGATCAAGGTCCAGCAGAAGGCTGCCGGATGCACCGTTGGGGAGTCGGCTCAGGGCTCCCAGGCGGCGCAGGGCGACCAGCAGGGCAACGCTCAGCAGGGCAACCAGCAGGCCGGCGGCGGCCAGCAGGCGGGCGGCGGGGCACAGCAGAGCGCCGCCCCGCCCGCGCAGAACGGCGGCGGCAACGCCGGCGGCGCGGCCTCCGGCCAGCAGGTCTGCAACGGCTCCACCGTCACGCTCTCGGGCGAGGGCGGCGCCCCGGCCGCGTCCAGCAACCAGTTCCCGGCGGGTACGACGCTCAAGGTCACCAACCTGGACAACAACAAGTCGACCACCGTCAAGGTCACCTCGGTGTCCGGCAGTTGTGTGCTGCTCAACAACGCGGCGTTCGAACAGGTGCGGGAGCCGGGCAAGTTCCTCATCCGCCGTGCCGTGATCGAGAAGGTGGGATAACCCTCACCCGACCGACAGGAACGCGGTGAGGCGACGCGTCGCCCCGGCCGGTCCCGCGTGCGGCAGCGCGTGGTGGGAGACATCCGCCAGTACGGCCGTCTCCCCGCGCGGCAGCACCGCACCGGCCCGCGCGACCAGCCTCTCCGCGTCATGGGTCCTGCTGTTCGCGGCCACGAGCAGCAGGACCGGCTTGTCCAGGGACCGCAGTCCGGCCGCCGTCGGACGCGGCCCCGTCACCGGTCTCGTGGCCGCAAACCCCGCCGCCGCCTCCTGAAGGCGCAGCCAGTCGGGGTCCAGGTCCGCTCCCCCGGTCTCCCACGCGAGGAACGCGCGCACCCTGCGGGGTGTGGGCCGCAGCAGCATCGGCAGGGCGTGGAGCAGGTACGCCGCCTTGTACCCGGCGAAACACTGGGTCGGGTCCAGGAGGAACAGGCGGCGCACCCGCTCCGGCCTGCGCAGGGCGTAATCCAGGGCGATCCATCCGCCGTACGAGTGACCGCCCACGTCGGCGGCCGGCGCTCCGAGCCCGTCCAGCAGCGCGTCCAGCCAGACGGTCAGGTCCTCGGGCGTACGGAGCGGGTGACCGTCGTCGGGGACGCTCAGGCCGGGGGCGCCGATCAGGTCGGGGGCGTAGACACGGTGCGTGGAGGCGAGGGCGGCGGCCTGGGCGTACCAGGAGACCGAGGTCGCTCCGCCGCCGCCCGGGAGCAGGAGCAGCGGGGGTGCCTCGCGCGGCCCGCAGGCGTTGACGCGGGTGACGCCGAAGGGGGTGGCCACCGTCAGGGCCTCGCGGTCGGCGGGCCACTTCGCCAGCACCTTGTCGTAGGCGGTCCGGAAGGCGTCGCCGTCGTACGTGCCCCTCCGCGTCCGTGCCATCACGCAGCCCCTATCATCTCGTTGAGCGAGATACTCGTCGAGCGAGACGATAGCCCCGGAGGCGCCCCATGCCCACCCCTTCAGGCCCGGCGAACGGCCCCGAGCTGGAGACCGTGCATCTGCTGCGCGCCGCCTCCGTCGAACTCGCCCTGCACAGCGCCCGGTTCGCACAGCTCAACGGGCTGCACCCCACGGACGTACGCGCCCTGATCGCGCTCATGGACGCCCGGCGCGCCGGCGAGGAGACCACCGCCGGGCGGCTCGGGGCGGCCCTGGGGCTCAACTCGGCGGGCACCACCGCGCTCGTCGACCGGCTGGAGCGGGCCGGTCTCGTACGGCGGGTACGGGGCGAGGGCGACCGGCGCCGGGTCGTGATCGAGGCCGAGGAGCGCGCGGTGGCACTGGGGTGGGACTACTTCGGCCCGCTGATCGAGCGCTCCGCCGAGCTGCTGCGCGGGTACGACGAAGGGCAGCGGGCCGCGATCCAGGGCTTCCTGGCGGGGGTCCGGGACGCGGCGGCCGCGGAGCGGGAGTGACCCGCCCGTCCCCGCCATCCCGCCCAACTCCCCCCACAAGGTGAGCCACACCACAAAAGGCGCCAGGTAACACGGGGTTCACACAAGGGCAACGGACGGGAAATCGCCTGTTGGCAGTCTGCCCGCAGACCGACCCACCCCCGGAGGAAGTGGCCCCGTGACCTTCAAGGCTGAGTACATCTGGATCGACGGCACCGAGCCGACGGCCAAGCTGCGTTCCAAGACGAAGATCATCGCGGGTGCTCCGGCCGGTCTCGACGCGCTGCCGATCTGGGGCTTCGACGGCTCCTCCACGAACCAGGCCGAGGGCCACGCCTCGGACCGCGTGCTCAAGCCGGTCTTCACCTGCCCGGACCCGATCCGCGGCGGCGACGACATCCTCGTGCTGTGCGAGGTCCTCGACATCGACATGACGCCGCACGCGTCCAACACCCGTGCCGCGCTGGCCGAGACCGAGGCGCGCTTCGGCGCCCAGGAGCCGATCTTCGGCATCGAGCAGGAGTACACCTTCTTCGACGGCGCCCGTCCGCTCGGCTTCCCGGAGAACGGCTTCCCGGCCCCCCAGGGCGGCTACTACTGCGGTGTCGGCGCCGACGAGATCTTCGGCCGTGACATCGTCGAGGCCCACCTGGAGAACTGCCTCAAGGCCGGTCTCGGCATCTCCGGCATCAACGCCGAGGTCATGCCGGGCCAGTGGGAGTTCCAGGTCGGCCCGCTCGCCCCGCTGGAGGTCTCCGACCAGCTGTGGGTCGCCCGCTGGCTGCTCTACCGCACCGCCGAGGACTTCGGCGTCTCCGCCACCCTGGACCCCAAGCCGGTCAAGGGCGACTGGAACGGCGCGGGCGCGCACACCAACTTCTCCACCAAGGCCATGCGCGAGGGCTACGACGCGATCATCACCGCGTGCGAGTCGCTCGGCGAGGGCTCCAAGCCGCTGGACCACGTCAAGAACTACGGCGCCGGCATCGACGACCGCCTCACCGGTCTGCACGAGACCGCCCCGTGGAACGAGTACAGCTACGGCGTCTCCGACCGCGGTGCCTCGGTCCGCATCCCGTGGCAGGTCGAGAAGGACGGCAAGGGCTACATCGAGGACCGCCGCCCCAACGCCAACGTCGACCCGTACGTGGTGACCCGCCTCCTGGTGGACACCTGCTGCTCCGCCCTGGAGAAGGCCGGCCAGGTCTGATCCACCCGCATCACCACCCCGGACGGGCGCCCGCTGTCACAGCGGGCGCCCGTCCGCGCGTCGATGGGCGCCCGTCCGCGCGGCCCGGACACGGAGCGCCGTCGGCCACCCGGCCGTCCAAGGACTGAGACGCGATCCGGAGCGCGCCCCCGTCCCCCAGCGGCGTTTCCCCGCCTCACCCCAGGTGAACGGTGGCCGATTCCGGCCAGGCGGGCGTCCGGCCAGTGAGAGACGCCTCCTGTCCGGCGCCCGATTCTGCTTCAATGGGCACATGGCCAGCTTCCAGCAGAACACCGCGACGGGTCGCCATGACCTCGAGCCGTTCTGGCCGTCCCGTCAGCACGACGACTTCGACCGGGTGTGTTGCCGCGCGAGCAGCGCGCGGGCCTTCTGAAGCCGTAACCCCGGCCTCCAGGCACCCGCGCGGTACGACGAACGTCCCGAGGCGCGCCCGACCACGAATCGCGGCCGTCGCCCTGTCCGACGCACTCCTCGCGCGAAAGAGCTGACCTCTCATGGCGACCCATCGTCCTCAGTCCACCGCCACCCCTCTCGCCGCCCCCGTGGCCCCCGCCCAGCCGCCCCGCACCGCCCCGCTCCCCGCCGGCGGCGCCCGGCACCGGCTGCGGTCCGTCGACCGGGACGAGGCATGGGCCCCGGCCCACCCGGCCGGCGCCGAGCAGCCGGGGACCACCGTCGCGGATCTGCTGCCGCCGGGGGCCACCTGGCTGCCCGCCCCGCCGCACACCCTGCCCGACCTCCCCGGCCGCCCCCCGATGGTCGGCTACCTGGTGCTTGTGCCGGCCGACCAGCGCCCCCCGTTCGCCCCGGTCGCGGTCCCCGACCGGCCCGCCGCCGCCGAGAGCGGCGCCCCGCTGGTACGGATCGACTCCGCACGCCGTACCGCCTCCGTGGAGGGCCGCGAACTCGACCTGACCTACCTGGAGTTCGAGCTGCTGGCCCACCTGGTGGCGCACCCGCACCGGGTGCACACTCGCGACCAGCTGGTCACCACCGTGTGGGGGTACGGCCATGTCGGCGACGGCCGCACCGTCGACGTGCACATCGCCCGGGTCCGCCGCAAGCTGGGCATTCACCGGCACACCATCCAGACGGTGCGCCGCGTCGGCTACAAGTACATTCCGCCGACGGTGAGCTGAGCGGGGGCCGAGCGGGAGAAAATTTCAACTCCCGCTGCTCAGAGGGCATTTCATGGCCCCACTCGGGGTAGTTCTCTGAATTGTTTGTGAGAAGGCTGAACACCTCTGAGGCGGCGTCCGTATGGATGGACGCCGCTTCACTCCTGTCGGGCGCCTCGATGCTGCCCCGCAAGGAAGTCAGAGGAGTTCCATGGGAAGCAACACACGTAAACGCCGTACGCCGCTGGCTGTGAAGGTCACCGCAGCATCGGCGGCCCTAGCGCTCGGTGGGGGCGGGCTGATCTGGGCGAACTTCTACGCCTCCGCGCACGAGGCGAACAACGGTGGCAAGTGGGGAGGCAACTCGACCAAGGCCGCCGCCGCCCAGGTGGCGACCATCTCCTGCCCCGATGTCGGCCAGAAGCTCACCAACGTGCCGAACCAGGCCCGCAAGGACGTGGACGGCGAACTGGCCAACCTGGACCGCCAGATCACCGAGGCGTACCAGCGCCTGGCGACCACGCGCGACGCCCAGACGCGCGACGCGAGCTTCGTGCAGAACACGATCCTCCAGCCGCTCAAGGAGCGCCGCCAGAACATCCTGGACCGGATCAAGCTGGAGATCACCCGCGTGGGCGGCACCGCCCCCGGTGACCTGGACACGCTCGCCAACTGCACCGGCACGCCCGCCAGCCAGACCACCCCCGGTGGCCAGAACGGCGGCCAGCAGCAGGGCGGCCAGAACAACGGCGGTCAGCAGAACCAGGGCGGCCAGCAGCAGGGTGGCCAGGACCAGAACGGCCAGCAGGGCGGCCAGAACAACGGCGGCCAGCAGCAGGGCGACGCGGGCCAGGGCAACATCGGCGGCCAGGCCGGCAACGGTCCCGTCGCGGCCGACTTCGTGGACATCACCAAGGTCCAGCCGAACGTGAAGGCCAAGCCGCGCAACAACCGCAACGCCTCGCGGGGCACCTTCACCACGCGCTGCGGTGTCAACGCCAACAAGAACCACAACACCGACAACGTGATCGTGGCGCCCGGCGTGAAGAACGGCGCGCACCACCTGCACGACTACGTCGGCAACCAGAAGATCGACGCCTTCGCCAGCAACGACACGTTCCTGCAGGGCGGCAGCAGCTGCCAGAACAAGAACGACCTGTCGTCGTACTACTGGCCGGTCGTCCGCGTCCAGGACGGGTCGCAGGACTTCGACCAGAACAGCGACGGCGGCGGCAAGGAAGGCAACGTCGGCAAGATCCTGACGCCGGTCCAGGCGCAGATCAAGTACGTCGGCAGCCCCACCGGCAAGGTCGTCGCGATGCCGCAGTTCCTGCGGATCATCACCGGTGACGCCAAGACCACCACCAACGGTCTGGCCAACGCCAACGCCCACTGGAGCTGCACCGGGTTCGAGAACAAGGTCCAGCTGACGGAGCAGTACCCGATCTGCCCGCAGGGCAGCAAGGTCGTGCGCACGTTCGCCTTCCAGAGCTGCTGGGACGGGCAGAACACCGACAGCGCCAACCACCGCACCCACGTGGCCTTCGCCGACGCCAACGGCAACTGCCAGAACGGCTTCAAGGCGATCCCGCAGCTGACGATGCGCCTGGTGTACAACATCACGCCGCCCACGCTGGCCAACGGCCAGCTGAAGAACGCGTACGCCGTGGACGGTTTCCCGGAGCAGCTGCACAAGGCCGCGACGGACCACGACGACTTCATCAGCATCACCCAGGGCAATCTCGCCAACAAGATCGCCAACTGCGTCAACCGCGGTCAGAACTGCTCGTGATCCCCTGATCCCCCCACCCGGGGAACACGAGTAAAGGCCGGTGACGGGCCCCACCCCGTCACCGGCCTTCGCCGTGTCCGTCGCTCTTCGGTGTTTCAGCCGGTGTGCGCGTGGTGGTCGGTGCCCACCTCGACGTCGCCGCCGAGCGTCCCGCGCAGCGCCTTGACCGTACCGTCCCCGCCGACGGCCACCCACTTGCGGCCGACGAGGTAGAAACCGCCGTAGTCCTTCGCGTCGTTGATCCACTCGCGCTGGCCGCGGTCGGTGGCGAAGGTGGCCAGGACGAACTTGCCGTCCTTGTTCTTGCACAGCGCCTGGCGGATCTCGTCGGCGTCGGTCTGCATGTCCGGGGTGCACTTGACCTCGGCGGCCAGGCTCTCCAGGCTGCCGGTCGCCGTCACCGGCACCTTCTGCTGCTGCTCCCCGGCCCCGCAGCCCGCCAGCGCCAGTACGGCCATCGCGGTACCCGTCACGGCGAGCGCCGCCCTCGTCACCTTCATCTGCCCTGCTCCTCCGGTCCTGGTACGCCGCACGGGGCCCCGGCGCGGGGGCCCGCACCGACGGATACGGCTGTGGGCGGCGGACCGCTCAAATCCGGTGCGAAAGCGGATCACTTGTGCGAGGGTGGCGCGGTGAACAAGGACTGGGAAGATCGCGTGAACACCCTCTGGGCCGGCTTCGCGGACCGCCCCGAGGAGGAGGCGGCCGCCTTCCGCGCCGAAATAGCCGCGCTGACCGCCGAGTTGCCCGAGGGCAGCCCGCTGGGCCCCTTCGAGGAGGCGTGCGCCTGGGACTCCACCGGCCACTCCGACAAGGCGGTGCCGCTCTACCGGGAGGCCCTGGAGCGGGGGTTGCGCGAGGTGAGCCCGTACCGGGGCCGCCGGACCGCGATCCAGCTCGCCAGCTCGCTGCGCAACACCGGCCACCCGGAGGAGGGCGTACGCCTGCTCACCCCCGAACTCGACTCGCACTCGGACGAGTTGGACGACGCCGTACGGGCCTGCCTCGCGCTGTGCCTGTCCAGCCTGGGCCGGGACCGCGAGGGACTCTCGCTCGTGCTCGGCGCGCTCGCCCCTCATCTGCCGCGCTACCAGCGGTCGATGGGGAACTACGCGCGGGCGCTGGTGCCGTAGTCACCCACCCGGCGGTAACCCGCGGGCGTTTCGCTCGTTCTCCCCGATGTGCAGTCACAGGATGTAGCCCAGCGTCACGCAGCCGCCCACGGGGCCCGGGGGCCCGCCGCCGATGTCGAGCAGGCCGAGGCCGCGCTCGTCGAGCACTATCCGCGGCTGGTCCGGCTCGCCTATCTGATGCTGCCGCCCGGACTCGGCCGTGGGCGGCGCGTGCTGACCGCCCACGCGCTGGCCCAGCGGGCCCTGCCCACCGGGCGCAAGCAGCGCTCCCTCATCCCGGCGCAGGCGTCCGGGCGGGACGGCGACCCGGCGTACGGATTCGTGCGGGAGCGGGTGCTGCGCTCCGCCCTTGAGGCGTGCCGGCCGCGCAAGGGCCTGCCCAAGCGCTCCCAGCTGCCCGCGCTGCTGCCCCGGGCGTGGGGGCTCAGGCTCTTCCCGCGCTCCGGCGGTGCCGACGAACTCGCCCTGGAGCAGCGGCTGTCCGCGCTGTCGGCCCCGGCCCGCGCCGCCTATGTGCTGCGCGGTCTGGAGGGTCTGGCGGACGACGAGGTGCGCAAGATCCTCAAGTCCGCCGGGGTGACCCGGGTGGAGTCGGCGCTGTCCGAGGCGAGCGGCGTCCCGGCGCGGTACGGGCTGCTGTCCTCACCGGAGTTCGACGCCTGCTCGCTTCAGGCGCGCCCCACCGATCTGATGCGCCGCCGCCAGCACACCAAGGCGGCGCTCGCGGCGGGCGCCGCGCTCCTGGTGTGCTGCGCGCTGGTGGCGATGCCCGGCGGCGGCTGGGGCCCCGAGGGCGCCGCCGCGCCGTCGTACGCGTCCAACCCCGCCGCCGAGGCCGCCCTGGACCCGGCCAGGCTCACCCGGGTGACGCCGGCCGTCTGGAAGACCTCGGCGCGCACCGACTTCTCGGTGTGGCCCGCGCGCGGCCCGCTCACCGGCGACAAGGACCTGCTGCGCCGCGCGCTGGCGGTCTGGGCCCGCCCCGGCGCCACCGTGCGCGTCTCGGCGACCCCGGGCACCCAGACCGGCGGCCCGGCCGGACCGCCCCAACTGCTGTACGCGGGGCAGGTGGACGCGGCCCGGGTGGTGATCCTCTACGACGGTCTGCGCATCGCCCGCTACGCCGAGCCGGTGGACGGCACCGAGGGCGCCGCCCTCGACTTCGCCCGGGTGGACGGCGCGGGCCGGGCCGAGGCGAGCGCGCTGGTGCTCGGCCGCGCGGACGGCAACGTCCGTTATCTGACGGCTCCTTGGGTGAAGAAGGCCGCCGAACGCGACCTGACCAAGCCGGAGTCGGCGCCCCACGCGCTCACCCTCACCGACGGGGTGACCTCCCCGCTGGCCAGCCCTGTGCTGCGCACCGGCAGTTGCACCTCGTGGAGTGTGCTCCAGCTGACCGACGGCACCGGCGCCCGGCTCGCCACCGACCTCGGCGAGCTGGTCCCCGCGCACCTGACCGCGGGACGGCCGGGCGCGTCCGAGGAGGCGTCCGGCGCCGAAGGGCTGCGCGACTGGGCGCCGTTCGCCTGCTCGCTGGGCGCCGAGCGCTCGGCCGGCATCCGCGAGGTGAACGCGTGGGCGTACGCCGAGCAGGCGCTGCCGGACGCGGGCGGCGACGGCACCTGGGTGTGCACCCGGGCGGAGACCTGGCGCGGCGACGGCACGGCGGCCCTCGCCCAGTTCCGTACGCCGGGCGGGTCGGCCGGGGCGGTCGTGGCGAAGGCGACGGACACCACGGCGTGCGGTCCGCGTGATCCGCGGGTGCTGGCCGGTGTGCTGTGGAAGTCCGGTACGGGCGCCTGGTATCTGCTCGCGGCGGGCAGCGAGGACGTGGCGTCGGTCCGCGCGACCGGCGGAGTCAAGGCCGAGGGCACCGGGCGGCTGCTGGCGGCTCCCGCCGAACGCGGTGCGCAGGCCGACCTCAAGGGCACGCTGACGAGCGGGCGGGAGATCAACGGGCTCGGATGAGCACGCTTGCTGACGCAGAAGTCAACAAGCCCTGCCCGAGGGGTTCTCAGGCGGCCCGCGCCTCAGTACATTGACGCCATGTCTAACAAGCAGGCCGGGCCGGTGGAGTCCGAGCGCATCGCGCTCAAGGCCCGCAACGTGTCCTTCTCCTGGGCGGACACCCCGCTGCACTGGGTGCCCGGCGACCCGTTCACCACGCACACCATCAACGTGCTGCATCTGCTGCTGCCCGCCGGCGAGCGCTGGTTCGTGCACGTCTACAAGCAGGCGCTGCCGCTGATCAAGGACGACCGGCTGCGCGAGGACGTCATCGGGTTCATCGGGCAGGAGGCGATGCACTCCCAGGCCCATGACGGGGTGCTGCCGCACTTGCGCGAGCAGGGGCTCGACCCGACGCCGTACACCGCGCAGGTGGACTGGTTCTTCGAGAAGCTGCTCGGGGACCGCACGCTGCCCCCGGGACGGGCCCGGCGCTGGTGGCTCCTCGAACGCGTCGCGCTGATCGCGGCCATCGAGCACTACACCGCGTTCCTCGGCGACTGGGTGCTCAACGCGGCCGAGCTGGACCGGCGGGGCGCCGACCCGACCATGCTGGACCTGCTGCGCTGGCACGGCGCGGAGGAGGTCGAGCACCGCTCGGTCGCCTTCGACCTCTTCGTCCATGTGGACGGCGACTACCGGCGCCGGGTGCGCACCTGGGCGCTGTCCTTCGCGGTGCTGATGTTCCTGTGGCAGCGCGGGGCCCGCTTCTTCATGGAGAACGACCCGACCCTGGTGGACGCCAAGGCGTCCTTCGCGGAGTTCTACCGCAGCGGCCGCCGGGGCACGCTGCCCGCCACCGGCGCCCTGCTGAAGTCCATCCCGCGCTACCTCAGCCGCGCCTACCACCCCTCCCAGGAGTGCTCCACCGCGCAGGCGGCCGCCTACCTGGCCTCCTCCCCCGCCGCCCTGGCCGCCGAACAGCACGAGAAGGAGGCGTCGTGACACCGAGGCCCCGCACGCTGCTGCTGCTCGCGGGCGGTGCCGCCGCCCTGCTGACCCGGCGGGCGCTGCGCCGCCGGGTGAGGAACTCTCCGCTGTGGCCGCTGCCGGCACTCGACCCGCCGATCTCGGGGCAGCCGCGCGCCCGGACGCTGCGGCTGCTGCTCACCGCCCACGAGGAGGTCGCCGAGGGCGTGGTGCGGCTGCGTCTGGAGGGCGAGGGGCTGCCGTCCTGGGAGCCGGGCGCGCATCTGGACCTGGTGCTGCCCTCGGGACTGGTCCGGCAGTACTCGCTGTGCGGCGACCCGGCGGACCCGGCCTCGTACACCGTGGCGACGCGGCTGGTCACGGACGGGCGGGGCGGTTCGCGCGAGGTGCACGAGCAGCTGGCCGAGGGGATGGAGCTGGAGGTGCGCGGGCCGCGCAACCGCTTCCCGCTGGTCGAGGCGCCCGCGTACGTCTTCGTCGCGGGCGGGATCGGCATCACCCCGGTGCTGCCGATGCTGCGGGCGCTCCCGGAGGGCGCCGCGTGGCGGCTGCTGTACTGCGGGCGGTCGCGGGACTCGATGCCGTTCCTCGCGGAGGTGGAGAAGCTGGCGGGCGACCGGCTGACCCTGGTCGCGGAGGACGAGGACGGCCGCCCGGACCTGGCCGCGCTGTTCGCGGACACGGCACCCGGTACGGCGGTCTACTGCTGCGGCCCGGAGGGGCTGATGGACGCGGTGGCCGAGCGGCTGCCCGAGGGTGCCACGCTGCACCTGGAGCGGTTCGCGCCGCGTACGACGGCAGGGGGCGACAGCGCCTTCGAGGTCGAACTGCGGCGCAGCGGAAGGACGGTGGCCGTCCCGCCCGGCTCCAGTGTGCTGGCGGCCGTACGGCGTGAGCTGCCGGACACCGTGTTCTCCTGCGAGCAGGGTTTCTGCGGGACCTGCCAGCAGCGGGTGCTGGAGGGCGAGGTGGACCACCGCGACGAGCTGCTGACCGACGCGGAGCGCGGGGACTCGATGCTGATCTGTGTGTCCCGGTCCAGAAGTGAGCGTCTGGTGCTCGACATGTGACGGACCTGCGCACCTCGATGCGGAACCGGATCATCCAACTGCCGGTTCCGATCGGTAAGGTGGGTGCATGAGCACCGGGGTTCGCCGCAGGATGGGCGTCGAGGAGCGACGGCAACAGTTGATCAAGGTCGCGCTCGATCTGTTCAGCCGCCGTTCGCCCGACGAGGTCTCCATCGACGAGATAGCGTCGGCGGCGGGCATCTCCCGCCCGCTGGTCTACCACTACTTCCCCGGCAAACTCAGCCTGTACGAGGCCGCGTTGAAGCGTGCCTCGGAGGATCTGGCCGGGCGGTTCGTGGAGCCCCTCGAAGGCCCGCTGGGGCTGCGGCTGCTGCGGGTGATGCGCCGCTTCTTCGACTTCGTGGACGAACACGGCCCCGGTTTCTCCGCGTTGATGCGCGGCGGCCCGGCGGTCGGCTCCTCGGCGACCAACGCGCTGATCGACTCGGTGCGGCAGGCCGCCTACGAGCAGATCCTCAGGCACCTCGGCATCGAGGACGTCGAGGCGGCTCCCCCGCGGCTTGAGCTGGTGGTGCGTTCGTGGATCTCGCTGGCCGAGTCCACCGCGCTGATCTGGCTGGACGGCCGGCGGGTGCCGCGCGCCGAGCTGGAGGTCCAGCTCGTGGACGACTTCGGGGCGCTGGCCGCCGTGAGCGCGTCGCGGGACGCGGAGATGGCCGCGCTGGTGCGGTCCCTGGTCAAGGACGAGCCGGCCGACGGTCCCTTCGCGGAACTCGCCGGCCGGCTCATCTCCCTGGCGTCCTGAACGCCCGTCCGTTTACCGGGTGAAGACGGCCACGGTCCGCGCCGGGACACTGAAGGTGCCCGAACCGGCCTTGTAGGCAGCCGACTTCACCACCTGGTCCGCCCCGGCAGCCTGCACCGGGTGCAGCCGGTAGTGCTTGCCCGCGAGGGCGCCCACCTTCTGCTCCTGGCGCTCGGGCGTGGCGTTGAACACCACGACCAGGTCACCGAGTTCCATGGTGATCACGCCGGGGGTCTCGCCCTTGCCGGAGAGCGGGAAGGCGAGCCCGTGCTGCACCTGGTCCGCCGTCGCGAGCGAGAACGCGGACTCGGTGGTGCGGATGCGCAGCAGATCGCGGTACGCGGCCGAGGTCCCCGTGATCTGCGGGCAGCCGACCTTGACCTTGGTCAACAGCGGCGTCGCGAACGGCCACTTGGGCTTGTTGTCGGCCGCCGGGGGCAGACCGCGGCCGAAGCCGTTGCCGTCGGCACAGTTCCAGTGGATGGCGTTGAACCAGTCGCCGCTGTCGAAGGAGTTGCGGTCGAGCGACTTCGAGCGCAGCAGGTCGGTGCCCGCCTGTGAGAGTGCCGGGCCCTGCGAGAGGGCGGCGGTGGCCATCGCGAGGACCTGCATCCTGGCCCGGTCCGACGCGCTGGTCCCGGCGGGCAGCTTGTAGGCGAGGGCGTCGAACAGCGACTCGTTGTCGTGGGCGTCCACATAGGCGAGGGCGTCGCCGGGTGCGGCCGCGTAGCCGGCGGGCGCGCCGTTGTAGTCGACCTCGGCTCCGGTGACCGCCTTGCCGTCGGTGTCGGTGAAGCGGTACTTGGCCAGGTTGCCGCTCAGGCCCACCTTGATGAGGTCCTGGTAGTGCAGCAGCCGGGCCTTCTGCTCGGCCGGAGTGCCGTTCTCCTTCGAGGAGTTGGGGTCGGTGTAGAGGCCGGAGGCGAAGCCCTGGACGCCCGGGTCGTCGTCGAAGGGGCTGCCGCCGCGCACCGCGTCACGGGCGCGGTCGGAGAAGGTGGCGATGCCGGTGCCGGCCATGTTCTTCTGCGTGGCCTGCGTGAAGCGCGCGTCGTCCGCGACCTCCCCGAAGTTCCAGCCCTCGCCGTAGAGGATGATCTTCTTGCCGTCGACGCCGTCCTTGGCGAGGGTCAGCCCGTCCAGCGCCTTGCGCACGGCGAGGATGTTGGCCTTCGGGTGGTGGCCCATGAGGTCGAAGCGGAAGCCGTCGACCTTGTACTCCTTGGCCCAGGTGACGATCGAGTCCACGACGAGCTTGCCCATCATGGCGTTCTCGGTCGCGGTGTTGGCGCAGCAGGTGGAGTTGGCCACGCTGCCGTCCGCGAGGAGCCGCTGGTAGTAGCCGGGCACGACCTTGTCGAGCACCGAGGTGTCGGCCTGGCCGCTGGCGGCGGTGTGGTTGTAGACGACGTCCATGACGACGCGCAGGCCGTCCTGGTTGAGCCCCTGCACCATCTTCCGGAACTGCACGGTGCGCCCGGTGCCGTCGGGGTCGGTGGCGTACGAGCCCTCGGGGACCGTGTAGTGGTACGGGTCGTACCCCCAGTTGTAGGCGTCCTTCGCGGCGGTCTTCGCCACGCACTCCTGCTGCTTGTCGGAGTCGGCCGGGTAGGAGGCCAGATCGCAGTCCGGAGTGGCCTGGTCGGCCTTCTTCTCGGGGATGGTGGCGATGTCGAACGCGGGCAGCAGATGCACATAGGACGTGCCCGCCTTCGCCAGCGCGCGCAGGTGCTTCGAGCCGTCGCTGTTCTTGTCGGTGAAGGCCAGGTAGGTGCCCCGGTCACCGGCGGGCACGGTCTTGTCGGCCACCGAGAAGTCCCGGATGTGCAGCTCCTGGATCTGCGCGTCCCTGAGCGGCACGGCCTTGGGCTTGGTCAGCCCCGTCCAGCCCTTGGGGGCGAGCGAGCGGTCGGCCAGGTCGACGACGAGGCTGCGCTCGGAGTTCGCGGTCAGGGCGACCGAGTAGGGGTCGGTGACCTTGTTCGTGACGATCTTGCGGACGCTGGGCGCCCACACCTTGACCACGTACCGGTAGGCCTTGCCCTTCCAGGACGCGGGCCCGGTGACGGACCAGACGCCGGTGGCGTCGTCGCGGTGCATGGCCTTGAGCGAGCCGTCCAGCTCCAGGGCGACGCTCTGGGCCGTCGGCGCCCACACGGAGAGCGTGGGCCTGCCGTCGTGGAAGACGGGACCGAGCTTCGCCTTGGTGGCGCCCGGGTACAGGTCGTCCAGCGCGCCGGCGATCTGCACGCCGGTCGCGGCCAGCACGGCGCCGTTGGCGGCGCGCTGGGAGGCCACGAGCTGGCCGGTCAGCGCCTCGCGCACCCGGCTGCGGTCGCGCGGGTCGACGGACCAGGCGGTGTAGTCCTTGAGGTACGGGAACTTCGCCTTCTGGGCGTCGGTGAGGCTCGTCTTGGTCAGCCGCAGCCAGCGCTCGTCGTCGCTGGTCAGGGCGGAGTCCTTGACGGCGATGGAGCCGTCGTGGGAGGCGAGCAGCTGGGTGGAGGCGGCGCCGTCCACGCCGTTCCAGGCGACGGTGTCCCGGTCGATCCAGACCGCCTTGGCGGTGGTCAGGTCGAGCGCGGCCGCGCTGCCCTTGGGCTGCGGGAGCAGATAGGTCTCCTGGCCGTTCAACAGCCACACCTCGTGGCCGCTGGCGGTGAGGTCCAGGGACTGGTCGGTGGGCAGATCCTTGTCGTCGCCCTTGTGGATGATGTAGCTGAGGCTGGTGGCACCCTCGGTGAGCGGCACCTCGTAGACCGCGCCATAGGCGTCAGTCTTCACCGGCTGCAGGGGCTTCGACCAGTCGGTGGGGCTGGCGGCACCCGTCCAGACGTGCAGGCCCCAGCCGTCGTAGTTCCCGTCGGCGCGGTGGTAGTGCAGGACCGCCTTGCCCTTGTCCTGGGCGGGCTGGTCGGGGTTCTCGGTGAGGACCTCGGGCTTGCCCTGCTCCAGCCAGACCTCACCCGTCTTGGTGACGTCGATGGACCGGTCGGCGGAGACGTCCTTGTCGCCGTCCTTGTCGACGACCAGGAAGCCCACGTTCGAGGCGCCCGGCTTCAGCTTGACCCAGGCGAAGGCGCCGTAGGCGTCGCGTCCGGTGAAGGGGTGCCCGGCGGGCCAGGTGGTGGACTCGCCGTCGGCGAGGTCACCCCAGGCGTACAGACCCCAGTCGGCGTAGTCGCCGTCGGCGCGCTTGTAGTGGACGACCGCGTAGTCCCGCGAGGAGGCCGAGGGCGTCTCGGGCGCGGCCGGGGTGCCGGTGGTGGAGGCGGCCTGGGCGCTCGCGGTGCGGCCGGCGGAGTCGATCACGACCGCCTTGTAGCGCAGCGCGGTACCGGCCGGGACCTTCTTGCCGATGCTCTGGGTCACCTTGTACGGCGCGTGATCGGCCGAACCCAAGGTCTTCCAGGGGCCGTTGCCGACCTGGGCGGCGAAGACGACGCGGTTCAGCTGCCCGCCGTCGACATCGGCGCCGATCTCCACCGTGCCGGTGGCTCCGGCGGCCGGGGCGGTCAGGGTGATCGACGGCTTGGCGGCGGGCTTGCCGAGGGGGGCGGCGGCCTGGTAGACGACCGCCGACTCGGCCGGGACGGTCACCGTGATCTTGCGGTCGGCGTCCGTCTTCACCGTGCCGTGGGCGCCGTAGCGGCCCTGGTACGTCATACGGGCCGAACCGGTCGCGAAGGACGCGGACTTGGCCTCGCCGGCGTTGTTGACGGCGACGACGTACTCGGCGCCGGTGCGCGCGTCCGTGCGGGTGAAGGCGTAGATCCCGGCGCCGTCGGCCGCGTAGCGCTCGGTCTGCACGCCGTCGGTGAGGGCCGGGTTGGCCTTGCGGAGCTTCGCGAGGGCGGCGATGTCCCGGTAGAGCGGGGCCTTGGTGTCGTAGGCGTCGCTCGCGTGGGTGCGGGCGGTGCCGATCTCGTCGTCGTCCAGGTAGTCGGCGACCTTGGAGGCGAACATGGTCTGGCGGGCGTCCTTGTCGCCGCCGGAGCCGGTGAAGCCCTGCTCGTCGCCGTAGTAGACGACCGGGTTGCCGCGGCTGAGGAACATCAGCTCATTGGCCAGCTTGTCCTTGCGCAGGATCTCGGCGTCGGTGGCCTTCGGGTTGTCCTGCTTGAGGAAGTACCCGATGCGGCCCATGTCGTGGTTGCCGAGGAAGGTGACCTGCTCGTAGGCGTTGGCCTTGTCGGTCGTGTACTTGTAGTCGTCCCCGAAGACGCCCGCCAGCTTCTTCGCGCTCGCGCCCTGGGAGGCGTAGGCGCGGGCCGCGTCCTGGAAGGGGAAGTCGAGGGTGGCGTCCAGCCGGCCCTGGGTGACGTACGGGGAGGTCACCGAGGTGTCGGCGGAGTAGACCTCGCCGAACATGAAGAAGTTCTTCCGGCCGTGCGCGGCGGCGTACGTGTCGAGCGCGGTCGCCCACTGGGTCCAGAACGGCATGTCGACGTGCTTGACCGTGTCGATGCGGAAGCCGTCGACGGCGAAGTCCTTGACCCAGCGCTGGTAGATCTTCTCCATGCCGGTGACGACCTCGGGACGCTCGGTCCACAGGTCGTCCAGGCCGCCGAAGTCGCCGTACTCGGCGGACTCGCCCGCGAAGGTGGAGTCGCCCCGGTTGTGGTACATCGCCGGGTCGTTGAGCCAGGCCGGGACCTTGCTCTTACCGGTGACGACGGGGGTGCGCGGGAAGGACGAGGTGTCCACGGCCGGGAACCCGCTTCGGCCGTCCGCGTAGTCGGAGTCGTCGAAGGGGCGGCCGTCCTTCGTCAGGTACGGGAAGGCGCCCTTGGAGAGGTAGTCGTGCGACTTCTCCTTGTAGTCCACGACGTCGGCGGTGTGGTTGGTGATGACGTCGAAGAAGACCTTCATGCCCTTGCCGTGGGCCTTGGCTATGAGGTTCTTCAGGTCGGCGTTGGTGCCGAAGTGCGGGTCGACCTGGGTGAAGTCGGTGATCCAGTAACCGTGGTAGCCCGCCGAGGCGTCGGCGCCGGTGCCCTGCACGGGGCGGTTCTTGAAGATGGGGGCGAGCCAGATGGCGGTGGTGCCCAGGCCCTTGATGTAGTCGAGGCGGTGGGTGAGGCCCTTGAGGTCGCCGCCCTGGTAGAAGCCCTTGTCGGTGGGGTCGTAGCCGGTGCTCATGCGCGAACCGGTCAGGCCACCGCGGTCGTTGCCCTTGTCGCCATTGGCGAAACGATCCGGCATGACGAAGTAGAACTGTTCGCGGGTGTCGTCGTGCCGGGCCGGCTGCGCGGCCAGGGCCGCGTCCGACGGGGGCGCGGGCGGGGCGTCCGCGTGCGCCGCCAGCGGCGGTACGAGGGCGGCGGCGAGGGCCACGGCGACGACGGCCGCCGCTCTCCTCCGGAAGGGGGTGCGGCGCGACCGGCGCGCCTGCCAACTCGGTCTCACGGGCACAGACTCCTTGCGCTCACGGCTCGTTCGGGTCCGGCCCCTGGACACGGCTTCGTTGCCGGACGCCGCGTGACCGTACCGCCGCCGCAAGCCTTGCTGCAAGACTCTTGAAACCCGAAGAAAGAAATTTCATCGCTGAACGAAGGACGAACCGCCCGTATACGACGGGCGGTTCACCGATGAAGCGTTCAACGGACCTTCGCGGCCATCTGCGTTCAGCAGCTGGACTTGCCCGCGTACAGCGCGAGCGCGGTGTTGGCCCCGAGCGTGGCCGTGAACTGGCCGCTCGAATTGACCGTCACGCTCGTGTTGTTCTGCACGTTGCAGTACGTGCCCGCCGCGAGCGAGGTCTGGTAGGTGCGGGTCAGCGACGAGGTCTCGTGGTTGATGGCCACATACCCCTTGGTGCCGCGTCCGAAGGCGATGGCGTCGTTGCCGTTGTCCCACCAGTTGGAGACCGCCTGGCCGCGCGTGGCGTTGCGGAAGGCGACCATGGACTTGATCTCCGGCCAGGCGTGCTGGCACTTCCAGCCGTCCTGCCAACAGGCGTTGACCTTGCCGTTGTTGGGCGGTCCCGCGTCCACGTCGGACCACTCGTAACCGGAGTTGATGTCCGGCGCGCCGTACGGATAGGCCAGCATGAAGACGTTGGCCAGCGTGTAGTTGGCGCCGTCCTTGTAGTTGAGGGTGCTGCCGTTGCGCTCGGTGTCGTGGTTGTCGACGAAGACACCGGCGACCGAGCTGCTCATGTACCCCCAGCCCTCACCGAAGTTCTTCAGATAGGCGAGGTTCTCGTTGTTGAAGACCCGCTTGAGGTCGTAGGCGTAGCGGAACTCCTGGACGTCGCCGTTGCCGGTGTACTCGGTGGGCTGGACGGGCTCGCCCGCGCCGTAGATGACCTCCTGTTTCCAGTACACGGACGGGTTGGTCAGGCGGGACTTGATGTTGGCCAGGTCGGCCGCGTCGATGTGCTTGGCCGCGTCGATGCGGAAGCCGTCGACGCCGAGGGAGAGCAGGTCGTTCATGTACCCGGCGATGGCCTTGCGGACGTAGTCCTCGCCGGTGTCCAGGTCGGCCAGGCCGACGAGTTCGCAGTGCTGGACGTTCCAGCGGTCCTGGTAGTTGCTGACCTCGGAGGTGCAGTCGTCGAAGTCCGGCGGGGAGTACAGGCCGGGGTAGTTGTACTTCGTGTACGACGAGCCGCCGGTGCCGGTGCCGCTGCCCGCCGACATGTGGTTGATCACGGTGTCGGTGACGACCTTGAGGCCGGCCGAGTGACACGTGTCGACCATGTTCTTGAAGGCGGTGCGGTCACCGAGGCGGCCCGCGATCTTGTAGGAGACGGGCTGGTAGGAGGTCCACCACTGCGAGCCCTGTATGTGCTCGGCGGGCGGGGAGACCTGGACGTAGCCGTAGCCGGCGGGGCCGAGGGTGGTGGTGCACTCGCGGGCGACCGAGGCGTAGTTCCACTCGAAGAGGACGGCGGTGACGTCCTTGGTGCCGGGCGGGGAGGCCTGTGCGGTAGTCGGGTTCATGCCAAGCGACATGCCGAGTGAGACCGCTGCCGCGAGGGCGAACGCCGTGGGGAGGGTTCTGCGTCGTGCCATGTGGGGGTTTCCTTCGTCGTTGAAGGCTTGAAGGCGCTTGCTGAAACATTTCAGCAAACTTGCGGTGACGCAGATGTTAAGGGCCCGCCGCCTGAAAAGGCAGCGGGCCGGGGGAAGTTGCTTCAGATTTTTACGACCGCCGGCCGCGCGCCGGACCCCGGGTGAGCAGGGCGGCCGCCGCGAGGATCAGCGTCACCGCGACCAGCGCGCCCACGGTCGGGTTGATCCACGACGGGATGGTGGAGATGCCGCCGCCCCCGTCGAGGCGGCAGACGAAGCGCAGGGGCACGAAGCCCGTCTCGTAGCCGACGACCCCGGCCGCCCGCTCCGCCCCGCCCGCCTCCGCACACGCCTCGCGCAGATAGTGGGCGTCGTCGGACGGCATGTACAGCAGGCCCCACAGGTACACGAGGACGGCCGCGCAGCCCCCCAGGGCGATTCCGGCCCGGAACGGCAGCCTGCCGGGCGGCAGTTGGTCCCGGCGCGCGACGCAGGAGCACAGGTAGCCGATCAGGGAGACGACGAGCACCAGCCCGATCATCAAGACGAAGAGGAGGGCGATCCCCCCGATGCCGACGCCCGCCGTGGATGCCCGGGCGGCGTCGGGCGTGCCGTGGCTCATCGCTTCATCCCGCTGTCCTCCTCGGAGATGTGGTGGAAGGTGCCCTTCTTACGCACGCGGGCCCGCCGCTCCCGGTTCCGGGAACGGCGGGCCCGCGTGGCGGTGCGGCGGCCGACGGGTGTCAGGCGGTCGTCCACCACACCGTGGTGTCGGCCGGGAGCGTCGCCTCCGTGCCGGCCACGGTGACCTCGCCGCTGGCGAGCAGCACCCGGCCGTGCGCGGGCACGGTCACCGGGGCGTCCGTGGTGTTGGCGACGCACACGAACTCCCCGCGCCGGAAGGCCAGTACGCCCTCCGGGGCGGTCAGCCACTCCAGCGACTCGCCCGCGCCGAGCGAAGGCTGCTCGCGGCGCGCGGTGAGCGCGGCGCGGTACAGCTCCAGCGTCGAGTCCGGGTCGCCGGTCTGCGCCTCCACGCTCAGCTCGCCCCAGCTCCCCGGCTGCGGCAGCCAGCTGCCGCCCGCGCCGAAGCCGTACGACGAACCCTCGCGGGTCCACGGGATCGGCACCCGGCAGCCGTCGCGGAAGCCGTCCTGGCCCTCACCCCGGAAGTAGGCGGGGTCCTGGCGCACCTCGTCGGGCAGGTCCACCACGTCGGGCAGGCCCAGTTCCTCGCCCTGGTAGAGGTAGGCCGAGCCGGGCAGGGCCAGCATCAGCAGGGTGGCGGCGCGGGCGCGGCGCAGGCCCAGCTCGCGGTCGCCCTCGGTGCGGATCTGGGTGCCGAGGCCGGGCGGGTTGGCGAAGCGGGTGGCGTGCCGGGTCACGTCGTGGTTGGAGAGCACCCAGGTGGCCGGGGCGCCGACCGGGCGCATCGCGTCCAGGGTGCGGTCGATGACCACGCGCAGCTCGTCGGCGTCCCAAGCGGTGCTCAGGTACTGGAAGTTGAACGCCTGGTGCAGCTCGTCGGGGCGCACGTAGTGCGCGGTGCGCTCGACGGTGGGAGTCCACGCCTCCGCGACGAAGATCCTTTCGCCCGCGTACTCGTCGAGGACCGTGCGCCACTGGCGGTAGATCTCGTGCACGCCGTCCTGGTCGAAGAACGGCATCACGTCGTTGCCCAGCAGCTTCAGCTGGTCGTGGTCGCCGAGGTCCGGCAGGCCCTCGGCCTTGACCAGCCCGTGCGCCACGTCGATGCGGAAGCCGTCCACGCCCATGTCCAGCCAGAAGCGCAGGATGGAGCGGAACTCGTCGCCGACCGCCGGGTGTTCCCAGTTGAAGTCGGGCTGCTCGGGCGCGAAGAGGTGCAGATACCACTCGCCGGGCGTGCCGTCGGGCTCGGTGACCCGGGTCCAGGCGGGGCCGCCGAAGATGGACTCCCAGTCGTTGGGCGGGAGTTCGCCCTTCTTCCCCTTGCCGGGGCGGAAGTGGTAGCGCTCGCGCAGCGGCGAGCCGGGGCCCTCGGCGAGCGCCCGCTTGAACCACTCGTGCTGGTCGGAGGAGTGGTTGGGCACGAGGTCCACGATGATGCGCAGGCCGAGCCCGTGCGCGTCGCGGATCAGCGCGTCGGCGTCGAGCAGGTTGCCGAACATCGGGTCCACCGCGCGGTAGTCGGCCACGTCGTAGCCGGCGTCGGCCTGCGGGGAGGCGTAGAACGGGCTGAGCCAGACGGCGTCCACGCCGAGGTCGCGCAGGTACGGGAGGCGGGCGCGTACGCCCTCCAGGTCGCCCATGCCGTCGCCGTTGCTGTCGGCGAAGCTGCGCGGGTAAACCTGGTAGATCACCGCGCCGCGCCACCAGTCGCGGTGCGGGGCGACGGTGGCGACGGCGGTTTCGTCGGCCGGGGCTGCGAGATGCTGCTGGCTCATGGCGTCCTTGGTGCGTGACGAGGTTGGTTCGAGAGCAGGGGGGCGGGCGTCAGCCCTTGGTGCCGCCCGCGGTGAGGCCGGTGACCAGGTTCTTCTGCACGAGGTAGAAGAACACGGACACGGGTATCGCGATCAGCACGGCGGTGGCGGCCATGTAGTTCCACTGCGCGTCGTGCTCGCTGACGAAGGTCTGCAGGCCCACGGCGAAGGTGTACTTGGAGTCGTCCAGCATGAAGGTCGTCGCGAAGGCGACCTCGCTGACCGCCGTGATGAAGTTGTAGAAGGCGGCGACGGCGAGACCCGGCCGGGCCAGCGGCAGGATCAGCCGGAAGAAGGTGCCGAACGGGGTGAGCCCATCCACCCGGCCCGCCTCGTCGATCTCGAAGGGGATGGTGTCGAAGTACCCCTTGAGCAGCCAGGCGCTGTACGGCACGGCGGTGGTGCAGTTGATGAGGATCAGCGCCCAGTAGGTGTCGATCAGGCCCAGCTCGCCGAAGATGTCGTACATCGGCACGATCAGGATGGCGATCGGGAACGCCTGGGTGAGCAGCAGGACCCACATCAGCTGCTTGTAGCCGGGAAAGCGCATCCGGGAGACGGCGTAGCCGGTGGTGGCGGCGACGAAGACGCCGATGACGGTGGTGCCGAGCGCCACGATGAGCGTGGACTTGAACCAGTCGAAGAAGCCGCTGTGCTGGAGCACGTAGGCGTAGTTGGAGAAGTCCGCGGTGCTCAGGATCTTGCGGGGGTGGAGATAGGCGTCCTTGTCCGGGCCGAGGGACAGGAAGAACAGCCAGGCCACCGGGGCGAGCGCGATGAGGCTCGCGAGGATCAGCCCGGCGTGCAGCAGGGCGCTGCCGAGGAGGCCGCGCTCGCCGCGCCGGCGGACCGCGGGGGCGGCCGGGGCGGCGGCGGGCGTGCTGTTCCCGGACTTCTCGACGAGGGTCGTGGTGCTCATGGCGGCGGCTCCTGCGGCGTCAGACGGCGAGCTGGTCATTGCGCTTCAGCCAGCGGAAGTAGAAGGAGGTGAAGACGGTGAGGATCGACAGCAGCAGCACGCCGTAGGCGGCGGACTGGGCGAAGTCGCGCGGCTGCTGTCCGAAGCCGAGCTGGTAGGCCCAGGTCACGAGGATCTGGGCGTCCGGCGCGGAGGTCTTGCCGAACAGCAGGAAGATGATCACGAACTGGTTGAAGGTCCAGATCACACCGAGCAGGATCACGGTGGAGCTGACCGAGCGCAGTCCGGGCAGGGTGACGTGCCGGAAGCGCTGCCAGGCGGTCGCGCCGTCCATCTCGGCGGCCTCGTAGAGGGTGGAGTCGATGGACTGGAGCCCGCCGAGGAGCGAGATCATCATGAACGGCACACCGCACCAGGTGTTGACCATGATGGCGGCGAACCGCTGCCAGAAGGAGTCCTCCAGCCACTCGGGCTGGGGCAGATGGAGCGCGCCGAGGACCTGGTTGAGGACACCGCCGTCGGCGAGCATGATCCGCCAGGAGAAGACGGTGACGAAGGTCGGCACGGCCCAGGGCAGCACCAGGAGCACCCGGTAGAAGGTGCGGCCGCGCAGCTTCTGGTCGAGCATCATCGCGAGGCCGAGCCCGATGAGGTAGTGCAGGGCCACACAGGCGACGGTCCACACGACGGTCCACACGAAGTGCGACCAGAACCGGTCGTAGGCGGTCGGCCCGAACAGGATGTCCTTGTAGTTGTCGAGCCCGATGAACTTGTACGTGGCGTCGATGTGGTTGACGCCGATCGTGCGCGCCGAGTTGAGGCTGTTGGCGTCGGTGAGGGTGAGGTAGACACCCCGCACCAGCGGATAGCCCACCAGGACGCCGAGGACGACGACCACCGGGGCGATCATCGCGTAGGCGTACCAGTACCGCTGGTAGCCGTTCTTCAGGCGCTGCGCCAGCCCGGGACGGGGCGCGCGCTCACCTCGGCGTTCGCCGGTCGCGCGGTCGATGGCGACTGTCATGGTTCGACACCTTCTGGAAAGTTCGGGTTACGGGCCGGGACGCGCGGGGCGCCGTCCGGTGACCGCCGGACCCTCCCCATCCCCCACGGCGGGAAGGGTCCGGCGGTCACGCGGGCTCACTTGCCGAAGCCGGGAACCAGCTTGGCGATGGCCACTTCGGCGTTGCCGAGGCCCTTGTCCAGCGACTCCTTGCCACCGGCGACCTTGGGCAGCTCGGTGTCCAGCGGGCCCCACAGGGAGCTGTACTCCGGCAGCGCCGGGCGCGGCTGGGCGGCGGAGAGGACGCCCTGGTAGCCGGCGATGCCCGGGTCGGCCTTGACCTGGTCGGTGTAGGCGTCGGTGCGGGTCGGCAGCGTGGAGTTCTTCAGCGCGATGGTCTCCTGCGACTTGGCCGAGGTCATGAAGTTCACGAACTTCAGGGCCGCCTTCTGGTGGGCCTTGTCGGAGCCGGCGTAGACCGAGAGGTTGTGGCCGCCGGTCGGGGCGCCCGCCTTGCCGGTGGAGCCGGCCGGGACGGTGGCGATGCCGAGGTTGGCCTTGTCCTTGAACGCCGAGCCCTTGTAGAAGTTGGTGATCTCCCAGGGGCCCTGGACGATCGCGGCGACCTTGCCGTTGACGAACGCGTCCTGGATGTGGGCGTAGGCGTCGGCGGTGGCGTCGGCCTTGTGCAGGCCCTTGCCCTTGAACAGGCCGAGCCAGGTGCCGTACGCCTTCTTCGCCGGGGCGGAGTCCACGGTGATCTTCTTGGCGGCGGCGTCGACGGTGTCGGTGCCCTCGCCGTAGAGGAAGCACTGCGCGTAGTAGGCCTGGGTGGAGCCCCAGTAACCGTCCACGCCCGTCTTGGACTTGATCGTGGCGGCGGCCTTCTTCAGGTCGTCCCAGGTCTTGGGCGCCTCGGTGATGCCGGCCTTCTTGAACAGGGCCTTGTTGTAGACGAGCGCGAGGGTGTCGGTGACCAGCGGCACGCCGTAGGTCTTGCCCTCGTACTGGGCCTGCTTGATCAGGTTCGGCTCGAACTTGGCCTGGTCGGCCAGGGCCTCGGTGCCGTCCAGCGGCAGCAGGTAGCTCTTCTTGGCGAACGTGGGGGTCCAGCCGACCTCGGAGCGCAGGACGTCCGGGGCTCCCTGGGAGCCGGCCGCGGTGTCGAACTTGTTCTGCGCCTGGTCGAAGGGCACGTTGACGTACTTGACCTTGATGCCCTTGTTGGCGGCCTCGAACTGCTTGATGAGGGCCTTGTAGGTCGGCGCCTCGTTCGTGGCGTTGGAGGTGTCCCACCAGGTGACGGTCACCGGGCCGCTGGACTTGCTGTCGCTGTCGCTCCCGCCGCACGCCGTCGCCGTGAGGGCGAGGGACGCCACGAGCGCGGAGGCCGCTATGCCACGCCGCATGATTCTCCTTGAGGGTGAAAGCCCGAGTTTGCAGGAGCGGCCCCGTCTGCCGCCGCCTGCGACTTGCCGACTGCGCCATTGCCGCGGCCGGGCGACTGGGAACGTAACAGCGATGCAATCCTGGCGAAAGACCTTGCAGAAAAAAAGTGCAAGAACGCCGTGGGGTTACCGTGTCGTGACCTGCGCCAGACCTTGTCGAAATACTGGCCTTCCGCCGGTAGGAGGGTTGACGGACACTTGTGCAAGACTCTGCAAGCTCTTGCCGCAGGGTGTCGCCGCCGGGATCATCCCCTTGCGGCCGCGCGCCGGGGAGACCTCCCGGCGGGCAGAGCGATGACATTCCTAGAGGGACGAGGAGCGCGATGACGCGGCAATCCACGGCGGGCCGTTCGGCAAGCCGTGCACGACGTCCCGCCGGTGCACAGGGCAAGGCGCGGCCGGTACAGTCCGGTGGCGTGACCACACGGCTTGCCGACATCGCAGCGCAGGCGGGGGTGAGCGAGGCGACCGTCAGCCGTGTCCTCAACGGCAAGCCGGGCGTCGCGTCCGCCACCCGCCAGTCCGTGCTCGCCGCGCTGGACGTGCTCGGCTACGAGCGCCCGGTACGGCTGCGGCGGCGCAGCGAGGGCCTGGTGGGCCTGATCATCCCCGAGCTGGAGAACCCGATCTTCCCGGCGCTCGCGCAGGTCATCGGGCAGGCGCTGACCGGTCAGGGCTACACCCCGGTGCTGGCCACCCAGACCCCCGGGGGCTCCACCGAGGACGAGCTGACCGAGATGCTGGTGGACCGGGGGGTGGCCGGCATCATCTACGTCTCCGGGCTGCACGCCGACACCACCGCCGACATGCAGCGCTACGAGCGGCTGCGGGCGCAGGGCGTGCCCTTCGTCCTGGTGGACGGCTTCTCGCCCAAGGTGCAGGCGCCGTTCATCTCCCCCGACGACCGGGCCGCGACGACCCTCGCGGTGACCCACCTCGCCTCGCTGGGCCACACCCGGATCGGGCTCGCGCTCGGGCCGAAGCGGTTCGTGCCGGTGCAGCGCAAGATCGAGGGCTTCGTGCGCGCGATGCAGGAGCAGCTCGGGCTCGACGCGACGACGGTGACGACCGAGCTGGTGCAGCACTCGCTGTACACCCTGGAGGGCGGCCAGGCCGCCGCCACCGCGCTGATCGGGCGCGACTGCACGGCGATCGTCTGCGCGAGCGACATGATGGCGCTCGGCGCGATACGCGCGGCCCGGCAGCTCGGCCTGGAGGTCCCCCGGGACGTCTCCGTGGTGGGCTTCGACGACTCCCCGCTGATCGCGTTCACCGACCCGCCGCTGACCACCGTCCGCAAGCCGGTCCCCGCGATGGGACAGGCCGCGGTGCGCACGCTCCTGGAGGAGATCGGCGGGACGCCCGCTCCGCACAGCGAGTTCGTGTTCATGCCGGAGCTGGTGGTGCGCGGCTCGACGGCGTCGGCGCCGGGGCGTGGCAACCAGGAGCGCGGGCACTAGCACAAGGGGGCTCCACGCGCAGAACATGCGTGCTGGAACCCGCCTTGGGATGATCAGTCAGGCACGCTTTGTCTGGCAGACTCGGTGGCTATGAGTGACTCGACCGTGACAGGCCCGGAAGGTCGCGAGAAGGTGACCGTTCCGCGGACCGTCACGGGCGAGCGCGGCAAGAGCGTGCGGGAGCGGCTGCGCGGCCGTCCCGGGCGGCCCCGGCTGTGGTTCGAGATCCTGCTGACGGGCGTGAGTTACTGGGTCTACTCCCTGATCCGCAACGCGGTCCCGGAGCAGAAGGCGGACGCGCTGCGCAACGCCGACGGGATCTGGCGCCTGGAGCACCATCTCGGCATCGCGGTGGAGGTGTCGGTCAACCACGCCGCCGACGCGGTGACTTGGCTGATCATCGCCATGAACTACTACTACGCCACCTTGCACTTCGTCATCACGATCGCCGTGCTGGTGTGGCTCTACCGCTGGCATCCCGGGCGCTACGGCGCCGCCAGACTCGTCCTGTTCGCGACCACGGGCGTGGCCCTGCTCGGCTACTACCTGTTCCCGCTCGCCCCGCCCCGCCTGATGCGCGGCGGCCACTTCATCGACACCGTCATGGTCCACCAGACGTGGGGCTCGATGGCCTCCGGCGACCTCAAGCACATGTCCAACCAGTACGCCGCGATGCCGTCCATGCACATCGGCTGGTCCCTGTGGTGCGGGCTGACGGTCTTCACCCTGGCCTCGGTGCCGTGGGTCCGCGTCCTGGCCCTCCTCTACCCGGCGGCCACCCTGGTGGTCATCGTCGCCACCGCCAACCACTTCTGGCTGGACGCGGTGGGCGGGGCGGCGTGCCTGGCCTTCGGGTTCGCGGTGGCGTGGCTCTGGTACGGGCGGCTGCCGGGGGCGCTGCCGCGGGGGGTGGACGACGGGGTGGACTCCCGGATGGACTCCCGGGTGGAGGGGGTGGACGGCGGGGTGGAACCGGCGCCGGGCGCGGGGACGAAGTCCGGGACGGGGTCCGGGACCGGGACCGAGACCGGTTCCCGGTGACTCAGTCCGCGTAGAACCGCTCGTCCACCACCGCGCGGGCCCGGCGGGCGGTACGGCGGTAGGCGTCGAGCATGGTGCCCGCCTGGCCGGCGCCGTAGCCGAGGTAGCGGCCGACGGCGGCCAGCTCGCGGGGCTCGGTGGGGAAGGTGTCCCCGGCCCGGCCCCGGACCAGCATGACCGCGTTGCGCACCCGGCTCGCCAGGACCCACGCCTCGTCCAGTACGGCCGCGTCCTCCTCGCTCAGCAGCCCCGCCTCGCGCGCGGCGGCCAGCGCCTCGCGGGTACGGGTCGTCCGCAGGCCCGGCACCTCCCAGGCGTGCCGCAGCTGGAGCAGCTGCACGGTCCACTCCACGTCGGACAGGCCGCCGGGGCCCAGCTTGGTGTGCAGCTTGGGGTCGGCGCCGCGTGGCAGCCGCTCGGACTCCATACGGGCCTTCAGGCGCCGGATCTCGCGCACGGCCTCGTCGTCCAGGCCGTGGCGCGGGTAGCGCAGCGGGTCGATCAGCTCGATGAACCGGCGCCCGAGGTCCTCGTCCCCGGCCACCGGCTCGGCCCGCAGCAGCGCCTGCGACTCCCACACCAGCGACCAGCGGCGGTAGTACGCCTCGTACGACTTCAGGGTGCGCACCAGCGGCCCCGACTTGCCCTCCGGGCGCAGATCCGCGTCGATCAGCAGCGGCGGATCGGCGCTCGGGATCTGCAGCAGGCGGCGCATTTCGGCCACGACCTTGTTCGCGGCGCGGTTCGCCTCCTGGTCGTCCACGCCCTCGCGCGGCTCGTAGACGAAGAGCACGTCGGCGTCGGAGCCGTAGCCCAGCTCGTGCCCGCCGAAGCGGCCCATGCCGATGATCGCGAACCGGACCGGCAGGGTGTCGCCCCAGTGCTCGCGGACCACCGCGCGCAGGGTGCCCGCGAGGGTGGCGGCGGTGAGGTCGGAGACCGCCGCGCCGGTACGGTCCAGGAGGGCGCCCTCGTCGGCCTCGGCGGGGGTGGTCTCGGTGCCGTAGGAGCCGACGATGTCCGTCGCGGCCGTACGGAACAGCTCGCGGCGGCGCACCCCGCGCGCCGCGGTGACGCCCTGCTCGGCGTTCTCCGCGCGGCCCACCGCGGCCAGGATCTCCTGCTCCAGCTGGGCCCGGCCGCGCGGCTCCAGGCCGCCGCTCCCGCCGTCGCCGTCGCCCAGCAGGGCCACCGCCTCGGGGGCGCGCATCAGCAGGTCGGGAGCGAGGCGGCCGGCCGACAGGACCCGGGCCAGGTTCTCCGCCGCCGCGCCCTCGTCGCGCAGCAGCCGCAGATACCAGGGGGTCTTGCCGAGCGCGTCGGAGACCTTGCGGAAGTTGAGCAGGCCGGCGTCGGGGTCGGCGGAGTCCGCGAACCAGCCGAGCAGCACGGGCAGCAGCGTGCGCTGGATCGCCGCCTTGCGGGTCACCCCGGAGGCCAGCGCCTCCAGGTGGCGCAGGGCGGCCGCCGGGTCGGCGTACCCGAGCGCGACCAGGCGCTCGCGCGCCGCCTCCGCGCTGAGCCGGGCCTCGCCGGGGGCGAGCTGGGCCACCGCGTCGAGCAGCGGGCGGTAGAACAGCTTCTCGTGCAGCCGCCGTACGACACCGGTGTGCCGCTTCCACTCGCGGCGCAGCCGGGTCACCGGGTCGGTGCGCAGGCCGAGCGAGCGGCCGAGCCGTCGCAGGTCCTCCTCCGCCTCCGGGACCAGGTGGGTGCGGCGCAGGCGGTACAGCTGGATGCGGTGCTCCATCGCGCGCAGGAAGCGGTACGCCTCGTCCAGGCGGGCGGCGTCCTCGCGGCCGACGTAGCCGCCCGCCGCCAGCGCCTGGAGCGCGTCCAGGGTCGTCCTGCTGCGCAGGGTCGGGTCCGTGCGGCCGTGCACGAGCTGGAGGAGCTGGACCGCGAACTCGACGTCCCTCAGGCCCCCGGGGCCCAGCTTCAGCTCGCGGTCGATCTCCGCCGCCGGGATGTTCTCCACCACCCTGCGGCGCATCTTCTGCACGTCCGCGACGAAGTTCTCCCGCTCCGCCGCCTGCCACACCATCGGCGCCAGCGCCTCGATGTACGCCTCCCCCAGCTCCGCGTCCCCCGCCACCGGGCGCGCCTTCAGCAGCGCCTGGAACTCCCAGGTCTTCGCCCAGCGCTGGTAGTACGCGACATGGCTGCTCAGCGTGCGGACGAGCGGGCCGTTGCGGCCCTCCGGGCGCAGGTTCGCGTCCACCGGCCAGATCGAGCCCTCGACCGTGGTCTCCGAGCAGATCCGCATCATGTGCGAGGCGAGTCGCGTCGCGGACCTGAGGGCCTTCGCCTCGTCCGTGCCCTCCATCGCCTCCGCCACGAAGATCACGTCCACGTCCGAGACGTAGTTCAGCTCGTGGCCGCCGCACTTGCCCATCGCGATGACCGCCAGGCGGCAGGCCGCGGCGTCCTCGGGGGCGGCGGTCCTCGCCATCGCCAGGGCGGCGCGGAGGGTCGCCGTCGCCAGGTCCGCGAGTTCCGCGGCCGTCTGGGCCAGGTCCGTCGTGCCGCACACGTCCCTCGCGGCGATGGAGAGGAGGCAGCGGCGGTACGCGACTCTCAGGGTTACGGGGTCCGTCGCCTCCGCGAGTCCCCGTTCGAACTCCGCGACTCCCGGGTGCAGGTCCCTCGGTTCGTACGTGACCAGTGCCTGCCAGTCGTGGGGGTGGCGGGCCAGGTGGTCCGCCAGGGCCTCCGACGCGCCGAGGATGCCGAGGAGGCGGTCTCTCAGGGGTTTCGCCGCGATCAGGGTGTCGAGGAGTTCTCTTCTGTCCGTGGGGGCGGGCTGGGACTCCAGGAGTCTCACCAGGCCGTGCAGGGCGAGGTCGGGGTCCGCGGTCTCGCCCAGCGCCTCCAGGAGGACCGGGTCGTCGCGTACTTCTGCCAGCTCCGGGGTGTCGAGGCTGCGTTCCGCGGCGGAGGGGTCGGTGAAGCCGTGCCTGAGCAGTCGGGTGAAGGTGCTGCTTCTGCGGCCCGGCGTCATGTTCTTGGGCTCCCCATCTTTGTTCGGGACGGTCCTGGCCAGAGCGTAACGCCCGCGGTGCGTCGTGGCCGGGGCGGTGAGCTGGGTGCCGGTACGTGGCATTGCGCCCTCGGTCGTGTCGTGGTCGGGGCCGCGGCGGGGGGTGTCCGTCCTCGGTCCGGCGCGCTGTTCGCTGCGTGGGTGCCCGGTGTTCTCGCCGGCCGCTGCGGGCGGACACCCCCCGCCACGTCCCCTTCTCGCCGTACGCGGGTGCGGGGCCCGGTCCCTTCCGTCGCTTCCGCCGGTTGCGATGAGTTCGCGGGGCGGGCAAGGTCCGAATTGGTGGGGTTCTCCTTGGAGGTGTTGTCCATGGCTGGGCCTGTTGGTGAGCTGGATGTTCGGTACAGCAGTCCGGGGACTGTCGCGCACCCCTGGGACGAAGTGGTGGGGCTGGTGGAGGGGGAGGCGGTCCGGGTCACCGACGAGGGGCGGTTGCGGGAGCTGGAGGCCGCTTGGGAGGCCAAGTACGGGTCCTTCTGGCACTACGAGGTACGGGACGGGTGCTTCCAGCACGGGCTCGGGCCCGCGTACGTCTTCGCTGTCGCGCCGGTGACCGTCTTCGGGTTCGGCAAGGGGGAGCCCTTCAGTCAGACCCGGTGGAGGTTCGCGTGAGCGGGCTGGCCGGGGGCACTGTGGCGACCCGGCTGCCCGCCCAGGATCTGTCGCGGGCCCGGCGGTTCTACGCGGAGAAGTTGGGCCTTGAGCCGGTGGATGAGCGGCCCGGGGGCCTGCTCTACCGCTGCGGTGACACCGACTTCGTCGTCTTCCAGTCCACCGGCACCTCCCCCGGCACCTTCACCCAGATGGCCTTCCAGGTCGACGACCTCGACGCCGTGGTCTCCGAACTGCGCGCCAAGGGCATCACCTTCGAGGACGTCGACTCCCCCGGCTTCCACACGCGGGACGGCATCGCCGAGATCGAGGGCAACTACCCGAGCAAGGGGGCCCGGGGCGAGCGGGGGGCCTGGTTCCGGGACAGTGAGGGGAATCTGCTGGGGGTGGGGGAACTGGTGCGGTGAGGGCTTGCGGTCGCTTCCGTGGCGCAGCGCCGCTGTGGAGTTTTACAGGTCGGCCAGGAGCAGCCGGTAGCCGGCGTCGAGTGCTTCGCGGTGGAGCAGGTCGGCATGGCGCTGGTGCCACCGGCCGCAGGACAGGTCGTCGGACAGGCGGGCCAGGCCCGGCTGGATGACGTCGTCGCTGGTCTGGGCGAACAGTGAGATACCGGCCCGCACTTCCGGGTCGAGGTAGGCCTCGGGTCGGCGCCAGAAGGCGGCGCGGAATCCATCGGTGCAGTCGTGCGGGACGGGGACGGTTTCGATGCGGGCGCCTCCCAGCAGCGTGGCCAGTTGTTCGACGGCGACGGCTCGGGTGCCGTCGAGTGCGGCTGCTTCGGGCAGGTACTCCTCCAGCAGCCAGAACCTGCGGTTGACGTCGGGGTCGAAGGTGAGGATGACGATCCGCTGCCGGGCGATACGGCGGAGTTCGCCGATGCCGGCTTCCAGGTCGCTCCAGTGGTGCACGGTCAGGAGGGCCATTGCCACGTCGGCCGAGTTGTCGGCGAGAGGGATCGACTCCGCGGATGCTTCCAGGGCAGGCGCGGATCCGGCCGGGCGCTGGGCGATCATCACTGCGCTGGGTTCGACAGCCAGCACCGTTCGGGGCGGTTCGCAAGAGCCGGTGCCTGCTCCGTCTGCGTAGGTCGCGCCGATGATGTCGTAGGTCGCCATGCACGCAGCGTGCGCTTTCTTTTTGTTCTTTTTGGACCGTATCCGGGAAGGGGCGGCCTTCTCCTTGACCTGAAGTGCGATTGAGCTTTTAGCGTGTTCCTCAGGTCGATCATCCGACGACAGGAGAACGCGTCCGTGATCCTCGTGACCGGAGCCACCGGAAACACAGGAAGTGCGCTGCTGAGAGAGTTGCGCGCATGTGGTGCGGGGCCGTTGAGGGGGCTCACCCGTGACGCCTCACGGGCCATGTTCCCCGAGGGGGTCGAGGCCGTTGAGGGCGACTTCGCGGAGCCGGAATCGTTGAAGCCCGCTCTGGACGGGGTGCGCTCGCTGTTCCTCGTGTCGCGGCTGGGCCCGGATGCCGAGATCATCGAGGCTGCCCGGCGGGCGGGGGTGGAGCACGTGGTGCTGGTGTCGTCCATCACCGTCCAGACTCATCCGCATCTGGGCCCCGCCGACGAGAACCTCGCGGTCGAGATGCTGCTCAAGGACAGCGGCTTGGCCTGGACGATCCTGCGGCCGACACAGTTCGCCTCGAATGCTCTGATGTGGGCGGCGTCGATCCGTGACCACGAAACGGTCCGCGCGCCGTACGCGGACACCGCGCTGCCCACCATCCACCCTGCGGACATCGCATCCGTGGCGCGGGTGGCGCTGACCGAGCCCGGCCACCGGGGACGGACGTACGCCCTGACCGGTCCGGACCCGGTGACCGCCCGGCAGCAGGCCCAGGCCATAGCGGCAGCAATCGGGCGGAATGTTCCCTTTATCGAGATCAGCCGCCAGGAGGCTCACACCCAGCTGGCCGCGGTCTTCGGGGACGAGGCCGCGGACGCGGTGCTCGACGTCACGGGCGGAGCCGTCAACGACGAACTGCTGGCGGTACGCGACACCGTTCCGCAGATCACCGGCTCCCCGGCCAGAACGTTCCGGCAGTGGGCTGCGGAGAACGCCGCCCACTTCCGCTGAGACACCCGGCCGGCCGGGAGTGCGGCGGCCTGCCCGGCGCGGGCTTGGGTCTGGCGAGGCGGTAGGGGTCCGTGCCGGTTTCGATGATGGCCGTGCAGAGCCGCGGGTCCGTGAGCGTCTTCGTCCATCCGCCGAAACTTTCGTTGGGCTTGTACGGATCCAGCCTGGTCGGACGCGGGGGCCGCGTACGACGGTGAGGGCGGAGGCGTGGACGGCGGGGGTGCGGGCCGTGCTGAACGACAAACGACACCACGACTCACCGACAGAGCCACCGGGGACATGGTCGAGGTGTCCTCCGCCCTTGCACTCGTAAGAAGATCCCTCTGCTGCTCATCGCGTTCAGAGCGCGGGTTCGCTCCTGCACGGCTCTCAGCCGTTCCGCGTCCGTGGCCCGGCGGACGTGTGCGGGATCGGCGTCCCCTTCGCGTCCACCGGCCAGCGGCCGGAGTGGGATGCAGGGGCCGACATGCCCCATGACGTAACCGAGCTTGTCGCGCTCGGTGTCGATGACCAGAGAGCCCTCCGGCGGTTCCTCCTCCGCCATCACTCGTGCCTCTCTCGCTGAAGTGCTCGGGCCAGGGGCGGCCACGTCGGCGCGCACCCGTCCCAGCTCGATGAGCCGCAACTCGGGGGATGCGAGGTCAACCCTCAGAGACGGAAGGACGACCCCGACCTCGGTCAGGGCTGTCCTCAGGGTCTCCGCTGTCGCGTACGGGTCCACGTCCTGCGGTTCCTTGGTCGTCATGAACCGGAGGCCAGAGATGGCGAGTTGGCAGCCGATGTGCTGTTTTCTCGTTTTTGCTCGGTGCGTCTCGCAGATTGCTGGTGTTTTCGCCCGAGTACTGCCTCACCCTGTGGAGCTGAGGCGGCTCACTGGCCATGCTGTTTGGATCAACACGCCTGGAAGGGAGAGCGCCCATGGCCCGTCAGCTCCGCTTCACCGGCACCGACAGCAAGGTCGACGGGCGCCCCGCCCTGCACGCGGACGAAGGAACCGGCGAGATCATTGTGCAGGGCACCCCCGTCACCGATCCCGAAGACCTGGCTCAGCTCCAGCACTTGGGGCCGAACGACGCGGCGGTTGCCGTGCCGCGCGAACTGCTCGTGAACTGGGGTCCGAAGGAGACGGAACGGGTGCCGGAAATCGTCGACCGGGACACCTTCCGGCGCCTCTTCCAGCGGTACCTGTGGCGCGAGGACGCCGAACGGACGGCTCTGCCCGCCGAGGACTTCTGGATCTTCGATCCGCGGCTGGTCGCGCTGCTGCACTTCGATGACGACGACAACCTCCTGAACATCGAGCTGACCACCGAACCGGCCGAAGTCGTGCGGTACTGCGTCGTTCGCGACGCGGCCATGCACCACGCCGTCCCGCGTGACGAGTTCGCCGCGCAGGTGGCACCGAACGAATAGCGTGGATGACCGGTGAGCACCGACTGTCAGCAGGCAAGGGCGGCCCTGGGGGCGCGACTTCGCGAACTCCGGTTCACCTGCCCTGGTGGCCGGCTCACCGGTCGGCAACTCGCGCAGCGGCTGGGCCGGCCCGGTTCCAAGGTCAGCAAGCTGGAGAACGGCAGACAGGCCGCCACGCCGGAGGACCTGAGGGCATGGGCCGACACGACCGAACAGCCGGGCGTGTACGCCGAGTCGGTCGCCCGGCTGGCAGGGTTCGAGTCCCACATCAGGTCATGACGCAGGGCGCTGGCGAACGGCTTCAAGCCGATGCACGAGGGACTGAGCGCGGAGATCGACCGCACCTCGGACATCTGGATCTGCGAAGAGTCGGTGATCGCCGGACTGATGCAGACACCCGAGTACGCGCGCCACGTCATCCAGCGGTACTCGGAGCTGCTGGGAAACGCCGGCGACATCAAGGACGCCGTGCGCGCCCGCGTGCAGCGGCAGGAGTGGCTGTACCGGCCCAGCCGCCGCACACTGCACGCCTGGTCATCGCCGAGGACCGGCACGCCGAGCTGTGGCTGGACGACGCCGACAACATCGCCTTGTACGCGAAGGTGTGGAAGACCCTCCGCGAGCCGGCGGTGTACGGCGCCGACGCCCACAACCTCATCAACGCGGCCCGCCGCGCCCTGAATCCACACTGACACGCCTCCCCGGATGCCGGTCTGGCTGTTGCTGAATGCAACCAGCCTTGCGGTGCTTGAGGTGGTGGCGGGTATCTGGTTCCGGAGGGACTGGTGGGTTCGTTGCACTGCCCGGGAATTGTGAAGATTTGTTGATCACCGGTCGGCCTCACAGGCCCTCTCGGGGCCCGGGCGCGCCGTACACCGTAGGGGTCGTCTGACGTGCGTATACAACTTCCAGGATGACCCAAATGCGGCTCAATACTGGGCACTTGCCGCCTCTTTCGCGTCGGCTTCCGCAAGCCGACCTCAGGTCTCGGATCGGTAAAGCGGGCTTCCCAACTCCCGCATGCTGTTGAACTCTTAAGGTCCACGAATGAGGGGGGTTCGTGAAGATCACCGCACTTCTCTGACGTGTCCGGGCAGGGGGCCCGGGCCGTCATCGAGTCGGCGGTGAGCCGTCGTGAACGGCTGCTGCAGTCCGAGGGGGTTTGCAGCAAAGGATTCACAGCGCAATGTGCAGTGCCCGACGCCGCACCCGTCTGCTTCAGGAACAGACGGGTGCATTTCAGGGGCGCCGTTTTCCGGCCCGCCACGTCGTGGGCCGGCTGAAGGGTGAGGAAATCGCCATGGACATCTGTGTTCTGGGACAGGGGTATGTCGGCCTGCCTCTGGCCTTACGGGCCGCGGAGGCAGGTCACAGCGTCGTCGGTTACGAGCCCGACGAGCGCCGGTGCGCTCAGCTCGCCGCCGGGTCTTCGTACATCGAGGACATCGACTCCGGCAGACTCGGGCGCCTGTTGCGCTCCGGCGCCTACAAGCCCACCAGCGATCCGGCCGGCCTCAAGGGCTTCGACGTCGCGGTGATCACCGTCCCGACCCCGCTGACCGACCGCACCCCGGACCTCAGCTGTGTCCGCGACGCCGCCCGGGAACTGGCGCGGCACCTGGAGGCGGGCGGGACCGTGGTGCTGGAGTCCACCACGCACCCGGGTACCACCCGCAACGTGCTGATCCCGCTGCTGGAGGAGGGGTCCGGCCTCGTCGCGGGGAAGGACTTCCACGTCGGCTTCAGCCCCGAGCGGATCGACCCGGGCAACGCGGTGTGGCGCCTGGAGAACACCCCCAAGATCGTCGCCGGGCTCACCGAGGCGTGCCTGGAGCGGGTGAAGGCCTTCTACGACGCGGTCACCGAGGTGACCGTACCGGCGTCCGGCCTGGAGGAGGCGGAGCTGGCGAAGGTGTTCGAGAACACCTACCGGCACGTCAACATCGCCCTGGTCAACGAGCTGTCCCGGATCGCCCACACCCTCGGCGTGGACGTGTGGCACACCCTCGAACTCGCGGCGTCGAAGCCGTTCGGATTCACGCGGTTCCAGCCCGGTCCTGGTGTCGGCGGCCACTGCCTGCCCATCGACCCGGTCTATCTGAGCCACCACGTCAGAACCCAGCACGGCGAATCGTTTCGTCTCATCGAGCTGGCCCAGGACATCAACGACAGCCAGCCCGAGTACGTGGTGCGCCGCCTCCAGGACGCGCTCGGCCGACGCTTCTCCCGCAGCGTCCACGGAGCCCGGATTCTCGCGCTCGGGGCCGCGTACAAGCCCGGAACCGCGGACTCCCGCCAGTCCCCGGCGGTCGATGTGGTCGACCGGCTGAGGGCCATGGGCGCGCAGGTCACCGTGATCGACCCGTACCTGCCCGCCGGCAGCCACCGGGACATCCCCTTCGCCGCCGCGCGCGCCGGGACGAGCGTCGCCGACTTCGACGCCGTCGTGCTGCTGACCCCGCACGACGAGTTCGACCTGACCCGAGTCGCCGACGAAGCGGCCTACGTCCTGGACACCCGCGGTGTCATGGCCAGCGCACCGCACATCGAACGCCTTTAGGACACGAGAGAGAACAGGGCATCCACATGTATGACAAGGGCACCCTCGCCAGAACGGGCAGCGCCGTGGCGCTGTTCGGCGGCACCGCCGCCTTCCAGTGGACCATCGCCACGATCATCGGCCTGGTCGTCCTCGGCGCGGTGCTGTACCGCGTCGCCAACCGAGGGAACCGGTATGAGGCGTAGCAGGCTCGTCGCCTGTGTCCTGGGCGCGGTGGGGGTGGCCGTCTGGGCGGCCACCTACCACCTCGCCCTCGGCGAGAGCGACCGTAAGTTCCTGACCGCCCTGTACCTCTTCGACGCCGCGCTCATCGTCTTCTACATCTCCTCGCTGGAGGTGAACACGCAGTGGCGCAACCGCCGTCCGGCCACGGGCCGCGTCGTCGCCCTGGTGCCGGCCTACGAGGAAGAGCCCCGGCTGCTGCGTGCCGCGCTCGAGTCGCTGTTACGGCAGACCTGTCCCGTGGACGAGATCCACGTCATGGACGACGGCTCCGCGCGGCATCCGGTCGAGCCCTTCGACCACCCCAAGATCCACTGGCACCGCCAGCCCAACGGCGGCAAGCGCTACGCCCAGGCCGGCATCCTGCGGCAACTCGACCCGACGGAATGGGACTTCGTCCTGACCGTGGACTCCGACTCGGTTCCGGCCGATGACGCGGTCGAGAACCTGATGCGGGCCATGAGCAAGCGCCAGGTCATGGCCGCCACCGGACTGATCCTCACGCGGAACTTCCAAGACAACTGGCTGACCCGGATATCCGACGTCAACATCGGCACCAGCTGCCTGATGATCCGCTCCTCCCGGTCCGTGCTCGGCGCGGTGGAGACGACCTCGGGGGCCCTCGCCCTCTACCGCGCTCCCGTCGTCTTCGACAACCTGGCCGACTATGTGAAGTCGGGGACCAACGGTGACGACCGCCGCCTGACCATGTACGCCCTGCTGCGCGGGGACGTCGTCGTCGTCAACGACGCGCTCGTGCACTCCGCGATGCCCGACACCCTGCGGGGCCTGTTCAAGCAGCGTCTGCGCTGGGGCAAGTCCTCCTGGCAGGCACTGCCCTTCGCCGTGATCAACCTGGACTGGCGCAAGCTGCTGTTCCCGCTGCTCGCCGTCACCCAGTGGATCATGCTTCCGGTCCTGCTGGTCATGACCCTCAGCGGCGTCTTCTTCCGCGCCCAGGGTCCCTACATCTGGCTCGCCTTCGGCTCGTACCTCGCCATCCGCTACGCCGAGACGGCCCAGTACCTCATCCGCCGTCCCCACATGAGCCGCACCACCAAGCTGATCACCTGGCTGTGGGCCACACCGGTGGAACTCCTGGTCAAGGTCCTGGTCATCTACCCGGCGAAGTACTGGGCCATCTTCAAACTCCGCGAACGCGGCTGGCACACCCGAGGCAACGCCCACGCGAACGCCCCTGCCACACCGGTCGCCACCAGGGCCTGACCCACGTGGGAGGGGCGCCCGGGACGGCCGGGGGGGTACCGGTCAGCAGTACGGCGCCTGGTTCGTCAGGGATGTCGCCACTCGCAGCCAGACTCCGAACAGGCGGTAGAGGTCCGGGAGCGGGCCCCGGGCCTGGACGGTTCGGCTGTCGGTCCGGGTGACTCCGGGGATGCCGAGGAGGGTCGAGGCGACCGAGGCCGACTGCCAGCGGACGGTGAGGGTGGAGGGGGCCGACGTCTGCTGGAGTGTCGGTATGGAGGAGAGGCTCGTGGTGACCGCCTGTTCGATGGCCGTGCGGGCCTCGTCGGCGGGGCGGAGGGTGGCGGTGAAGCGGTCGTGGGCGTACTTCACGGGCACGGTCGTCACCGAGGGGTCCCAGTCGGTCATCTCCGTGCAGGCGTGGTCGTCGCCGGTGAGGGCGGCCAGCGGGACGCCGAGCGACGCGGCCGTGGCGTGGGCCAGGCCGATCTCGCCCACGGGGCGGTCGTCCAGCCACATGTCCTCGATCTCGTGGCCCATGAAGCTGTGGCTCAGTACGCCGGGCGCGCCGGCCCGCGCGTGGTAACCGACGCAGAGCATCGCGTCGTACTCGGGGCCGAGCCCTTCGAGCATGCACATCTGCTTGGGCCTGCCGCGGATGAGACGGGCCGCCGGATGCAGGGCCTCGGGCAGGATGTTGCGCATGGGTCCGTGCGCGTCGTTGACGGTGATGTCCGTGGCACCGGCCGAAATGGCGCCCCGGATCGCCGCGTTGACGTCCTCTGCCATCATCCGGCGCCCACGCTCGTAGTCCCGGCCGCCGGGCTGGACGTCGTCGGCGTCCACGAGCCCCGTGACGCCCTCCATGTCCGCACTGATGTAGATCCGCACCGCCACCGTCTCCTCACACTTGATCACCAAGGAGACGCACGGTGATCTTCGGACGGTTCCCTGACGGCACGGCGCCGGTCACCGCCGATCACGGTGGAGGCGCCGCGCCCGTCGCGGACGGAGTCCCCTACAACACCGGCAGGTTCTTGCGGAGTTCGAAGGCCGTCACCTCGGACCGGTACTCCTCCCACTCCTGCCGCTTGTTCCGGAGGAAGAAGTCGAAGACGTGTTCGCCGAGGGTCTCGGCGACGAGGTCGCTGCGTTCCATCAGAGTCAGGGCCTCACCCAGGTTCTGGGGCAGAGGCTCGATGCCCATCGCGCGGCGTTCGGCGTCGGAGAGGGCCCAGACGTCGTCCTCGGCGCCCGGGGGGAGTTCGTAGCCCTCCTCGATGCCCTTCAGGCCCGCCGCGAGGAGGACCGCGTAGGCCAGGTACGGGTTCGCGCCGGAGTCCAGGGAGCGGACCTCCACGCGGGCGGAGCCGGTCTTGCCGGGCTTGTACATGGGGACGCGGACCAGGGCGGAGCGGTTGTTGTGGCCCCAGCAGATGTAGGAGGGGGCTTCGCCGCCGGCGCCTGCCGTGCGCTCCGAGCCGCCCCAGATGCGCTTGTAGGAGTTGACCCACTGGTTGGTGACGGCGGAGATCTCGGCGGCGTGGCGCAGGAGGCCGGCGATGAAGGAGCGGCCGACCTTGGAGAGCTGGTACTCGGAGCCGGACTCGTAGAACGCGTTCCGGTCGCCCTCGAAGAGGGAGAGGTGGGTGTGCATGCCCGAGCCGGGGTGCTCGGAGAAGGGCTTCGGCATGAACGTCGCCTGGACGCCCTGCTCCAGGGCCACCTGCTTCATGACCAGGCGGAACGTCATGATGTTGTCGGCCGTGGAGAGCGCGTCGGCGTAGCGCAGGTCGATCTCCTGCTGGCCGGGGCCGCCCTCGTGGTGGGAGAACTCCACCGAGATGCCCATCGACTCCAGCATGGTGATCGCCTGGCGCCGGAAGTCCAGGCCGATGCTGGTCGGCGTGTGGTCGAAGTAGCCGGAGTTGTCGGCCGGGATCGGGCGGGAGCCGTCCAGCGGGCGGTCCTTGAGCAGGAAGAACTCGATCTCGGGGTGGGTGTAGAAGGTGAACCCGAGGTCGGAGGTGCGGGCGAGCGCGCGCTTGAGCACGTAGCGCGGGTCGGCGAAGGACGGGGAGCCGTCCGGCATCAGGATGTCGCAGAACATGCGGGCCGTGCCGGGGCTCTCCGCACGCCAGGGCAGCATCTGGAAGGTCGACGGGTCCGGCTTGGCGATCATGTCGGACTCGTAGACCCGGGCGAAGCCCTCGATCGCGGAGCCGTCGAAGCCGATGCCCTCGTCGAAGGCCTGTTCCAGCTCGGCGGGGGCCACGGCCACGGACTTCAGGAAACCCAGCACGTCCGTGAACCACAGGCGTACGAACCGGATGTCCCGCTCCTCCAAGGTCCGGAGCACGAACTCCTGCTGCTTGTCCATCTTCCGCTTCCCCATCCTTGCTGGTCAGGCCGCCTTCCCCCGGTGCCGCGGGACGCGGTCGGGCACCTGAGCATCCCACCACAACCGCGTTTCGCGCGCGTTGCGGACCTCGGTCGCCCGGGCCTCCTCGGCCTGAACGGCTCTCGTACGACTCTGGTACGGCGGGTGTACTGCCCTGCCGCCCATCTTGCCTGCTCGGACCCGTATCCGTAATGGCCGGGCGGGTGGCCGGAACCCATCCGATCACACCCCCACGTGAGGGAAGACACCCCGTTTTAATTTGCATCTCAGATGCAAGTTTTCATAGCGTCGAGGAGAAGACAGGCAGAGCCTGCCGGCCGTCCCGTCGTGAGGAGCCCCGATGCTGTCCCCGCAGTCCGCAGCCACCGTCCGCGCCACCCTGCCCGCCGTCGGCGCGGCCATCGGCGAGATCACCGAGCGGTTCTACGCCCGTCTCTTCGACGCCCACCCCGAGCTGCTGCGGAACCTGTTCAACCGGGGCAACCAGGCCTCCGGCGCCCAGAAGCAGGCCCTCGCCGGTTCCATCGCCGGGTTCGCCGTGCACCTGCTGGACCACCCCGACCAGCGCCCGGACGCCCTGCTGGACCGCATCGCCCACAAACACGCCTCCCTCGGCATCGCCCCCGAGCAGTACGACGTCGTCCACGAGCACCTCTTCGCCGCGATCGTGGAGGTGCTCGGCGACGCCGTCACCCCCGAGGTCGCCGCCGCCTGGGACGAGGTCTACTGGCTGATGGCCAACGCCCTCATCGCCATCGAGAAGCGGCTCTACGAGCAGAGCGGCGGCCGGGGCACCCGTGAGTGGGAGGTCGTCGAGCGGATCACCGAGACCGCCGACGTCGTCACCCTGCGGCTGCGCCCCGTGGACGGCGGGCCCGTCTCGCCGTTCCGCGCGGGACAGTACGTCTCCGTCGGCGTGGACCTGCCCGACGGCGCCCACCAGATCCGGCAGTACAGCCTCTCCGGCGCCCCCGGCGAGGGCGTGCGCCAGATCAGCGTCAAGCGGGTGCACGGCGGCGCGGGCCCGGACGGCGAGGTGTCCGACTTCCTGCACCGGCACGTCGCGGTCGGCGACCGGGTCAGCCTGTCCGAGCCGTACGGCGACCTCGTACTGGACGGTGACGACGAGCACCCGCTGCTGCTCGCCTCGGCGGGCATCGGTGTGACCCCGATGGTGGCGATGCTCGCCGCGCTCGCGGACGCGGGCCACCGCGCCCCGGTCACCGTGGTGCACGGCGACCGCTCCCCCGCCGACCACGCGCTGCGCGCCGACCACGAGGCGTACGCCGCGAAGCTGCCGGACGCGGCCTGCCACTTCTTCTACGAGGCCGGCGCCCCCGCGAACGCCCGCACCGGCCGCGTCGACCTCACCGGCATCCCGGTGGCCTCCGGCACGCGCGCCTATCTGTGCGGTCCGCTGCCCTTCATGCGCGCGGTGCGCGCCCAGCTGATCGAGAAGGGCGTGGCCCCGGCCGACATCCACTACGAGGTGTTCGGCCCGGACCTCTGGCTCGCGCAGGGCTGAGCCGGAGCGCCGGGACGGACCGGCCATACCGTCGGCGGCCCGTCAACTCCTCGGCGGGCCGCTGGAGATGCCCAGCAGGACGGGCCCGGTCGGGTCCGCGACCATGTCCTCGATCGTCAACGGGTCCAGTGAGGCGAAGAACGCCTCCTGGGCCCGTCGCAGTGCGCCGCGCAGCCGGCACGCGGAGTTGAGCGGGCAGGGGGTCGGGCCCTCGCACTCGACCACGTCGCCCTCGCCCTCGAAGGTCCGCACCACCGAGCCGACGGACGCCTTACGGCCGCGCTCGGTCAGGCTGAGCCCGCCGCGCCGGCCCCGGCGGGCGTCGACCAGGCCGAGGTGCTGGAGTTCTGCGACGACCTTGGTGGTGTGCGTGTAGGGGACGCCCATGTCGGCCGCCACCTCGCGGGTCGTGGGGTTCGCGTCGGCACCGGCCACCGCGAGTCGCATGAGGACCCGCAGGGCGAGATCGGTGGAGCGCAGCAGCCTCATACCGGAAGCGTAGGTAATACGCATTCCCGGTTCAAATTATCCGGTTGTCACAGCCGGGCCTTCCGTCCCGGCCCGGCGGCCCCGCCTCCCCCACTACGATCAACTGGCCCTCAGTTCCCTCCTGCCGAAGGACACACCCCATGGGTCCGGTGAAGACCAGCAGCAGCACGGCCCGCAGCGCGCGCGTGGAGGAGATGCGGCGCGCCGAGCGGGCCCGCGCGCGGCGCAACCGGATACTCGTCGTCGCCGCGAGCGTGGTGGTCGTCGCCGGGCTCGCGGTGGGCGGGGTGGTGCTGGTGCGGTCCCAGTCGGACGGCTCGGACGGCGCGGACGGCTCGGGCAAGAAGGACACCGCCGCGAGCGGGGACGCCAAGAACGCCGCCAAGAACAGCGCGGGCGACTCGGGACACTTCACCACCGGCGAGGACGGCGTGCGGACCTGGCAGGGCAAGCTGTCGCGCACGCACGTCACGACCCCGGTGACATACCCCATGCACCCGCCGGTCGGCGGCAACCACAACCCGGTCTGGCTCGACTGCAACGGCACGGTCTACGACAAGCCGGTGCACGACGAGAACGCGGTGCACGCCCTGGAGCACGGCGCGGTGTGGGTGACGTACACCGGCGCGGCCAAGAAGGCGGACGTGAGCGCGCTCACGGCGAAGGTACAGCGGACGCCCTACTCGCTGATGAGCCCGTACGCGCACCAGGACGCCCCGCTGATCCTGTCGGCCTGGGGTCATCAGGTGGCGGTGAAGAGCGCGAAGGACCCCGAGGTGGACAAGTTCTTCGCCACCTATGTGCAGGGCGACCAGACGCCCGAGCCGGGGGCCGCGTGCACGGGCGGGGTCATGCGGTGAGGCGTGCGCTGACGGGGTGGGCCGCCGGGGCCGCGGTGCTCGCGGTGGTGGGCGCCGGGGCGGCGGGGTACGCCGCCGGAGGGGACGAGCCGCCGGCGCGTACGCCCACGACCGCCTCCGCCGACGCCGGGTTCGCGCGGGACATGGCCGTGCACCACCAGCAGGCCGTGGAGATGTCGTACATCGTGCGCGACCGCACGAAGGACCCCGAGGTACGGCGGCTCGCGTACGACATCGCACAGACGCAGGCCAACCAGCGCGGGATGCTGCTGGGCTGGCTGGATCTGTGGGGGCTGCCGAAGGTGTCGGCGGATCCGCCGATGACCTGGATGGGCATGGGCGACATGCCGCCGGGGCAGGACGGCGCGCTGATGCCGGGCATGGCCACCAACTCCGACGTGCGCAAGCTGAGTTCGCTGAGCGGGCGGAAGGCGGAGGTCTTCTACCTCCGGCTGATGACGGAGCATCACCGGGGCGGTGTGCACATGGCCGAGGGGTGTGCGGAGCGGTGCGTGACCGGGCCGGAGAAGCGGCTCGCGCGGGGCATGGTCGCGGCGCAGCGTTCCGAGATCCAGTTGATGGCCGACATGCTCAAGAAACGCGGCGTACACACCGGTTCGTGATCCGCCACGCGGACGAAGTGCTCAAATCCCCTTCGAACGGCGCCACTTGGGTTTCTCTTGACCCTTCCGTTCCCCTGACATGAACGGTTCATCACGAGAGTGGCCCCATCGTGTGATCGCTCCGCCGGTCCCAACCGCCGTGGGTCGGCGCGTCGCGCACGACGATCCGGCCACTACATGCGAACCGCATCGCAGGGGGTTTTATGAGATCCAACCGCGCCAGGACGCGCGCCGGTGTGAGCATGGCGGCGACGCTGCCGATGATCGCCGGCGCGCTGGCGCTCGGCATACCCGCGGCGAACGCCGCGGACGGCCCGGCCCGTGACGCGCTGGCGGGCACCCGCCCGGCCTGGGCCACGGCCAAGGCGGACAAGGGCGCCACCGCCGACAGCGCCCGGGTGCAGGCCCGTGTCTACCTCGCGGGGCGTGACGCCGCGGGGCTCGCCGCCTACGCCAAGGCGGTGTCGGACCCGGCCTCGCCGCAGTACGGCAAGTACCTCACGGCCCGGCAGGCCGCGTCCCGCTTCGGGGCGACCAAGGCCCAGGTGTCCGCGGTGAAGTCCTGGCTGAAGTCGGCCGGGCTCGACGTCACCGAGGTCACCGCGCACTACGTCTCGGTGTCCGGCGATGTCGCCGCCACCGAGAAGGCGTTCGGCACCCAGCTGCACAACTTCACCAAGGGCAAGCGCACTTACCGCGCCCCGCAGCGCACGGCCACGGTCCCGGCCGCCCTCAAGGGCGCCGTGCTGACGGTCACCGGCCTGGACAGCGCGCCGCACAAGTCGCACCACGCCGACCAACTGCCCGGCCCGGGTGCCGCGTTCAAGAACGCCGGTCCGCTCTCCTCGTACTACGGCGAGAAGGTCGCGACCAAGCTCCCGGCCGCGTACGGCCAGAAGATCCCGTACGCGATCAAGGGCTACACGGGCAAGCAGCTGCGTGCCGCGTACGGCGCGGGCAGCTACACCGGCAAGCACGTCCGCGTCGCCATCACGGACGCCTACGCCTCGCCGACCATCGCCTTCGACGCCGGCACCTACGCCAAGCGCAACGGTGACGCGGCCTGGAAGACGAGCCAGCTGCACCAGGTGCTGCCGAAGAAGTACACGCACACCTCGGCCGACGAGTGCGACGCCTCCGGCTGGTACGGCGAGGAGACCCTCGACGTCGAGGCCGTGCACGCGGTCGCGCCGAACGCGGACGTGACCTACGTGGGCGCCGCGTCCTGCTACGACGACGATCTGCTCGACTCGCTCAGCAAGGTCGTGGACGACCACCTGGCCGACATCGTCTCCAACTCCTGGGGCGACATCGAGGCCAACCAGACGCCGGACCTGGCCGCCGCGTACGACCAGGTGTTCCAGCTCGGCGCCGTGCAGGGCATCGGCTTCTACTTCTCCTCGGGTGACAACGGTGACGAGGTGGCCAACACCGCCACGGACACCACCCCGGGTGTGAAGCAGGTCGACACCCCGGCCAACTCCGCCTGGGTGACGGCGGTCGGCGGTACCTCGCTGGCCGTCGGCAAGAAGGACGCGTACCAGTTCGAGACCGGCTGGGGCACCGAGAAGGCGGCCCTGTCGGCCGACGGCAAGAGCTGGACCGGCTTCCCCGGCGCCTTCACCTCGGGCGCGGGCGGCGGCACCAGCCGTACCGTGGCGCAGCCTTCGTACCAGAAGGGGATCGTCCCGAACGCGCTGGCCAAGGCGAACAACAAGGCCGGCAACCGCGTGGTCCCGGACATCGCGGCCGTGGCCGACCCGAACACCGGCTTCCTGGAGGGCATCACCCAGACCTTCCCGGACGGCACCGTCACGTACGACGAGTACCGCATCGGCGGCACCTCGCTGGCCGCCCCGGTGATCGCGGCGGTGCAGGCGCTGGCGCAGGAGGCGCGCGGCGGCAAGGCGATCGGCTTCGCCAACCCGTCGATCTACCAGCTGTACGGCAAGAAGGGCGTCTTCCACGACGTCACGGACAAGCCGACCGGCACCGACCTGGCGGTCGCCCGGGTCGACTTCGCCAACGGCGTCGACGACTCCGACGGCCTGCTGACCTCGGTCCGCAGCCTGGGCAAGGACAGCTCGCTGGCCGCGGTCAAGGGCTATGACGACGTGACCGGTGTGGGCTCGCCCGCCGGTGGTTACGTGAAGTCGTTCAAGCGTCACTGACCGAGTGCGCTGCCGTGGGGGCGTGAGGTGTCAGACACCTCACGCCCCCACATCGCGTCGCTCTGACGATTACACTGGGCGCGTGCCTCAACTTCGTCTCGCCCTGAATCAGATCGACTCGCGCGTCGGCGACCTCGCGGGGAACGCCGAGGCGGTCGTCCGCCGGACCCGGGACTCCGCCGGGCGCGGAGCGCATCTCGTCGCGTTCCCGGAGATGGTGCTGACCGGGTATCCCGTCGAGGACCTGGCCCTGCGCTCCTCCTTCGTCGAGGCCTCCCGCGCCGCGCTGCGCGAACTGGCCGCCCGCCTGGCCGAGGAGGGCCTCGGCGAGGTGCCGGTGGTCCTCGGCTACCTCGACCGCTCGGAGACCGCGCAGCCGAGGTTCGGCCAGCCGGCCGGCGCCCCGCAGAACGCGGCGGCGGTGCTGTACCGCGGCGAGGTGGTCCTCACCTTCGCCAAGCACCATCTGCCGAACTACGGCGTCTTCGACGAGTTCCGCTACTTCGTGCCCGGCGACACCATGCCGGTGATCCGGGTGCACGGCGTGGACGTGGCCCTGGCCATCTGCGAGGACCTCTGGCAGGACGGCGGCCGGGTGCCCGCCGCCCGCTCGGCCCACGCGGGGCTGCTGCTCTCGGTCAACGCCTCGCCGTACGAGCGCGACAAGGACGACACCCGCCTGGAGCTGGTCCGCAAGCGCGCCCAGGAGGCGGGCTGCACCACCGCCTACCTCGCCATGACCGGCGGCCAGGACGAGCTGGTCTTCGACGGCGACTCGATCGTGGTCGGCGCGGACGGCGAAGTCATCGCCCGCGCGCCGCAGTTCGAGGAGACCCTGCTGCTGCTCGACCTGGAGCTGCCCGCCGCCGACGCCGACGCCCCCACCGGCGTCGTGGACGACGGGCTGCGCATCGACCGGGTGGTCCTGTCCGAGGACCCGGTGCCCGCGTACGCGCCGGAGTTCACCGGCGGTCTCACCGAGCATCTCGACGACGACGCCGAGGTGTACGGCGCTCTGGTGACGGGTCTGCGGGCGTACGTCGTGAAGAACGGCTTCCGCTCGGTGCTGATCGGGCTGTCCGGCGGCATCGACTCGGCGCTGGTGGCCGCGCTGGCGTGCGACGCGATCGGCGCGGAGAACGTGTACGGCATCTCGATGCCCTCGAAGTACTCCTCGGAGCACTCCCGGGGCGACGCGGCCGAGCTGGCCCGGCGCACGGGCCTCAACTTCCGTACGGTGTCGATCGAGCCGATGTTCGACGCGTACATGGGCGCGCTGGGCCTGACGGGCCTGGCGGAGGAGAACCTCCAGTCGCGGCTGCGCGGCACGCTGCTGATGGCGGTCTCCAACCAGGAGGGCCACATCGTGCTGGCGCCGGGCAACAAGTCCGAGCTGGCGGTGGGCTATTCGACCCTGTACGGCGACTCGGTGGGCGCGTACGGCCCGATCAAGGACGTGTACAAGACCTCGGTGTTCCAGCTGGCCCGCTGGCGCAACAAGGCCGCCGAGGAGCGCGGGGAGACGCCGCCGATCCCGGAGAGCTCGATCACCAAGCCGCCGAGCGCGGAGCTGCGCCCGGACCAGGTGGACACGGACTCGCTGCCGGACTACCCGCTCCTCGACGCGATCCTGGAGCTGTACGTGGACCGGGACCAGGGCGCGGACGCGATCGTGGCGGCGGGCTTCGACCGGGCGCTGGTGACGAAGACGCTGCGGATGGTGGACACCGCCGAGTACAAGCGGCGCCAGTACCCGCCGGGCACGAAGATCTCCGCGAAGGGCTTCGGCAAGGACCGCCGCCTGCCGATCACCAACGGCTGGCGCGAGACGGCGTAGCGCCGAACGGCGAAGCACGCAACGGCGAAGGGGCGCCCGGTCTTCAGGACCGGGCGCCCCTTCGTCATGCGGTACGGCGGCGCCGTCAGCCGACCGGCGTGCGCGGGCGGGAGACGCGCGGCGCGGGCTGCTCGTCGCCCGCCACGAGCAGCGGGTCGAACATGACGACCACGGCCGCGAGGATCAGGAAGACGGCCGGGCCGAGCAGCATGGGCAGCACCAGCGAGGCGGCGTTGTCGCCGAAGCCCGAGCCGCCGGAGTGGACGTGGATGTCGACCGCGGCCATGCCGGTGTAGTGCATGCCGGTCACGGCGACGCCCATCACGAGGCTCGCGAGCAGCGCGGGGACGAAGCCGCGGATGGAGACGGCGGCCCACAGCGCGGCCGTCGCGGCGGCCACGGCGATGACCACGGAGAGCAGGACCGTGATGTTGCTGTAGGTGATGGTGCCGTTCACCTGCATCGCGGCCATGCCGAGGTAGTGCATTCCGGCCACGCCGAGGCCGGTGATGATGCCGGCGGTGGCCAGGGTCATGGGGGCGACGCCCCGGTAGCCCACGATGAACATGCCGATGCTGACCACGACGATGGCCACGACCAGGCTGAGCACGGTCAGCGGGGCGTCGTAGCTGATGGTCGCGCCCGGGGCCGAGAAGCCGATCATGGCGATGAAGTGCATGCTCCAGATGCCGCAGCCGAGGGCCGCCGCGCCGAGAGCGAGCCAGGCGGCCTTGCGGCCCTTCTCCGCGTGCACGGTGCGGACCACGCAGCGCAGTCCGAGAGCGGCGCCGAGGCAGGCCATGAGGTAGGCGGCGAGCGGCGTGAGCAGCCCGTAGTCGAATCCGGCCGAGCCCTGCATCCGGGTCCTCTCCCTATTTCCAGTTGTGGCTGTTGTGCCTTTTGTGACTGGAGTGGCTTGTGTTGGTGATGTGAAGCTTCACGGGAGAGGGGGTGAACTTCAAGCCACTTTGGCTGGAACCGAATGAATGTTGCACAACTGTAGTTTGCGCGATCTTCACCGCCGTGAACGCTCACCGGCCTGCGGGACATACGTCGCGACCAGCCGACCCTTTCCGTTCGGCGTCGCGTCGGTTTGCTGGAGCTTCGCGGCCCGGTTGCGGTCCACGCCGTAGGCCACTCCGGCCACCGCGATACCGAGCACGGCGAGGACGGCTCCGGCGAGCGCCGGGGACGTGACGCCGAGGCCCGCCGCGAGGGCGAGGCCACCGATCCAGGCGCCGCCGGCGTTGGCCAGGTTGAAGGCCGCCTGGTTGGCCGAGGAGGCCAGCGACGGGGCGGCCGCGGCCTTGTCCATCACCATCAGCTGCAGCGGCGAGCCGGTGACGAAGGCCGCCATGCCGAGCAGGGCGACCGCGAGCGCCGCGCTCCACTCGGCCCGCATCATCAGCGGGAACAGCGCCAGGACGACGCCGAGCGCGGCCAGGCCGCCGAAGAGGGTGCCGCGCATGGCCTGGTCGGCGAGCCGTCCGCCGAGCAGGTTGCCCGCCGTCGCGCCGACGCCGAACAGGGCGAGCAGCAGGGTCACGCTGGCCGGGGCGAACCCGGCGGCGTCGGTGAGCATCGGGGTGACGTAGCTGTACGCGGCGAAGAGCGCGCCGAAGCCCGCGACCGTGGTGCCGAGCGCCAGCCAGACCGGCAGCGACTTCAGCGCGGCCAGCTCACCGCGCAGACCGTGCGCGGAGGCGTGGGTGTGGTCGTGCGGGATGAGCAGCGCGAGCGAGGCGATGGCGGCCAGGCCGATGACGCTCACCCCGAGGAAGGTGGCCCGCCAGCCCAGGTGCTGGCCCATGAGCGTGGCGACGGGCACGCCCGCGACGTTGGCGACGGTCAGGCCGAGGAACATCAGCGAGACCGAGCGCGCCTTGCGTTCGGGGGCGACCATGGACGTCGCGACGACCGCGCCGACGCCGAAGAACGCGCCGTGCGGCAGCCCGCTCAGGAAGCGGGCGGCGAGCAGGGACTCGTAGCCGGGGGCGAACGCGGAGAGCGCGTTGCCCGCGACGAACAGGGCCATCAGGCCGATCAGCACCGTGCGGCGGGACATCCGCGCGGTGACGGCGGCCAGCAGCGGGGCGCCGATGACGACGCCGAGCGCGTACGCGGAGACCAGATGACCGGCGGTCGGGATGGATATGCGCAGGTCGTCCGCGACGTCGGGCAGCAGGCCCATCATCACGAACTCGGTCGTACCGATGCCGAAGGCGCCGACAGCGAGGGCGAGCAGGGCCAGGGGCATGAGGGGACCTCTCAGAGCAGTGCCGTACAGGGGATGGGATCGCCTATGTTCCCGTACGGAACAAAGTCTCTCAGGTCCAGTATTCCAGCGGGTACGAACCGGGTTACGAGTCCGTGTCGAGTCGGGTCGGGACGCCGGGTCGGGACGCCGGGTCAGGACTCCGGGTCGAGGCTGATCCGGGCGGCCACCGGAAGGTGGTCGCTGTCGGTGCGCGGCAGGGTCCAGGAGCTCTCCGGCTCGACGCCCTTGACCATGATCTGGTCGATGCGGGCCATCGGGAACGCGGCCGGCCAGCTGAACCCGAAGCCGCTGCCCGCCGCGCCCTGCGTGGAGCGCATCTGGGAGGTGACGGCGTTCAGCGAGCGGTCGTTCATGGTGCCGTTGAGGTCGCCGAGCAGCACGACCCGCTTGAGCGTCTCGTCCGCGATGGCCTCGCCGAGGGCGTTGGCGCTCGTGTCGCGCTGCCGGGCGGTGAAGCCCGCCTTCAGCTTCACGCGCACCGAGGGCATGTGGGCGACGTACACCGCGACGAGCCCGTCCGGCGTGGCCACGGTGGCCCGCATCGCGCGCTTCCAGCCGAGCTTGATGTCCACGGAGTGGACCTGGCTCATCGGGTACTTGCTCCACAGCCCGACGGTGCCGACCACCGCGTGGTACGGGTACTGCCCCGCCAGCGCCCGGTCGTACGTGGCGACGGCGGGCGCGGGCAGCTCCTCCAGGGCGAGCAGGTCGGCCCCGGAGGCGGCGACGTCGCGGGCGGTGGCGGCGGGGGCCGGGTTGCCGGCGTTGACGTTGTGGGTGGCCACCACCAGGTCGCCGCCGGTGCCGGACTTGTCGGTGAGCAGCCCGCCGAAGAGGTTCAGCCACACGATGGCGGGGAGCAGCACCGCGATCAGGGCGGTGGCGGACCTGCGCACCAGCCCGACGAGCAGCAGCACCGGGACCGCGAGCCCCAGCCAGGGCAGGAAGGTCTCGGTGAGGCTGCCCAGGTTGCCCACCCGGTTGGGGATGCGCGAGTGCAGCAGCATCACCAGGGCGAGCAGCAGCGCCAGGACGGCCGTGACGGCACCCCGGCGCCAGATGCGCGGATCGTCGCGCCAGCCGCCGAACAGACGGTGCGCCAGGCGACGAAGCCGGGATGTCGGCCGCTCGGGTCCCGAGCCGCCGCTGTCCGTCTCCGTCATGTACGCCTGCTGCGCCATACCGTCTGCCTCACTGCCTGCCGTGCGCTCCGTCATCCCCCCGTGTGTGTCTACGACCCTAGGGGATGAACGGCTCCGTTCCGCCGTCCCATGACGGCCGTTCGGAAGACGAGGACGAACGGATGGGCCGGGTAGTTCCGTTACGGCCGTTACGCGTGGGTTCTGTGACCAAACGCGTACATCAGCGCTGCTCGGAGGGCGTGCTGACGGGGCGTAGGCCCGCGAGGACCGTGTCGACGATCACTTCGGCGAGGTCCTCGGGCAGGTCGGCGTCGGGGCGCAGGACGGTACGGGCCAGCATGGGGCCGACGAACATGTCGTTGGCCAGGTCCACGTCGATGTCGGAGCGCAGCTCGCCCTCGCGCTGGCCCCGGCGCAGCACGTCGGTCATCAGGGCCCGCCGGGGCGCTATCACCCCGGCCTGGTACGCGGCCCAGATGCGCGGGCTGCACTTCGCCTGGACGAACACGTTGTGCATGATCGCCGAGGAGCGGCTGACCAGGCCCCGGCGGCGCAGGGTCTCCAGCAGGACGACGAGGTCGTCGCGCATGGAGGTGCCGGGCAGCTCCGGGTCGGCGGGTTCGGCGGCGCGCATGACGTCGACGAACAGCTCCTCCTTGCCGCTCCAGCGGCGGTAGATCGTGGCCTTGCCGACTCCGGCGGTGCGTGCGACACGCTCGATGGACAGCTCCGCGAGGGGTACGCCCTCCTCCAGGAGCTTCATCGCGCCCTCCAGGATGGCGCGTTCCACGGCCTCGCTGCGGGGCCGGCCCCGGGCGGGGCCGGCCTGCGGGGGCCGGCTGTCGGCAAGGCTCACGTCGTCTCGTCCTCTCGCTGTGCTGCGGCAATTGTCCCGCAGCCGCCTCCTCCCCCGTTGTCGTACCGTCCCTACCCCGGTGTGTGGCGCGGTGATCAGTCCGCCGGCGTGATGCGGTGATCAGTCCGCCGCGGCGACCAGTTCCTTCTCGGCGTCCTTCTCGGTTCCGGCCGGCGGCCTGCCCGGCAGGAAGAGCGCGGTGACCACGGCGCCGAGCAGCGCGACGCCCGTACCGCACAGGGCGGTGATGTGCATGGCGTGCAGGAAGGCGTCGTGGGCCGGGACGACCAGGCCCTGGCCGCGCGGGCCGAGCTTCGCGGCGATGCCGAGGGTGGCCTCGATGGACTCGCCCGCGGTGTCGCGCAGGGCGGGCGGGAGCAGGCCGAGCTTGCCCTCGATGCCGTTGCGGTAGGCGGCGGAGAGCACCGAGCCGAGCACGGCGATGCCGAGGGCGCCGCCGACCTGGCGGAAGGTGTTGCTGAGCGCGGAGGCCGAGCCCGCCTTCTCGCGGGGCAGCGCCTGCATGATGACGACCGAGGTCGGCGTCATGATGTGCGCCATGCCGGTGCCCATGAGGAAGAAGACGACCTCAAGGAGCCAGATCGGCGTGTCGGCCTCGAAGGTCGCGAACGCGGCCAGCGTGGCGGCGATCAGCACCAGGCCGGCGGTGGTGGTGGCCTTGTTGCCGAACCGGTCGACCAGGAGCCGGGCGCGCGGCGCGAAGATCATCTGCGCGGCGGCCAGCGGGAGCATCAGCACACCGGACTCCAGCGGCGAGTAGCCGCGCACGCTCTGGGTGTAGAAGACACCGAAGAACGTGACGCCCATGAGGGCGAAGAAGACCAGCGCGATGGCGCTCATGGCGGCCGAGAAGACCTTGTTGCGGAAGTAGGTGACGTCCAGCGAGGGGTGGTCGCTGCGCTTCTCGAAGATCACGAACGCGGCGAGGATCACCAGTCCGGCGATGATCGTGGCCAGCACCTTGGGATCGGTGAAGTCGGCCAGCTCGCCGCCCTTGATGATGCCGTAGACCAGCAGCACCAGGCCGGCCACGGACAGGACCACGCCGACGGGGTCGAGGCGGCCCGGCTTCGGGTCGCGGGAGTCGGGGACCAGCCAGAGCATCAGGCCGAGGGCGAGGATCACGATCGGCACGTTGATGAGGAAGACGGAGCCCCACCAGAAGTGGTCGAGCAGCGCGCCGCCGGTGATCGGGCCGATGGCGATGCCGAGGCCGACGCCGCCCGCCCAGATGCCGATGGCCTTGGGCTGCTCCTCGCGCTCGAAGACGTTCATCAGTACGGCGAGGGTCGCGGGCATGACGAAGGCGGCACCGAGGGCCATCACCGCGCGGTAGGCGATGAGCTGGCCCGGGGAGCCCGCCTCGGCGGCCAGCGCCGAGCCGATGCCGAACACGATGATGCCGCCGAGCAGCACCTTCTTGCGGCCGAGGCGGTCACCGACGAGACCGGCGGTGAACAGCAGCCCGGCGAAGACGAGCGTGTACGAGTTGATCGCCCACTCGATCTCGCTCTGGGTGGCGCCCAGGCCGGTCGGCGCCGGGGTCGCGATGGTCTTGATGGCGACGTTCAGGATCGAGTTGTCGAGCACCACGATGAGCAGGCTCAGCATGAGCACGCCGAGGATCGCCCAGCGGCGCTTGTGCACCGCCTCCGGTATCCGGGGTGCGGGGACGGAAGTTGTCATGCGTTCGAGCCTAGGGCCATTTCAATACGGAACCGTCTCGTATCTGAATTACTTTACCCAGGTCTTACGCAAGGGGGGTTGTGCGGGGCCGGGGCGGGAGCGGGTACGGGAGCCGGTACGGGGACCTCCCTCTGGCCAGGTGCGGCACGAGGTGCCACCATGGAGGCGATCCGGGGACGCCGAAAGGGCGCCTCGAGATGACTTGTAAGGAGCCGTTGCCATGACGCAGCTCTCGGCTGCCCAGACGAAGCCCTCCGACGGCAAGACGCTGTACGGAGGAAAGGGCACCCGTCGCATCACCGTCCGCGACATCGCACTCGCCAAGGAGCGGGGCGAGAAGTGGCCCATGCTCACCGCCTACGACGCGATGACCGCGTCCGTCTTCGACGAGTCCGGCATCCCCGTCCTCCTCGTCGGCGACTCGGCGGGCAACTGTCACCTCGGCTACGAGACGACCGTGCCCGTCACCCTCGACGAGATGACCATGCTCTCCGCCGCCGTCGTACGCGGCACCAGCCGCGCGCTCATCGTCGGCGACCTCCCCTTCGGCTCCTACCAGGAGGGCCCGGTGCAGGCGCTGCGCTCGGCGACCCGGCTGGTGAAGGACGCCGGGGTCGGCGCGGTCAAGCTGGAGGGCGGCGAGCGCTCGCACGAGCAGATCAAGCTGCTCGTCGAGGCCGGCATCCCGGTGATGGCCCACATCGGCCTCACCCCGCAGTCCGTCAACGCCATGGGCTACCGCGTCCAGGGCCGTGGCGAGGAAGCCGCCCAGCAGCTCCTGCGCGACGCCAAGGCCGTCCAGGACGCGGGCGCGTTCGCCGTCGTCCTCGAACTGGTCCCGGCGGAACTCGCCGCCGAGGTCACCCGCGTCCTCCACATCCCGACGGTCGGCATCGGCGCGGGCCCCGACACCGACGCCCAGGTCCTCGTCTGGACCGACATGCTCGGCCTGACCTCCCGCCGCGTCCCCAAGTTCGTCAAGAAGTACGCGGCGCTCCGCGAGGTCATGACCGACGCGGCGAAGTCCTTCGCGGAGGACGTCGTCGGCGGGTCGTTCCCCACGGAGGAACACTCCGTCCACTAGCCACTGCGGCAACACCCCGGGCAGCCCGCCGATCTTCCCCCGTCGGCGGGCTGCCCGCCTTTGCGCCTAAGCCGGCGCCGCTCTCGCGGAGGGGGTGCCCGCCGTCGTGGTTGCTCACGTGGTGGTTGCGGTGGGCTTCGGGGGTGACGCTTTCGTCATTCCGGTGTGCTGGGCGGTCATGCGGGGTCACCACTCGTTCTGCCGGATACGGAATGCCCCGCGTCGCGGATCACCAAGAAGAATGTGGTCACGCCGGCCCGGAACCGCATGTGCCCGGTCTCATTTGCATGACCCATGCACCAGCCTTGTACGGCGACCTGGTCCTCGGTTTCCTGCGACCGCATTCCGCACGTCATGCACCATGCGTGGGCGGCACCCTGTCGCCAAGGGGTTTCCCTTGGAGCGCTTACGGGAACGTCCGTCACCAGTGTCGCGCACTTCCACCCGGACCCGCCCGGAGTCGAGTGCGATGGTCACCGCGACTTGCCGCCCGGGAGCGGCGGTAGCGTGATCCATCTCGGCTCCTGCCGGTCGGTCGGTCTCCGGGGCGGTACGTAAGGCACTCGGGGAGCAGGGCAAGAGCCTCAGGAGTGCGGCCAAGGAGTTGCACTACGACGTTGCCTGTTTGAGCCGTGTCCTCAATGGAAAGCAGGCGCCTTCTCCTGAGCTGACTCAAGCCCTGAACGAGTTTCTTGGACTGTCGCTCGAAGTCGAGTCCGCCTCACATCACGACGATGAAATGGATGCGTGGGAACTCGCGCGACGCGTCCAGACGAGCGATACGTCCGCCATGATTCAGGCGACTGCCCAAGAGGGAAGAGCGCACGCGCGGTTGGGAAACGCGTCGGATACGTATGCGGCCATCGACCGGGTACAGAGCATGTCGGCCGCGATGGGAAGCCCCGACACTCCGGAGCATCACTACCGATACGACCCCGCCAAGTCGCTGTCCTATACGGCGACGACCCTCGCCTGGCTGGGGGATTCAGCGGCTGAACCGTACGCCCGCGAGGTGATCAGGCGGCTGGGCCCGGGCGACGACGTGTCCACGTGGCCGCGTCGCATGGCTTCCGCGAATCTCGATCTGGCCCTGGTTCTGTTGAAGGAGAACCGGCTGGACGAGGCGTGTGATTCGGCGCGGAAAGCCCTCCTGTCGGGACGCGCAGCGCCGTCTCGTAGGCGCGATTGCCGCCCTCCGATTACTCCAGTTCACCGAGGCGGAGGGCATCCTTCATCTCGCTGAGCCTCGCGGCTGCCGTCTCGGTCCACTCCTGCGGCTGTCCAGCAGCACGGAGGGCGTCCTCAATCTCGCTGAGCTTCACGGAGGACAGCACGCCTGCCCGCTCGATCAGGTCGTCGCGGGACACGGTGGTCAGCCACGTGCAAGGGGTGAAGCCTGGACGCGGGAACGCGAAGCGCAGCACGCCTTCGAAGGGCATTCCTTCCGTGGCGCCCACAGTCACTTCGACGCCCAGACCGCTGATGTCGACGCCCGCCGGAGTAACGACCTGCATCGCCCGGAATCCGGACGCCTCGTCTCCCGACAGGAGCACGACCGGCCGTCGCTCATCAAACTCGGCCCACCAGACTTCTCCGTGGCGCATATGTCCTCCTGGCGCGATCTGCGGTGAGGGCGCTGTGAAAACAGGTGCGGCCATCGTTGATCATCGGTGGGTGAAGACTGAAGATCATGCGGTGACCGCAGTTCACAGCGTAGTGACCCCCGGCGCCGGGTCAGGGACCTAGGGGGTGTCCGACAAATGATCACCTGGCTGAAGGCGTGCACGCCGCCCGCCGCGCGGTGCTTCAGGCTTCCGCGCCTGGGGATCAGTACGGCTCCTCCCTCCACTCAAGGCAGGTGGGCCGGCGGCCGCGTCACCCGTGCTGTAGGACAGGATGCCGAACTGGCCGCCTGCGCCGACCCCGACCAGGAAGGTGTGGTCCGGCCAGCCCGACGACAGCCTCTGGCGGTCCAGGGAAATCAGCTGGGCCGTGTTACGGAGCGGGTCGGCGACGATCAACGCGTCGATGGCATGCGCCGAATCGAGCAGCACCGGCGCACTCCGGTGCTGCTCGGTGAACCACGCCTCTGTACCCCGCGGCATTCCGCTTTCCTCGCTGTCCTCGTGCCAGGCGGGCGGCCGTGGTCGTCCGTGGCGTGATCACCGGCAGGTGCTCAGCGGGGGGCCTTCAAGGTCGGCAACAGCGACGTCCGCAGCTCCCCCTCCCCACGGCATGACCGGGGCGGCAGAGGAACACGTCGCCGCACCCGCCGACTCGCCTCAAGTGATGTGCTGGATAGTCTCCGTGCCATGTGGAGAGAAGCCGCTCTTGAGGTGTACCCCGAGGCCGAGTTCCGGAGTCCCGTGCGGCGGGCAGCCCTCGTGGACGCGGAGCATCGGCTCGGGGGCGGGCTGCCGGACGAGCTGAGGGGGCTGCTTCTGGAGTCCGACGGTGTCGTCGGGCGCACCGCGGTGGACACCGTCTGGTCCGCCGAGCGGATCGTCGCCGAGAACCTTCTCTTCCGCACCGACCGTTCCTTCGCCGAGCTGTACATGCCCTTCGACGCTCTCCTCTTCTTCGGGGACAACGGGGGCGGAGACCAGTTCGCCTTCGTGCGGACGCCGGAGCGCCCGGACATCTTCGTCTGGGAGCACGAGACCGACAGTCGCCGATGGGTCGCACGGGACCTGAGGGACTATCTGGGCCGTTCACTGGCCAAGGGTGGCGACGACTGGTACCAGTAGCCGGCATCGGCAGCCCGTCGGCCTGGTCCCGCGACGCTCACCGTCTCTGTCGGTGGCTGTCGGCCCGCTGTCGGTGGATTGTCGGTGGGGCCTGTCATCGTCATCCCCATGACGCGAATCGATGAGAGTTCCGACGGGCGCCGGGTGACGGTCTCCGTGCGGGGGCTGGCCAAGCACTACGGCGAGACCAAGGCCCTGGACGGGGTCGACCTGGACGTGCGCGAGGGCACCGTGATGGGGGTGCTCGGGCCGAACGGGGCCGGGAAGACGACGCTCGTGCGGATTCTGTCGACCCTGATCACGCCGGACGCCGGCGAGGCGACGGTCGCCGGGTACGACGTCGTACGGCAGCCCCGCCAGCTGCGCCGGGTGATCGGCCTGACCGGCCAGTACGCCTCGGTGGACGAGAAGCTCCCCGGCTGGGAGAACCTGTATCTGATCGGCCGGCTGCTCGACCTGTCCCGCAAGGACGCCCGCACCCGCGCCGACGAACTGCTGGAGCGCTTCTCGCTGACCGAGGCCGCCAAGCGCCCCGCCTCCACGTACTCCGGCGGTATGCGCCGGCGCCTGGACCTGGCCGCCTCGATGATCGGCCGCCCGCAGGTGCTGTTCCTGGACGAGCCGACCACCGGCCTCGACCCCCGCACCCGCAACGAGGTGTGGGCCGAGGTGAAGGCGATGGTCGGCGAGGGCGTGACCGTGCTGCTCACCACCCAGTACATGGAGGAGGCCGAGCAGCTCGCCTCCGAGCTGACCGTGGTGGACCGGGGCAAGGTCGTCGCCGCGGGGCAGATCGAGGAGCTGAAGGCCCGCGTCGGCGGCCGTACCCTCCGCATCCGCCCGGTGGACCCGCTCCAGCTCGGTCCGCTCGCCACGATGCTGGACGAACTCGGCATCACCGGTCTCGCCACCACCACCGTCGACCGCGAGAACAACACGCTGCTGGTCCCGATCCTGAGCGACGAGCAGCTCACCGCCGTCGTCGGCGCGGTGACCGCGCGCGGCATCACCATCTCCTCCATCGTCACCGAACTCCCCAGCCTGGACGAGGTGTTCCTCTCGCTCACCGGCCACCGCGCCAGTGCCCCGCAGGACGCCGCGCCCGTCGACTCCGACTCCCGCGAAGAGGTCGCCGTATGAGTACCGCCACGATCAACGCCCCGGCCGAGGTCACGGCCGACTCCCGCATCACCCTGCGCGGTCATCTGCGGCACACCGGCGCCCTCATCCGGCGCAATCTGCTCTGGATCAAGCAGGACCCGGAGTCGATGTTCGACGCGCTGCTGATGCCGATCATCTTCACCCTGCTGTTCGTGTTCGTCTTCGGCGGCTCGATCGGCAAGGCGCTGGGCGGCGGCCAGGACCAGTACGTCCAGTACGTCATCCCCGGCATGCTCGCGATGATGAGCATGACGATGTCGCAGGGCGTCGGCACCGGCTTCAGCCAGGACTTCAACAGCGGTGTCATGGACCGGTTCCGCTCGCTGCCGATCGGCCGCGGCTCGGTGCTGTTCGCCAAGATCGGCGTGGAGCTGGTCCGGATGCTGTTCGCGACGGTCGTGCTGATGATCGTGGCGGTGCTGGTCGGCTTCCACATCACCAGCTGGCCCGGCCTCTTCGCCACGGTCGGCCTGTCCACCCTCTTCGCGTCCTCGATCATGTGGGTGTTCCTCACCCTCGGCGTCGTGATGAAGAGCGCGCAGTCCGTGCAGGCGATGGGCTTCCTGGTGCTGTTCCCGCTCCAGTTCGGCTCGTCCATCTTCGCGCCGACGAAGTCGATGCCCGGCTGGCTCCAGGCGTTCACCGACTACAACCCGCTGTCCACGCTCGCCGACGCCGCGCGCGGACTGATGGTGGGCGGTCCCGTCACACACGACCTGTGGGTGACGGTGGGCTGGTCGGTCGCGATCACCGCCGTGATGGCGCCGTACTCGATCTACAAGTTCCGCACCAAGAGCTGACCTTGGCGCGCTCAGACCAGGGCGGTGGCCTCCGCGAGGGAGAGGCCACCGCCCTCGGCGTACGCGGCCTCGTAGGCCGCCTCGTCCAGGGTCTCGCGGATGCTCGCCACGGTGAGGTCGTACGCCAGCTGCTCGGCGCCGGGCCGGATGTGCCCCGGGGGCAGCAGGGCCACGGCGGCGCCCAGACAGCGGGCGGCGTCCTTCGCGAGGTCCTCGTCGCCGGTGACGGCCAGGGCCCGGGCGGCGATGGTGAGGCTGAGGCTGGGCAGATGCGGGACGACGACGTCGACCAGGGGATCGTCGACCGCCTCCAGCGAGCGGCGGACCAGTTCCCGCGCCTTCTCCGCGTGACCGTCCACCGCGTCCAGCCACGCCTCCTGGATGAGGATCATGGCGTTGAAGACCCGGAACCGGCTCATCGCGAAGTCCTCGCGCAGCGCGCGGATTTGTTCCCGCGCCTCGGCCGTCTCGCCGAACACCCCGAGCCACACGGCCAGGAACATCCGGGCCACCATCATCGACTCGTCGAGCGTGGTCTCCTCGTCGTCGACGGCCGCGCGCAGCAGCCGCTCGCCCCGCTCCCGCTCCCCCGACTCGATGAGGGCGTTGCCGAGGCGGGCGCCGAGGACGGTCATCTGCATACGGGCGCCCAGTTGCCCCGCGTACTCCATCGCGGCCTCGTAGTCGGCGGCCGCCTCGCGGCTGCGGCCCTTGCGCTCATGGGCCTCGCCGCGCGCGGACAGCGCCTCGGCGGCGCCCCAGGCGTCCCCGAGGCGCCGGAAGATCTCCAGTGCCTCGTCGGCGTCCTGGGCGGCGTTCCCCGCCCAGGCGGTGCGGTTGGAGAACAGGTTGGAGCGCATCTGGAGGGCGCTCGCCAGCTCCCAGTCCCACCCCGGGGTCTCCCGGCAGGTGCGCACGGAGGCGTCGATGATCTCGGGCAGCCGCTTGCCGCCGTTGGTGAGCAGCTCCGCGAACCACCACAGCATGCCCGGGGCGCGGCAGGTCTGCGGCAGACCCGGCTCGTACACCCGGGTGACGACGCGCAGCCTGGCCTCCAGCTCGGGGTTCTGCCAGGCCGTCGGGTCGGTGTCGACGCAGGCGATGTGGGCGAGGTGCAGCCCGCGCCGCGCCTCGGCGAGGACTTCCCCGGTGAACGGCGGCGGGGCCTCCGTGAAGCGCCGGTACACCGGCCGGGCCGGCTCCGCCGACTCCGTGAACGGGTCGGGGCCGAGCGCCATGAGGTCCTCGCACCAGGCCCGGGTCTCCAGCCGCTGGTCCCGCATCTGCCAGTACCACAGGAGGCAGAGCACGAGGCTCAGCCCCTCCTGCTCGTCGCCGACGGCGATGGCGTGCCGGAACGCCGTGCGCAGGTTCTCGTACTCCAGCTGGAACCGCTCGATCGCCTCGCGCTGGCGCGGACCGCGCAGCAACGGGTCGGTGGTGCGGGCGAGTTCGCGGTAGTACGTCAGATGCGCGCGCTCGGCGGCGGGGCGGGAGCCCGTCTCGTCCAGGCGCTCCCCCGCGTACTCGGCGACGGTCTCCAGGAGCCGGTAGCGCATCCCGCCGCCGGGTGAAGGGGCGGCCACCACCAGGGACTTGTCGACCAGGGAGCCGAGCGCGTCGAGGGCGACGGGTCCGCAGACGGCCTCGGCGGCGGCGAGGTCGCAGCCGCCCGCGAAGACGGACAGGCGGCCCAGGACGTCGCGTTCGTCCTCGTCGAGCAGCTCCCAGGACCAGTCGACCACGGCGCGCAGGGTCTGCTGGCGGGGCAGGACGGTGCGGCTGCCGGAGGTGAGCAGACGGAAGCGGTCGTCGAGCCGGTCCGCGATCTGACGGGGGGTCAGCATGCGGAGCCGGGCGGCCGCCAGCTCGATCGCGAGCGGCAGACCGTCGAGCCGGAGGCAGATCTCGGCGCACGCCTCAAGGTCGTCCTCGACACGGAAGCCGGGCCGGGCGGCGGCGCCCCGGTGGCCGAGCAGCCGTAGCGCGACCGGCTCCGGCAGCGGCTCCACCGGACGCACCAACTCCCCTGGTACGCCGAGGGGTTCACGGCTGGTGGCGAGCACGGTCAGCCCGGGGCAGGCGGCCAGGAGGCGCTGGGCGAGCCGGGCGGCGGCGTCCACCACGTGTTCGCAGTTGTCGAGGATGAGCAGCATCCGGCGCCGTGCGCAGTACTCCACCAGCCGCTCGACGGGGTCGCCGGAGCGCTCGGAGGCGGCGCGGGCGCCCTCGACGCCGGCGCCGTGCAGCACGGTCTCGCGGGCGCCGATCGCGGTGAGCACGGCCTGGGGCACGGCCTCGGGCTCGTCCACGGGCGCGAGTTCGGCGAGCCAGACCCCGTCGCGGGCGGTGTCCCGGACCGCCTGGGCGGCCTCCTGGGAGAGCCGGGTCTTGCCCGCGCCGCCGGGGCCGAGCAGGGTGACCAGGCGGGAGGCGGCGAGGTCGGCGCCGATGGCCGCGATGTCGCTCTCGCGGCCGACGAAGGAGGTGAGCCGGGCGGGCAGGTTGCCCGGCACGGGACGCGGGGCGGCGGCCGGGGCCGGTCTCGGCGGCGCCGGAGCGTCCTCGGTCAGCAACTCGGTGTGCAGCGCGCGCAGTTCGGGCCCGGGGTCGGAGCCGAGCCGGTCGGCGAGGAGCTGCCGTACCTCCTCGTAGGCGGCCAGCGCCTGGGCGGGGCGGCCCGCGTCGCGCAGGGCGCGCAGGCGCAGGGCCTGGAGGGGTTCGTCCAGCGGGTGGCCGTCGCACAGGGCGGCCAGTTCGGGCAGGGAGTTCTCGGCCTCGCCGAGGGCGAGGGCGGCGGTGTGCCGGGCGCGCAGGGCGTCCAGGCGGCGCGCCTCCCAGCGGGCGGCCTCGGCGGTGCGGTCGGGCAGGTCGGCGACGACCTGGCCCTGCCAGAGGGCGAGGGCGTCGTCGAGGACGCCTGCGGCCTTGGCCGGGTCGCCGTCGGCGAGGGCGCCGAGGCCGTCGGCGGTCAGCCGGTCGAAGCGGGTGAGGTCGATGTCGTCGGGGGTGGCGGCGAGCCGGTAGCCGCCGTCGGCGGAGGCGATCGCGTCGGCGCCGAGGGCGCGGCGCAGGCGGCCGATCAGCGCCTGGAGGGCGCCGGCCGCGTCGGCGGGCGGGTCGGCGCCCCACACCTCGTCCACGAGGACGGCGGCGGGTACGGTACGCCCGGCCCGCAGCGCGAGCACGGTCAGCAGGGCACGCAGCCGCGCCCCGCCGACGGGGACGGCCGTGCCGTCGGGGCGGAGTGCCTGGGTGGTGCCGAGAAGCCGATAGCGCACGGGGTTCATTGTCTCCGGTCGCCCCGGCGGGGCCGTCGGCGGGCACGGGGTGCCGGGCGTGGGGGTCCGGCGGGGGCGTCCGGAACCTCCAGGGTGACGAGGGCGCCGGAGGTGCGGTGGACCAGGGTGCCGGACTTCCCGGCGCCGGGCCCCTCGGTGCCGGGCTTCCCGATGCCGGGCTCCCCGACGTCCGGCTCCTCGGTGTCCGGCTCCTCAGTGTCCGGCGTGAACCACTTCGGGCAGGCGTCCACCGCCTCCAGCGTCACGGAGCCGGGCACCGGCTGGTGGGTGGGCGACTCCTCCGGGCGGTACAGATAGGTCACGTGGACCAGTTCGACCGCGCGGACCGTGCCCTCGGTCGCCGGACCCCGCCCGCCGTGGTTCTCCACCCAGGCCCCGGCGCCGTAACCGCAGCCCGGGTCGCCGGCCTTCTTCACGGGGACGAGGTTCCAGCCGACGCGGTCGCCGACCGAGAAGGGGTCGCCGCAGCACCCCATCTGCCAGTCCTCGTAGAAGACCTTCATCAGTGCCATCCTCCCAGCCTCGCGGAACCGGGGGCCGGTGGCGAGGCGTTTTCCCGGCGAGTCCCGGCCGGGTACGGTCGGGCACCCGACCGTCCGTCCGATCCGCGCGGCGCACCGCCCCTTTCGTACCGCTTCGCCCGGAACGCACCCTTCAGGAGCCGCCCATGACCACCGCAGCGACCCGTCCCGCCGACCGCCGGGTCAGTCCCGTCTTCGTCGGCATCCTGGCCGTGGCGGCGGTGACCGGCTGGGCGACCTGGACCGGGTTCGCCGCGCAGCCGGGGCTCGCGGTGTTCCTGTTCGTGACGGCGGCCTGGGTGGTCTCCCTGTGCCTGCACGAGTACGCGCACGCGCGCACCGCGCTGCACGGCGGGGACATCTCCATCGGGGCCAAGGGCTATCTGACGCTGAACCCGCTGAAGTACACGCACGCGCTGCTGAGCATCGTGCTGCCGGTGCTGTTCGTGATCGCGGGCGGGATCGGTCTGCCCGGCGGCGCGGTGTTCATCGAGCGCGGCCGCATCCGGGGCCGCTGGCGGCACAGCCTGATCTCGGCGGCGGGTCCGCTGACGAACGTGGCGTTCGCGCTGGTGTGCGCGGCGCCGTTCTGGCTGGGCGCGGCGGGCGACGTGCCGCGCGACTTCCGGTACGCGCTGGCGTTCCTCGTCCTGCTCCAGGTGAGCGCGGCGATCCTGAACTTCCTGCCCGTGCCGGGCCTGGACGGCTACGGCGTGATCGAGCCGTGGCTGCCGTACGGGGTCAAGCGGCAGCTGGAGACGTTCGCCCAGTTCGGCATGCTGCTGGTCTTCGCGCTGCTGTGGGTGCCCTCGGTCAACGCGGCGTTCTTCGACCTGGTCTACGGCGTGCTGCGCGTCCTGGGCGTGAGCGACGGGTTCTCCGACTGCGGCTACTGGCTCTACCGCTTCTGGCACGAGGCCCCGGCGTACTGCTCGGTCAGCCTGTGACGGACTTGGCGGCGGCGCCCCGGCTCCGCTTGAAGTAGAACCAGCTCATGTTGGACGTCAGGCCCGCGAGCAGCACCCAGACGATCCCCAGCCAGCTGCCCTGGACGAACGAGACGACCGCCGCGGCCACGGCGAGGACGCAGACGGCGAGGGTGACGAGGGCGATGCGGGGCATGGGGGTCGGCTCCTGTCGGGGGACACTGCTACGCGCACCAGTGTCCCCCATGGGCCCCGGCCGCCGGCGCCGGGGCGGAGGGTGTCACACGTCGGTGACGCGCAGCCCGGCGTGCGCCTTGTAGCGGCGGTTCGTGGAGATCAGGTTCGCGACAAGCCCCTCCACCTGGTGGGCGTTGCGCAGCCGCCCGGCGAAGACGCCGCGCATGCCGGGGATGCGGCCGGCCAGGGCCTGCACGATGTCGGTGTCGGCGCGCTTGTCGCCGAGGACCATCACGTCGGTGTCGATTTCGTCGATCTCCGGGTCCTCCAGGAGGACGGCGGAGAGGTGGTGGAAGGCGGCGGTGACACGCGACTCCGGGAGCAGCGCCTCGGCCTGCTGGGCGGCGCTGCCCTCCTCGGGCGTGAGCGCGTAGGCGCCCTGCTTGTCGAAGCCGAGCGGATTGACGCAGTCCACGACGAGCTTGCCCGCCAGGTCCTCGCGGAGCGACTTCAGGGTGTCGGCGTGGCCGTCCCACGGCACGGCGACGATCACGACGTCGCTGCGGCGCGCGGTCTCGGCGTTGTCGGCGCCCTCCACGCCGTGGCCCAGTTCCTCGGCGGCCGCGTGGGCGCGCTCGGCGGAACGGGAGCCGACGATCACCTTCTGGCCCGCCTTGGCGAGCCGGTACGCGAGCCCCTTGCCCTGCGGGCCCGTGCCGCCGATGACGCCGACGACCAGGCCGGAGACGTCGGGCAGGTCCCAGGGGTCCTTGGCCGGGGCCTTCGCGGGGGTCTGGGCGGCGGTCTGTGCGCTGTCACTGGTGGTCATGGCCCGACTCTACGTCCGTACGGTCTCGCGCACCTGCGCGGGTGAGTCCTCGGTTCGGGCGAACCTGAAGTGAACTGCGGGACGAATGGGACCGGTTGAGGCAGGATGCGGGCGCATGGACGCCGTACGGGTCGCGCTGCTGCGCGAAGTGCTCGCCGGGACGGAGTGGTTGGGGGCCACGCGCCGGTTCGCGGGGGTGCTGCGCGGGTCGGTGACGGCGCACGGCGGCGGGCTGCTGCTCGCCGGGACGCCGGAGTACGAGCCCTGGCATCTGGCGGCCCACCTGGTGGACGAGGCGGCCTGGTCGGGCACGCCGGAGCTGGCCCCCGTCCTGGTACGCCACCACGCCCGCCCCTCCGACCCCGCGCATCTGGCGGTCGGTCCCGGCCGGATCGCGGAGGCCCGCCGGGGCGAGACCCTGCTGGTGGTGGCCCCGGACGAGCCGGCGGCCCTGCTGGAGCGGGTGCACACCGCCCGCCGGGCCGGGGTGACCGTCCTGGCGCTCGGCGCGGGCGACGGCGAGCTGGCCGCGATGGCCCATGACGTGCTGGCCGTCCCCGAGGGCGCCGAACTGGACCTGGACAGCGTGCAGCACCTGGTCAGCGCGGCGGCGGGCGAGAACGCGGGGCCGCCGAGGGCGCGTCGGGGCTTCAGGGACCGGCTGTCGCGGCTGGCGGAGATCCTGACGGCACCGCCCGCGGCGCCCTGGTAGGCGCCGCGGGCGGCAAGTCGATGCGCGTACAGGTGCGGCCGTCAGGCCTTGTCGCTGTCGCCGTCCTCGCCGGACTGGGCGTCCTGCCAGCGGGGGTCCTTCTCCCACTCCTCGTTGCGCTCATGGGCCGTCTCCATGGCGTGCCGGGCCGCCTCCGGCGTGGCGTACGGGCCGAAGCGGTCCTTGCCGGGGCAGTCGGGGCCCTCCTCGACCTTCTTGTGCTCCAGGCAGTAGTACCACTCGCCCGGCTTGCCCTGGGCGCGCTTCTTGAACACGGACATCAACGGCTCCTCTCGCCACACACATGTTCCCCCATGCCCGCTGGTTAGACTCGCTGGCATGTCTGGCCAGTCGCTGCTCGTACCAGGGGAGCTGTCTCCCACCCGTCCGGTGCCCGGAAACATCCGCCGCCCCGAGTACGTCGGAAAGCCCGCGCCCACTCCGTACACCGGACCGGAGGTGCAGACCCCCGAGACGATCGAGGCCATGCGCGTCGCCGGCCGGATCGCCGCCCGGGCGATGGAGGAGGCGGCGAAGATCATCGCCCCCGGCGTCACCACGGACCAGCTGGACAAGGTCGCGCACGACTATATGTGCGACCATGGCGCCTATCCGTCGACTCTGGGATACCGGGGCTTCCCCAAGTCCCTGTGCACCTCGGTCAACGAGGTCATCTGCCACGGCATCCCGGACTCGACGGTCCTCAGGGACGGCGACATCGTCAACCTGGACGTGACCGCGTACATCGGCGGGGTGCACGGCGACAACAACGCCACGTACCTGGTCGGCGACGTGGACGACGAGTCCCGCCTCCTGGTCGAGCGCACCCGCGAGGCCCTGGACCGGGCGATCAAGGCCGTGAAGCCCGGCCGCCAGATCAACATCATCGGCCGCGTCATCGAGTCCTACGCCAAGCGTTTCGGCTACGGCGTCGTCCGCGACTTCACCGGCCACGGCATCAACTCGTCGTTCCACTCCGGCCTGATCGTCCCGCACTACGACTCCCCGCACGCCACCACCGTCATCCAGCCGGGCATGACCTTCACCATCGAGCCGATGCTGACCCTCGGCACCCACGAGTACGACATGTGGGACGACGGCTGGACCGTGGTGACCAAGGACCGCAAGCGCACAGCCCAGTTCGAACACACCCTGGCGGTGACGGACACGGGGGCGGACATCCTGACGCTGCCGTAGGGACGCCCTCGGCGCCGGGGGCTCAGCGCTCCAGTACGACCCGCCCGCCGACCTCCACCCACCCGTGCGGCTGTGGGGCCGTGAGGATCTGGGAGCCCATGCCCTGGGTGATGTTGAGGGCGCGGCCGAGTCGGTCGGTGAGGAGGAGGGCGGCGGCGCCGGTGGCCTCGTCCTCGTCGATGCCGTCGTTCCGGCCGGGGAAGGCCCGGGCGCGGATGCGGCCCGCGGCCTCGTCCTCCCAGGCCCAGGCGTAGATCCACTCGCCGGGGGGCGGTATCTCCAGGGCGGTCACCTCGGCCGCGCTCGGGTACTGGCGCAGGATGCGCGGCGGGGCCCACTCCGCGCGGGCCTCGATCCAGGTGAACTCGCCGTCCAGGCGGGTGCCGACCTCGCCGGCGGGCGTGACCAGCTCGGGCACGTCGAGGAGCCAGGCGGTGCCGACGCAGGGGTGGCCGGCGAAGGGGAGCCGGGAGGTGGGGGTGTAGATGTCGATCACTCCGCGCTCGGGGTCGTCCACGAACACGGTCTCGCTGAAGCCGAGCTTGGCGGCGAGCTCCTGGCGGTCGTCCGGCCCGGGCAGCAGTGAGCCGTTGCGGACGACACCGAGTTCGTTGCCGTAGCCGCCGGTGGGTCCGCAGAAGACGCGGAGAACGTCGTAGTCAGTCACGTGCGCATTGAAGCACCGCGACCGCTTGAAGTGCTCTTTGCCTTTCGTTGGCATCGCCTTTGGGGCGCCGACATCAAGTCGTGTCTGTGATCTTTTCGTGCGGTTCGAATGCCGTACCTGGCGCTTACGGCCGGACTAAGGCTCGGGTAAGTTAGGCAAGCCTCACCAAACCGAATGGGCGGGTTTGTGCCGCCCTGAGCGCCTGGAGTCCGTATGCGAGCCGTCCGTCCGATCGCGATCGCCGCCACCGCGGCGGCCGCGCTGACCGCCCTGTCGGCCTGCACGGCCAAGAGCGACGCCAAGGACGGCGACGCCATCCAGGTCACCGCCGCCGACTCCACGTGCGAGACCTCCACGAAGTCGGTCCCGGCCGGCCAGGTCACCCTGAAGATCGAGAACAAGGGCTCGCGGGCCACCGAGGTCGAGATCCTCTTCCCGGACGACCGGATCGTCTCGGAGAAGGAGAACATCGGCCCGGGCACCAAGTACACGCTCACCGCCGAGGTGAAGGCGGGCTCGTACGAGATCGCGTGCCGCCCCGGCATGCGCGGCCACGGCGTCCGGCAGAAGCTCGCGGTGACCGGCTCCGGTACGGCCGCCAAGCGCAACCCGGCGCTGGACAAGGCCGTCGCGGGCTACCGCGAGTACGCCCAGGACCAGGCCGACCAGACGCTCCCCCGCGTCGAGGTCTTCACCAAGGCGATCCAGGCCGGCGACCTCGCCGCCGCGAAGAAGGCATACGCGCCCTCGCGGCTGGGCTGGGAGCGCACCGAGCCGGTCGCGGAGTCCTTCGGCGACATCGACCCGAAGGTGGACACCCGCGCCGACGGCCTGGAGGACGGCCAGAAGTGGACCGGCTGGCACAAGCTGGAGAAGTCCCTCTGGCAGGACAAGAAGATCACCGCGGACGACAAGAAGCTCGCCGCCGGGCTGGTCACCGACCTCGACGACTGGCGCAGGCGCGTCGGCAAGGCCGAGATCACCCCGACCTCGATGGCCAACGGCGCCAAGGAGCTCCTGGACGAGGTCGCCACCGGCAAGATCACCGGTGAGGAGGACCGCTACTCGCACACCGACCTGGTCGACTTCAAGGCCAACGTGGAGGGCGCGCAGCAGGCGTACGAGCTGCTGAAGCCGGTCGCCGCCAAGAACGACCCGAAGCTCACCGCCGAACTGGACAAGCAGTTCGCGGCGTTGGACAAGCTGCTCGACAAGTACCGCGCGGACAAGGCGTCCTACGACTTCGTCTCCTACGACAAGGTCACCAAGGCGCAGCGCAAGGAGCTGTCCGACGCGGTGAACGCGCTCGCGGAGCCGCTGTCGAAGCTGGCCGCCGCGGTCGTCAAGTAGTCACGGAAGCACGGGAGTCGAGGCGATGACCGAGAGCGAGCGGAGCGGCCCCTCGCGGCGCGCGCTGATCGGCTGGAGCGGTGCCGGGCTCGCGCTCGGCGCCGCCGCCACGGGCGGCACGCTGGCGCTGACCGGGGCGGACGACCGGCTGGGCCTGACCGCCGCCGACACCGGCGGCGCGGTGGCCTTCCACGGCGCGCACCAGGCGGGCATCGCCACCCCGGTCCAGGACCGGCTGCACTTCGCCGCGTTCGACGTGAAGACCGACGACCGCGCCGAGTTCGTCCAGCTGTTGAAGGACTGGACCGACGCGGCCCGCCGGATGACGGCGGGGAAGACGGTCGGCGAGGGTGCCTACGGCGGGCTCGCCGAGGCTCCGCCGGACGACACCGGCGAGGCGCTGGGTCTCAGGCCCTCGCGGCTCACCCTGACGATCGGCTTCGGGCCCTCGCTCTTCGAGCGGTTCGGCCTCGCGGACCGGCGCCCGGCCGCCCTCGTGGACCTGCCGAAGTTCCCGGGCGACAACCTGGAGAAATCCCGCACCGGGGGCGACCTGTGCGTCCAGGCGTGCGCGGACGATCCGCAGGTCGCCGTGCACGCGATCCGCAACCTGGCCCGTATCGGCTTCGGCAAGGTCGCGGTGCGCTGGTCGCAGCTCGGCTTCGGCAAGACCTCCTCGACCACCCCGGACGCGCAGACGCCCCGCAATCTCATGGGCTTCAAGGACGGCACCCGCAACATCGCGGGCACCGAGACCGACCGGCTCAAGAAGCACGTCTGGGTGGCCGGTTCGGACGGGGACGCCAAGTCGGCCTGGATGACCGGGGGTTCGTATCTGGTCGCCCGGCGCATCCGGATGAACATCGAGACGTGGGACCGCACTTCGCTCCAGGAGCAGGAGGACGTGTTCGGCCGGGACAAGCGCGAGGGCGCGCCCGTGGGCAAGGCCAAGGAGCACGACAAGCCGTTCCTGAAGGCGATGAAGCCGGACGCCCATGTGCGCCTGGCCCACCCGGATTCCAACGGCGGGGTGACCATCCTGCGCCGGGGCTACTCCTTCACCGACGGCACCGACGGCCTGGGCCGCCTGGACGCGGGGCTGTTCTTCCTGGCCTACCAGCGCGACGTGCGGACCGGGTTCGTCCCGCTCCAGCGCCGGCTGTCCGCGCGGGACGCGCTCAACGAGTACATCCAGCACGTGGGTTCGGCGGTCTTCGCGATCCCGCCCGGTGTCCGCGACTCCGCCGACTGGTGGGGCCGGACGCTGTTCTCCGAGGAGGCGTAGTCCGTGTTCTCCAACTATCTGATCGGTCTGCGCGAAGGGCTTGAGGCGTCCCTCGTCGTCTGCATCCTGATCGCCTACCTGGTCAAGACCGGCCGCCGGGACGCGCTTCGGCCGATCTGGCTCGGCATCGGCGCGGCGATCGTGCTCGCGATGGGCTTCGGCTGCGCGCTCGAATTCGGCTCCCAGGAGCTGACGTTCAAGGCGCAGGAGGGCCTCGGCGGCTCGCTGTCCATCGTCGCGGTCGGGCTCGTGACGTGGATGGTGTTCTGGATGCGGCGCACCGCCCGGCATCTCAAGAGCGAGCTGCACGGGCGGCTGGACGCGGCCCTCGCCATGGGCACCGGCGCGCTGGTGGCCACCGCGTTCCTCGCCGTGGGCCGCGAGGGTCTGGAGACCGCCCTGTTCGTGTGGGCGTCGGTGCACGCGGCGAGCGACGGCACTCCGCGCCCGCTGATCGGCGTCGCGCTGGGTCTCGCGACCGCCGTGCTGCTCGGCTGGCTGTTCTACCGGGGCGCGTTGCGCATCAACCTCGCCAAGTTCTTCACCTGGACCGGCGGGATGCTGGTGGTGGTCGCGGCGGGCGTGCTGGCGTACGGCTTCCACGACCTCCAGGAGGCGGGCATCGTCCCGGGCCTCACCCACCTCGCCTTCGACATCAGCGGCGTCATCCCGCCGGACAGCTGGTACGGCACCCTGCTCAAGGGCGTGCTCAACTTCCAGCCGGACCCGACGGTCGTGCAGCTCACGGTGTGGCTGCTCTACCTGGTCCCGGTGCTGACGCTGTTCCTGCTCGACCCGGGCGTCACGGCGAAGCTGCGCGGTCGCAAGCGGGCGGAGAGCACCTCCGGGTAGGGTTCGCCTCCGGGAAGGGGTGAGCGGTACTCATGGGCAGGAATCGGGTGGGACGCCGGGGACGCAAGGCCGTCATAGCGGCCGCGCTGACGGCGGCGGTGTCGCTGACGGCGAGCGGCTGTGTGGTGGTGCACGGCGAACGCGCGATGATCCCCACCGCCACCCGTACCGACGCCGAGAAGGCCCTCGCCCGCTTCACCGAGGCGTACAACAAGGCCGACCGGGCCTACGACCGTTCGCTGGACGAGGACCATGTCACCGGTGCCCTCGCCGACATCGACTCGGCCCGGCTGCGCGCGGGGCACGCCAACCATCCGGCCGGGAACCCCGCGCACACCCCGCTGAAGCTGACGGACGCGAAGTTCACGATCCCGAGGAAGCCCGGCTGGCCGCGCTGGTTCGTCGCGGACGCCCATGGCAACAAGGGCGGCTCGGTCCGCTGGCTGCTGGTGTTCACCCGTCAGTCACCGGGCGAGCCCTGGCGGGTGGCGTATCTGACGGTGCTCGCGCCCGCCGCCGTACCGGAGTTCAAGGTGGACGCGGACGGCTGGGCCGAGGCGGTGCCCGCCGACGCCACCGGGCTCGCCGTGCCGCCGGGCGAGCTGAGCGGCACGTACGCCACGTATCTGAAGAACGGCGGGACGAGCTTCGCGAACGGCCCGAGCACCAGCGGGCTGCGCGCCCTGCGGCAGCAGCAGGCGCGCAAGCCGGGCCTGGTCCGGCAGTACATCGACGAGACGCTGGACCACGGCGCGTACGCGCCGCTCGCGCTGCGTACGGCGGACGGCGGCGCGCTGGTGTTCTTCGCCTCGCGGTACTACGAGAAGCAGACCGCCGCGGCGGGCACCTCGGTGCCGGTGCCCAACGACGACGTGCGCGCCCTGACCAAGGGCGAGGTCAAGCAGTCCCTGACGATGCAGTTCGTCTCCAACGAGACCGCGCTGGTGCCGGCCGGGAGCGGGCGGGTGTCGGTGCTGGGGCGGGTGCAGGGGCTGACGTCGGCGCGGGGGTCGTAGCCGCTTCCGCCGCTCAGTGCCGCAGCGGCCAGGCGCCGGCGGAGTGGTCGGACTCCTCGGTGCCCGCGTGCCGGGCGCAGGCGTCGGTCAGCGCTTCGAGGAGGGTGAGCGGGTCGGGCAGCGGGTGCTCGGGGCCGCGTACCCAGCGGATCTGGCGGTCGCCGTCGCCGCCGGGGAGGCGGGCGGGGGGCATCAGGACGTAGGAGCCCCGGCAGTGCCAGCGCATTCCGGGGTGTTCGTCCATGGTCTCGGGGTGGCAGTCCAGTTCGCAGGGCCACCACTCGTCCTCGTCCTCGGGGGTGCCCCGGGTGAGGGTGAAGAACAGCATCCGGCCGTCGTCGCTCTCGGCGACCGGGCCGACCTCGACGCCGGTGGAGAGCAGTCGGTCGAGGGCCTCGCGGCCGGCGGCCAGGGGGACGTCGAGGACGTCGTGGACCATGCCGGTGGCGGTGATGAAGTTGGCCTCGGGCTGGTTGCGGGCCCAGCGCTCGATCTGGGCGCGGTCGGTGGTCGACTGGGTCTGCCAGGCGAAGGACACCGGGTGGCGGCCGGGGGTCGGACAGCCGACGCGGTCGCAGGAACAGCCGTAGCCCGGGGCGGGGTGCGCGGCGGGGGCGAGGGGCAGTCCGGCAGCGGCGGCGGCGAGCAGCAGCGTCTCACGGCCGTCGTCGGGGGATGTCTCCTTCGGGCGGCGTCCGCGCAGCCACTGGGAGATCCTGCCCTGCCGGCCGGACCGGTCGCCGAACGTCGCGCTCATCTATCCCCTCGCATCGCTGTGGTGCGGACAGCATGTCTCATCGTCCCATCTTCCAGCTCCCCGGGGGACCGGAGCGCAGATGTGAAGGAATCCGGCGAGACATGCCTCACAATCGAGGTGATTTGCCGACTTCGACCCGATGTTTACGAGGCGTCCTCGGTTACGAGGCGTCCTCGTGCGGGGGCCAGACGTCGCCCCACTCGGCGTCGCGGGCCGCCTTGTACAGGTCGCCGTGGCGTTTGGTGACCGTCGTACGGCCGAGCCGGTCGTCCGCCTCGCACAGGTCGAGCAGCACCTGTCCCTTGCGGATCTGGGGGCGCCGGACGACGCGGTTGAGCGCGGGGTCGGCGGGCAGCCGGGTGGCGGCGACGTAGCTGAACTTCTCGTCCTCGTACGCCAGGGAGCCGCCCTTGACCTGCCGGTGCAGCGAGGAGCGGCTGACCCGGGCGGAGAAGTGGCACCAGTCGGTGCCGGGCACGATCGGGCAGGGGGCGCTGTGCGGACAGGGCGCTGCGATGCGGAACCCGGCCTCGATCAGCCGGTCGCGGGCCTCGATGATCCGCTCGTACCCGGCCGGGGTGCCCGCCTCCACGATCACCACGGACCGCGCGGCGGCCGCGGCGGCGTCCACCAGGGCGGCGCGGTCGGTCTCCGACAGCTCGTTGAGCACGTACGACACGGTGACCAGGTCGGTGTCCGCGAGCTGGAGCGCGGCGCCGATCCGGGCCCGCTCCCAGCGCGCCCGGGCCAGACCGGGGTGCGCGGCGGCGATCTCGCGGCCCAGGGCGAGCGCGGGCTCGGCCCAGTCCAGCACGGTCACCGGCCGGTCGCCGTCCCAGGTGGCGGCGACGGCCCAGGTCGCGGCGCCCGTGCCGCCCCCGATGTCCACATGGCTGCCCGGCGTCCACTCCGGCACGGCGTCCGCGAACGCGGCCAGCGCCGACCGCACGGCCTCGAAGGTCGCGGGCATCCGGTACGCCGCGTAGGCGGCCACGTCGGCGCGGTCCCGCAGGATCGGGGCGTCGGTCGGGGTGTCCCCCCGGTAGTTGGCGATCAGCCGGTCGACGGCCGCGGCCGCCTGCCGCGGCGGCAGCCCGTCGAGCACCCCGGCGAGGGTGGCGCGCAGGGTGTCGGCTGGGGAGGAGGGGGCGTTCACGTGTCGATTGTCGCAGGTGGCGCGGGAGGCGGGGAGCGCGCCGGGATGAGCGGACGCGGGCCGCTGCCGCCGGGGGTGGCGGACCGCTGCCGTCAGGGGTGGCGGCCCTCTGTCGTCAGAGGTGGCGGGCCGCCGCTGTCAGGGGTGGCGGGCCGCTGCCGTCAGGCGTCGCGGACCGCGCGGGCCAGGTGGGTGGCCAGGCTCGCGCGCGGGCCATTCGCGGCGGGGCGGCGCCTGGGATGGACCGTGTTGGCGAGCAGGATCAGGTACGTGTCGGTGGCGGGGTCCAGGACCAGGGAGGTGCCGGTGAAGCCGGTGTGGCCCGCCGCGCCGCAGCCCGAGAGCTCGCCCATGAACCACGGCTGGTCCACGGCGAACCCCAGGCCCGGCGCGGTCAGCAGCAGCTCCACGAAGTCGGGGCCGAGGACGCGCGCGGTGCCGTAGCGGCCGCCCGCGAGCAGGGTGCGGCAGAAGACGGCCAGGTCGGAGGCGGTGGAGAAGAGGCCGGCGTGGCCCGCGACCCCGCCGAGCGCCCACGCGTTCTCGTCGTGCACCACGCCCCGCAGCATCCCCCGGTCCGCCTTGGCCCAGGGCCGCCGCTGGTCCTCGGTGGCCGCCGCGCCGGGGCACGGTCCGAAGCGGGTCGCGGTCATCCCGAGCGGGCGGGTGATGCCGTCCGCGATCAGGGTGTCCAGGCGGCGCCCGGTGATCCGCTCCAGGACGAACTGGAGCAGGATCATGTTGAGGTCGGAGTAGAGATACCGGCCGGCCTCCGCGCTCGGTGCCTCGGCGCGCAGCAGATCCATGCGCACGGCGGCGTTCGGGCAGTCGTACAGCGGGAGTTCGGGCCGCAACCCCGAGGTGTGGGTGAGCAACTGCCGTACGGTCACGCCGTGTTCGGCGACTCCCGTGAACTCCGGGAGATACGCCCCGATTCGGGCGTCGATCCCCAGCGTGCCGCGCTCGATCTGCTGCACGGCGGCGACGGAGGTGAACAGCTTGGTGAGCGAGGCGAGGTCGAAAGGCGTGTCCACGGTCACCGGAACCCGTGCGGCGGGCGGGAGTTCGACGCCGGCGCCGGTCTCGGGGTCGTACGAGGCGTAGCGCACCGCCCAGCCGGACGCCTCCGCCACGGCGATCACCGGTCCGCGCCCGGCCACCGCGACCACGCCGGCCGCCCAGGGGTCCGGGCCCTCGGTGAGGGTGCGCAACTCGGCTTCCAGGAGCGCGAGTTCGGCCGGGTCGAGGCCGGCGCGCTCGGGGGTGCCGATGCGCAGTCTCGGGGTGCTCAGCTGTCCGCTCCCTTCGGGTGCGGGGTGGCCGCCGGGGTGGCCGCCCCGGCCGTCCGCCAGGGCCGGACCAGTCCCACGAAGCACACGGCGGCGACGAGCGCGCCCGCCAGCTGGACGACCGCCATCGGCACGGCGGTCCGCTCCCCCGCGATCCCGACCAGCGGGGACGCGACCGCTCCTATGAGGAACGAGGACGTGCCGAGCAGCGCCGAGCCGGAACCGGCCGCGTGCCGGGTGCGCAGCAGGGCGAGGGACTGGGCGTTGGGCAGGGTGAAGCCCATCGCGGACATCAGTGTGAAGAGCGCGGCGGCGACGGGCGCGAGGCCCACCCGGCCGAAGACCCCGGTGGACATCAGCAGCAGGGCGGTCGCGGCGAGCACGATCACCGCGAGCCCGCCGGCGAAGACCCGGTCCAGGCGGACCCGTCCGACCAGCAGCTTGCCGTTGATCTGCCCGGCGGCCACCAGGCCCACCGAGTTGAGCCCGAAGAGCAGGCTGAAGGTCTGCGGGGAGGCGCCGTAGACCTCCTGGACGACGAAGGGCGAGGCGGAGACGTACGCGAACAGCGCGGCGAAGGCGAAGCCGCCCGCGAGCATGTACCCGGTGAAGGGCAGGTCGGCGAGGAGGCCGCGCATCGTGCGCAGGGACTCCGCGACCCCGCCCCGGTGCCGTTCGGCGGGCGGCAGCGTCTCGGGCAGCCGCCACCACACCAGCGCGGTGAGGACGGCGCCGATGGCGGTCAGTACGACGAACACGCCCCGCCAGTCGGTGAACCGCAGGATCTGCCCGCCGATCAGCGGGGCGATGATCGGCGCGGTGCCGGAGATCAGCATCAGGGTGGAGAAGAAGCGGGCCATGGCGACGCCGTCGTAGAGATCGCGTACGACCGCCCGCGCGATGACGATCCCGGCGGCGCCCGCGAGGCCCTGCGCGAGCCGGAGGGCGACCAGTGTCCCCACGTCCGGCGCGAAGGCGCACAGGGCGGTCGCGACGAGGTAGACCGCGAGGCCGGTGAGCAGCGGGCGGCGGCGCCCCCAGCGGTCGCTCATCGGCCCGACGACCAGCTGCCCGAGCGCCATTCCGGCCAGGCACGCGGTGAGCGTGAGCTGCACGGTCGCGGCGGGGGCGTGCAGGGCGCGGGTGACCTCCGGCAGGGACGGCAGGTACATGTCCATCGCCAGCGGTGTGGTCGCGGTCAGCGCGCCGAGCAGGAAGGTGACGAGCATCCGGCCGCCCCGGCCGCCCTCCACGAGCGCGGCGCCGCTGGTGGCGTGCCGGGTCTCCGGCACCGCCGTGTGCTCGGTCATGTGTCCCCTCCTCGGACTCCCGGGCGACCCCGGAGGCCCTCCATGTTCTCAGCTCCCGGAGGGTGCGGGAGTGGCCGTCGGGGCGACCGGGGGCGCGCACGGCGCGAAGGCGCCGGGGTGCGCGGCGCGCGGGGGGCTTGTGCGCGGGCGGGTGCGCGGGGCGGGCCCCGGTGCGGCTACGGGTACGGGTGCGGGTCGGCCGGTGCCGGGCGTGTGGCGCGGCACCGGCGGCGGATCAGCGGCGGTGGCGACCGCCGGTCTCCGTCTCCTTCGGCGCGTTCGACGTGCTCGGTGTGCTCGGCGCGTTCGGCGCGGGCTCGGACTCGGTCCGGGGCTGCGGTACGGACTCGGACGCGGGCCGGGACCCGGCGGCCGCCGTCCCCGCACCGGCCGTCCCCGCACCGGCCGTCGCCGTCGCCGGTGCCGTACGCCCGCGCCGCCGCCGCAGCGCCGCCCACGTACCGCCGCCGAGCAGCAGCGCGGTGAGCGCGGCGCCCTCGGTGATCCGTACGCCGGAGGGGCCGGAGCCGCCGGCCGCCGAGGCGTGGCCGGCCGCCGGGGCCTTGCCGCCCGCGGGCGCGGGACGGGAGGTCGCCGGGACGCCCGGCTCGACGAGCGTGCCGACCGCGCGGGCCGAACTGCCGTGTGTGAAGCCCCAGTCGAGGAGCGCGGCGGTCTGCTCGTAGACCGCGTTGCTGCCCTCGGCGGGGTGCATCACGGTGACCAGCAGGGTGCGGCCGCGCCGGGTGGCGGCGCCGGTGAAGGTGTTGCCCGCGTGGGTGGTGTAACCGTTCTTGACACCTATGAGGCCCTCGTACGGGGTCAGCCCCCACGCGCCGGTGAGCAGGCGGTCGGTGTTCTGGATCTGGAACGTCTTCTTGCCGCCCGCCGGGAAGTCGGCGGTGCGCGTGCCGCAGTAGCCGCGGAAGTCGGCGTCCTTCAGGCCCTGGCGGGCGAAGAGCGTGAGGTCGTACGCCGAGGAGATCTGGCCCTTGTGGTCGAAGCCGTCGGGGCTGACCACATGGGTGTCGAGGGCGTGCAGATACTCGGCGCGCGCCTGCATCTCGGCGACGGTCTTGGCAATGCCGCCGTTCATGTGGGAGAGCACGTGGACGGCGTCGTTGCCGGAGCGCAGGAAGACGCCCTGCCAGAGCTGCTCGACGGTGTAGGTGATGCCGGGCTTGATGCCGACGAGGCTGGAGCCGGAGGGGACGTCGGCGATGTCGGCGTCGGTGACCTTGTAGCGCTGGGCGCGGTCAAACTTCTTCAGCACCGTGTCCGCGAACAGCATCTTCAGGGTGGACGCGGGGGCGAGGTGCCGGTGCGCGTTGTACGAGGCGATGATCTCCCCGCTGTCGGCGTCGGCGACGACCCAGGAGCGGGCGGTGAGCTTCTTGGGGACTCCGGTGGCGCCGCGCACCTGGACGCCCGCGCGGGCCAGTCGCTCGCCGCCTGCGACACCGGTGGCCCCGGCGGCGTAGGCCGGGGACGCGCTCTCGGAGACGCTCAGGGAAACGGGGAGGGCGGCCGCAGTGAGCCCGAGGACGGCACGTCGGCTGAGCCGGGAACTTTCACGCACCCCGGGACCGTACACCGCTTCGAACAGCCGTTTCCCTCCGGGAGGTGGTTCCTGGCCAAGGAATTTGCTCTCTTATGAAGATCGGCTCGGCATACCGTCGTCACCTCGACACGGTGCGTCTCCGCGCCGCTCCGCACGCCTCCGCGCTCTCCCCCGCGCTCCCCTCCACCCGAACGCGCGCCCCGACGGGCCCGGCGCCCGGCGGCCTGCGACGGTGGAACGGTGGAAGCCACGCGGAACCCGTAGGAGAGTCATCATGGGCTGTTACGACCGACGCGACGTGGGCCTGCTGCTGCTCCGGCTCGGCACGGGCGGGGTGCTGGCCGCGCACGGCGCGCAGAAGCTGTTCGGCTGGTTCGGCGGGCACGGTCTGGAGGGCACGGGCCAGTTCATGGAGTCCGTCGGCTTCGCGCCGGGCCGCCGCAGCGCGACCATGGCGGGCCTCGCGGAGGCGGGCGGCGGCGTCCTGCTCGCGCTCGGCCTCGCGACCCCGGCGGCGGGCGCGGCGGCGGCCGGCGCGATGGCCGGGGCGGCGGCGGTCCACGTCCCCAACGGCTTCTTCGCCCAGGGCGGCGGCTACGAGTACGCGGCCAGCCTCGGCCTCTCCGCCACCGGCCTCGCCATCACCGGCCCCGGCCGCCTCTCCCTCGACCACCTCCTCGGCCACGTCCTGGACCGAGGCTGGATGGTCCCGGCCGCCCTCGGCGCCACCGCCGCCGCCACGGCCGCGGTGATCGGCGCCCGCAACAAGCGGCTGCGGGAGAGTGTGACGGTGGAGCAGGAGATGCTGTTCGAGGAGTGACCGCGCCCCGGGCCCCCGATACGGTCGTCGGACACCGTACGAAGGAGACCCGCCCGTGGCCGAGTACCTGACCGTCCTCACCACCACCGACACCCCCGACAAGGCCCACACCCTCGCCACCGGAGCGGTGGAGTCCCGCGTCGCGGCCTGCGCCCAGATCGACGGCCCCGTCACCAGCGTCTACCGCTGGGAGGGCGAGATCCGCTCGGACCAGGAGTGGCGGATCCTGTTCAAGACGACCGCGGAGCGGTACGCGGCCCTGGAGACGTACATCCAAACCGTGCACGACTACGACACCCCGGAGATCATCGCGACCCCCGTCGTGCGGGGCAGCGGGGCGTATCTGGCGTGGGTGAGCGGGGAGACGGCGGAGGGGTGAGCGGGGCCCAGGACCTGTCCGCCGGGTCGCGCGACGATGCTCATGGGATTCATGGGCGCGACTGCTACGGGGATGTCGACCGCGTGCCCGAGCTGCTGGCGCGGGTCGAGCGGGAGGACGATGCAGCGGCGTGGGACGAGTTGGGTCACCGGCTGGTCCTTGAGGGCGACCTGGTGTTCCCCGCCAGTTTCGCCGCGCTGCCGCGTCTGGTGCGGCTGGCGCCGGGGAGCGCGCGGGCGCGGGGGCTGGCCGGGGCGATCGTCCGGTGCGGGGCGGGCGGCCACGGCTGCGACGAGCTGCTGGCGGCCTGCGCCGAAACGATCGCGGAGTTCAGCGGGTTGCTGGATCGGCACCTGAGGTCGCGGCCGGACGCCTACGTGCCCGCCTTCCGCGACTTGCTCGCGGCCGAGGGGCACTACCACTGGAGTGCGGTCCTGGGTGACTTCTCGGACGACTTCTACCCCGTCCCCTGCCCCCACTGTGCCGTGGAGGTGACGATCGCCATCGGTGACTACGGCCGCTATTCGGCGATCCGGGACTGGAACCTGGGCGACGTGGACCGCCGCGACCTGCGTCCGGCCTCCCCCGAAGAGCTTTCCGGCACCGGCCGCCGGATGCACGAGACCGCCGTCCGCGACGGGCACGTTGTGCTCGCCGACGGACTCACCCACCTCTTCGGCCGAGCCGAATGCCCACGCTGCGCCAGCGTCTTCCACATCGCGGACGAGTACGAGGCCGCCAACCGTCCCCTCATGTGAACGCGTCACCTGGTGCGGAAGGATCTCCGGCTCGCCCGTCTCCGGAAGGCACCCAGGGCCGGGCGGCTGGGCTGCGGCCGTGTGACGGCGAGTTGTCCGAGATCGCGTTCGTCGCCCCGGAGGAGGCCGGGGGCCGGCTCGGGGAGCGGGTTCGGCGGCGGTTCGAGGGGGCTGTGCGAGCGAGGGAAGCGGGGCGGGCGGTCTATCCGCGGGACGGAGTTCCCGTGATGTGAGCCGCGCCGGGCTCCCGGGGTGTAAGCCGCGTCCGAAAAAAGGGGGCGGCAGACGAGTCGGGCTGTACGCCGGATTTTGTCGCCGGTCGGCCTCGCGGCCGGCCGGGAGACGGCCATCCATCTAGGACCGGCGTTGCCGCCGGCCTCGTGCGGTCTACCCGCGGACTCGGGCGGGCAGCCCTCGATCGTCCGCGCAGAGCGCGTTCTACGGCGCTCCTTTTGACCTTGCTCCGGGTGGGGTTTACCTAGCTGCCCAGGTCACCCTGGGCACTGGTGGTCTCTTACACCACCGTTTCACCCTTACCGAGGACCGAGGTCCCCGGCGGTCTGTTTTCTGTGGCACTGTCCCGCGAGTCGCCTCGGGTGGCCGTTAGCCACCACCCTGCCCTGTGGAGTCCGGACGTTCCTCGGGAAGCCCGTAAGGGCTCCACGCGGCCGTCCGCCCGGCTCGTCTGCCGTGCCGACCATGCTACCGGGCGCGGAGGCGGGGGCCGACCGGTGCGGGTGCGGGCGCCGACCCCTGCCGGCGGGGACGCGGGCGCCGGGCAGCGGCAGCGGGGTACGGGCGCCGGTCCGGGCCGGGGAGTGGAGCCGCCCCGCGCGCACGCCCCGTACGCTGGCGCGGAGGCGAGATGAAGGAGTTCCCGTGCTTGTCCTGCTGCCGCCCTCGGAGGGTAAGGCGTCCTCGGGCCGTGGGGCCCCGCTGGATCTGGAGTCGTTGTCGCTGCCCGGGCTCACCGCCGCGCGGCGGGCCGTGCTGGTCGAGCTGGTCGAGCTGTGCGCCGGGGACGCGGAGAAGGCGCGCGAGGTGCTGGGGCTGAGCGAGGGGCTGCGCGGGGAGGTCGGGAAGAACGCGGAGCTGCTCACCGCGGGGGCCCGGCCCGCCGGGGAGATCTACACCGGGGTCCTCTACGACGCCCTCGGTCTCGCCTCCCTCGACCCGGCCGCCAAGCGGCGCGCGGCCCGCTCGCTGCTGGTCTTCTCCGGTCTGTGGGGCGCCCTCGGCGTCACCGACCGCATCCCCTCCTACCGCTGCTCGATGGGCGTGAAGCTCCCCGCCCTCGGCGCCCTCGCCGCGCACTGGCGGGCGCCGATGGCCGAGGCGCTGCCCGAGGCGGCCGGCACCGGCCTGGTCCTGGATCTGCGCTCGGCCGCGTACGCCGCCGCGTGGAAGCCGAAGGGCGAGCTGGCGGCGCGTACCGCGACCGTACGGGTGCTGCACGCGCCCACCCGCAAGGTGGTCAGCCACTTCAACAAGGCGACGAAGGGGCGGATCGTACGCGCCCTGCTGTCCGAGGGAGTCGCGCCCGCGGGCCCCGCCGAACTGGTCGTCGCGCTGCGGGACCTCGGCTACGAGGTGGAGGCGGAGGCACCGGCCAAGGGCGGCAGGCCGTGGGCGCTGGACGTGCTGGTGGACGAGGTCCACTGACCGGTCGTTGCAGCATGTGCAACATCCGTTGCGGAGGCTGATCCCGCTCGGCACGATGTCGGGCATGACCTCACCGGTGGCCTCCTCCGTGCTGGACCTCGCGCCCGTCCTGCCCGTCGTGGTGCTGTCCGACCCCGCCGACGCCGTACCGCTCGCGCGGGCGCTGGTCGCCGGGGGGCTGCCCGCGATCGAGGTGACGCTGCGGACCCCGGCCGCGCTGGACGTGATCCGTGCCGTCGCGGCCGAGGTGCCGGAGGCGGTGGTGGGCGCGGGGACCGTCATCACGCCGGGTCAGGTCGCGCAGTGCGCGGCGGCGGGGGCGCGGTTCCTGGTCAGCCCCGGCTGGACGGACGGGCTGCTGGCCGCCATGAGCGCGTCCGGGCTGCCGTACCTGCCCGGGGTCTCCACCGCCTCCGAGGTGGTGGCTCTACTGGAGCGCGGCGTACGGGAGATGAAGTTCTTCCCGGCGGAGGCGGCGGGCGGTACGGCCTATCTCCGTTCCCTGGCGGGCCCGTTGCCCCAGGCCCGCTTCTGCCCCACGGGCGGGATCGGGACGGCGAACGCGGCCGAATACCTCGCGCTGCCCAACGTGGGCTGCGTGGGCGGCAGTTGGATGGTTCCCGGCGACGCCGTCGCGGCGCGGGACTGGGACCGGGTGGAGGAGCTGGCGCGAACCGCCGCCCGGCTCAGGGCCGCAGGTGCGACGTGTCGTTGAACAGCCGTACGCTCGCGTTCCCGTCGCGGTAGTACGCCACCGCCGACAGGGACGCGGCCGACAGTTCCATCCGGAACAGGGACTCCGGCGGGGCGCCGAGGGCGAGCCGGAGCAGGGTCTTGATGGGCGTGACGTGGGTGACCAGCAGAACGGTGCGGCCCGCGTGGGCGGCGACCAGCCGGGCGCGGGCGGCCTCGATCCGCTCGGCGGTCTCGGTGAAGCTCTCGCCGTCGCCGGTGGGGCGTACGGCGGGGTCGGCCAGCCAGGCGTTCAGGTCCTCCGGGTACCGCTCCCGTACCTCGCCGAAGGTCAGCCCCTCCCAGGCGCCGAAGTCGGTCTCGCGCAGCCCGTCGTCGACGACGACCTCCAGCCCGAGCCGCCGCGCGACGACACCGGCGGTCTCCCGGGTACGGGCCAGCGGCGAGGCGACGACCGCCTGGACCGTCCCCCGCCGCGCGAGCGCCTCGGCGACCCGCTCGGCCTGCTCCCGCCCCACCTCGGACAGCGAGGGGTCGGTACCGCCGCTCCCGGAGAACCGCTTCTGCGGGGTGAGCGGGGTCTCCCCGTGCCGCAGCAGCACGAAGGTGGCCGGCGCGCCGAGATCGGGGGCAGCACTCCAACCGGGCGCGGTGGTGGCGGTGGTGGGCTCCCGGACGACGGCACCGGCGGCCTCGGGTACGGTCCGTTCGGCCGGAGCCGTCGGTACCTGGACGGGCTGACCGGCCTCGGCGACAGCGCGCGCCGCGCGCCCGTCGGCCCGGTCGGCTCCGGCAGCCCCGGCAGCCCCGGCAGCCCCGGCAGCGGACCTCAGCGCCTCCCGCGCCCGGGCCGCCCCCGCGACCGCGTCCCCGGGCGGGCCCGAAGGCTCGATCACGGCAGCCCGCGTACCCCGCCCGGCCGACGGAGTCCACTGTTCCCCCCGCGCCCCCGCGTCCATCGCCTCGTTGGCCAGGCGGTCGGCGTGCTTGTTCTCGGCCCGGGGCATCCAGGCGTACGTGACCTGTCCCGGGGGGAAGATCCGCCCCGCCTCCAGCGCCAGCGGCTTCATGTCGGGGTGTTTGATCTTCCAGCGGCCCGACATCTGCTCGACGACGAGCTTGGAGTCCATGCGGACGCTGACGCGGGCGTCGGGGTCCAGGGCGTGGGCGGCGTGGAGGCCGGCGACGAGGCCGCGGTACTCGGCGACGTTGTTGGTGGCGGTGCCGAGGTACTCGGCGGCCTCCGCCAGGGTCTCCCCCGTAGAAGCGTCGCGGACGACGGCCCCGTACCCGGCGGGCCCGGGGTTGCCCCGCGACCCGCCGTCGGCCTCGACGATGAACTCACGCACCGCGCACTCCCGTTGCCGCGTCGCGGACGACCCCGTACCTGGCAGGCCCCGGCCCGCCCCGCGACCCGCCGTCCGCCTCCACGATGAACTCACGCACCGCGCACTCCCGTTGCCGCGCCCGCTGTCCGGAGGGGAGGGCCTACAGGCCCGACTCGGACGTGCGCACCAGGATGCGGGCGCAGTTCTCGCAGCGGACCACCGTGTCCGGCGCGGCCGCGCGGATCTCGCTCAGCTCGGTGATGGCGAGCTCCTGGCGGCAGCCCTGGCAGGTGCGGGCGTACAGCTTGGCCGCGCCGATGCCGCCGCCCTGGGTGCGCAGACGGTCGTACAGCTTGAGCAGGTCGGCGGGGACGGACCCGGCGACGACCTCGCGCTCCTTGGTGACGGAGGCGGCCTCGGCGTCGATCTCCTGGAAGGCGGCGTCGCGGCGCGCGGTGGCGTCGTCGGTCTTGGCCTGGACGGAGGACACCCGCTCGGTCAGTTCGGCCACGCGGGCCTGCGCGGACTCGCGGCGCTCCATGACCTCCAGGACGACCTCCTCGAGGTCGCCCTGGCGCTTGGCGAGCGAGGCGATCTCGTGCTGGAGGCTGGAGAGGTCCTTCGGCGAGGTGACGGCGCCGGAGTCCAGGCGCTGCTGGTCGCGGGCGGCGCGCTGGCGCACCTGGTCCACGTCCTGCTCGGCCTTGGTCTGCTCGCGGGCGCAGTCGCTCTCCTCGGTCTGCGCGGCCACCAGCAGGTCGCGCAGCTGGGTGAGGTCCTTGCCCAGCGCCTCGATCTCGGCGTGCTCGGGCAGCGACCGCCGCTTGTGCGCGAGCTGCTGGAGGCGGACGTCGAGGGCCTGGACGTCGAGAAGGCGGATCTGGTCGGCGGGCGCGGCGTTCAGTTGGGGGCTCCCAGGGGACTCGTGGTGGTGATGGACGCCGCGTGGGCGGTCCAGGGGTCGGTGACCGTCTTGGAGACGTGGACCCGAAGGCCCCAGCCGTGACGGTCGGAGATCTGGTCGAGCTGGGCTGCGGCCAGCTCGCACCAGGGCCACTCGGTGGCCCAGTGCGCCGCGTCGAGCAGCGCGAGCGGCCGGTGGGCGACGGACGCCTCGAACTCGGATGCCGGGTGGTGGCGCAGATCGGCGGTGAGGAACGCGTCCACTCCGGCCGCGCGCACGTGGTCGAAGAGGCTGTCGCCCGAGCCGCCGCTGACGGCGACCCGGTGGACGACGGCCTCGGGGTCGCCGGCCACCCGGATGCCCTGCTGGGTGGCGGGCAGCCGCGCGGCGGCGCGGGCGGCCAGCTCGCGGACGGTCAGCGGATGGTCCAGCTCGCAGATCCGGCCCAGGCCCCGGCGGCCCTCCGGGTCGGTGGGGTCGGGCACGAGCGGGCCTGTGACACGGAGGCCGAGGGCGCCGGCGAGCGCGTCGGAGACACCGGGGTCGGCGGTGTCGGCGTTGGTGTGGGCGACGTGCAGGGCCACATCGTTCTTGATGAGGGTGTGCACGACGCGGCCCTTGAAGGTGTCGGCCGCGACCGTGGTCGTACCGCGCAGATAGAGCGGATGGTGGGTGACCAGCAGTCCGGCACCCAGCTTCACGGCCTCCTCGACGACCTCCTGGACGGGGTCGACGGCGAACAGGACCCGGCCGACCTCCTGGTCGGGGTCGCCCGCGACCGTGCCGACCGCGTCCCAGGACTCGGCCCGCTCCGGGGGCCACAGGGACTCCAGCGCGGCGATGACTTCAGACAGACGGGGCACGTGCCAAGGCTACCTGGCCGTTCCGGGAGGCCGTACCGGTCGGGCGGACGTACTCCCCCCGTACCCACCCGGGCAGCACATGGGCCGCTCTTCCTCAGAGGAATCGCTTCTGCGCCACCCGTATGTGTGAAGCCTGGCGCCACCGGCCCCCCGCCTGTGCGTACGAAAACTAGCTTCGTCGCCGGAGGTGACCGAACGATGACGGCCTGTGCGATCGAAACCACGTCGGCCGGCGCGGACGACGGTGATCCGGAGAATCCGGAGACCCGGGGTACGCGTCCGGCGGTACCGGCGGCGGCCGGGACGCCCGTGCCGCCGTACGCCATCACGGCGGACGGCGCGTACGCGGCCCGCCTCGCGGTGGACGGGGAGTCCTGGTTCCCCGAGCGCTGGACGCTGGACGGCCCGGAGCCGTACGCGGTCCCGCTGCCCGGGAACCAGCCGGAGGAGCCCGGCACCCAGGTGCAGCCGATGGGCGACGGGCGGGTGCTGATCCACCGCCTGGTGGACCGGCACCACGCCTTCTCGCTGCTGTACCCGACCGGCCCCGGCACCGGTGAGCTGCCGCTCGGCGCGGTCGAGTGCCCCGAGCCGGAGACCCGGCTCACCCTGCTGCCCCCGGCGCCCTGCGGCACCCGCGCCTACGCCCTCGCGGTCGGCGCGCGCTCCACGGCGGTGTGGCTGGTGGCGGGCGGCGCGGCCGGACCCGAGCGGCTGGCGGAGCTGCCGGGCCGCTGCTCGGGCGGGGTCTGGCTGGACACCGCCGGGCGGATGCTCGCGGTGGACCGGGAGCTGGGCGGGCGTACGAAGACGGTGGTGGTGGACCTCGGGGGCGGGGGCGCGGTCACACCGCTGCTCCAGATCGCCCCGGACAGCGACGACCGGCTGCTGCTCGCCGACCCGGACAGCGGTCTGCTGGTGATCGCCTCGGACGCGCCCTCGCCGGGGCATGAACGCTTGGGCTGGGGTGTGCTCGGCAGCACACTGCCGGTGCGTTTCCCCGGCTCACTGCGGCTGCCGGACTGCACGGTCACGCCGTTCGCGATCCAGCCGGGGCAGGTACTGATGCCGGAGAGCTGCGCGGTCGCGCTGCGCGTGGACGGCCCGCTGGGCACCTGGGTCGGCACCTGGCGCCCGGCCGAGCGCCGGGTACGGCATCTTCCGGCCCCGGAGGGCTGGCTCGCGGGGGCGGGGCTGTGGACGCCGGAGGGGGTGCTGCGGCTGCCGTACGCGACGGCGGAAACGCCGTGCGGAGTGGCGGAGCTGGCGGTGGGGGGCCCGGTCCCGGCGGTGGAGGGGGCCGACGGGAAGCCGGAGGAGGCCCCTGAGGAAACGGAGGCCACCCGGCCGGTTCCCCTGCAAAAGGCTCCCCTCGCCTCCTCAGCGGTGGCCAACTCGTAACCAAATGGCACCGATCGGCGTGGCCGCCTGGTTTCTCCCCCTGTCCTGCCGGTTAGACTCGCCCGGCCGAAAAAAGATCATGTTGACGGGGTGAACAGTTCCGATGACCGAGACCAGTACGTCGCAGGCGCCCTCGCCGGCCACGGACTCCGCCTGGCCGCAGCCGCACCTGGCCGCGGCCGGGCCGGACGGCCACGGCAGGCACCGGGGCCAGGTGGCCCACCAGGACGGCGAGGCGGCCCCGCGCGGCCGCCACCGCCGGCCGGGCACGGGGGCCGAGGGGTCGACGCAGGCCTGACCGGGCCACGAAGGGCGGGGGTACGCATGCGTACCCCCGCCCTTCGTCGTACCCGGACCCCCTCGGAGCGGTGACATTCGTCCCGCCCTCCCCCGGTACCCGCGTACCGCCACAGTCCGTACGTCCGCCTCTGCCGCCCGGCAGGCCCCCGCTCCTACCGTCGTAGGCATGACAGAGACGCGGGGCACCGAACCGGCCGGATGCGGACAGAGGCGCTCATTTCCTACCCTGTACCGTCGCTCCGTCGAACGGACGGACGAGGCAGCGGCGGGAAACGCGGGGAACACGGACATGTCATGGTGGGCGCGGGCGCGGCGCGGGCTGCGCGCGGCGGGTGCGGCGCGGCGGCAGTGGCGGGCGGACATGGCCCGCGCCAAGGCCGTACGGAAGGCCGCCGACGCGAAGGGTGAGATCCCGGCGGAGGAGCGCGTGGGTCCGCCGCCCACCGGATTCGCGCTGCTCCCCTGGCTGCTCCTCGGCCTCGGCTCCTTCTCCAACCTGCTCCAGGGCCACGCCTCGAACCCGCTGATCGGCGGCCTGGGCCTGCTCACCTTCAACTCCCTCTACATCTACGTCACCTTCCGCGCCTTCGACCGCGCCAAGCGCGAGTCGCTCTCCACCCGGACCGCACTCGTGCTGATGGGCGTACTGACCACCGCCCTGGCGCTCGGCTACGGCGGCAGCTGGCTGATGTTCTTCCCGCTGCTCGGCCTCGCCGCCGGCGCCACCCTGCGCGGCCGGCTGCTCGGCCGGGTGGGGGTGCCGCTCGCGGCGTACGCGGCGGTGCTCACCGGGGTCAGCGGCGAGTGGTCGAACGCGCCGAGCATCGGGTACGGCACCTTCCTGTCCTGCATGGTGACGGCCGCGATCCTGAGCCTGTCCGAGGCCGTACGGCAGCTCCGCGCCGCGCGCGAGGAACTCGCCCGCCAGGCCGTGGAGAAGGAGCGGCTGCGCTTCTCCCGCGACCTGCACGACCTCCTCGGGCACACGCTCTCGGTGATCGTGGTGAAGTCGGAGGCGGCCCGGCGTCTGGCCGGGCGGGACCTGGACGCGGCGCTCGCGCAGATCGGGGACATCGAGTCGGTCGGGCGGCAGGCGCTGACCGAGATCCGCGAGGCGGTGACCGGCTACCGGCAGGGCAGTCTGGCCACCGAGCTGACCCGGGCCCGCTCGGCGCTGGCGGCGGCGAGCGTGGAGCCGGTCGTACGGCAGTCGGGCGCGCCGCTCGCCCCGCAGACCGAGGCGCTGCTCGGCTGGGTGGTGCGCGAGGCGGTGACGAACGTGGTCCGGCACAGCGACGCGCGCCGCTGCGAGATCACCATCGAGGGCTCCGCCGAGCGGGTCCGGCTCACCGTGACGGACGACGGCACGGGCACCCCTCTCCCCCGCCAGTCCGGCGGCATCGGCGGTACGGGGCTGACGGGCCTGACCGAGCGCCTCGCGGCGGCGAACGGCACCCTGACGGCGGGCCCGGCGCCCCAGGGCGGCTTCACGGTGACGGCGGAACTCCCGGCGGAACCGGCCGATCCGTACGCGGTGGCCTCTCCGGCGGAGCGCTGAGCCCCGCCGCCACTACGCTGACCCGGTGACGAACATCCGCGTACTGCTGGCCGAGGACCAGGGCATGATGCGCGGCGCCCTCGCGCTCCTGCTCGGTCTGGAGGACGACATCGAGGTGGTCGCGCAGGTGGGGACCGGGGACGCGATCGTGCCGGCCGCGCTGGAGCACCGCCCGGACGTGGCCCTGCTGGACATCGAGCTGCCCGGGATGAGCGGCCTGGACGCGGCGGCGGAGCTGCGGACCGAGGTCCCGGACTGCCGGGTGCTGATCCTGACCACCTTCGGCCGGCCGGGCTATCTGCGCCGGGCCATGGAGGCGGGCGCGGCGGGCTTCCTGGTGAAGGACGGCCCCGTGGAGGAGCTGGCGCGGGCGGTACGGCGGGTGCTGGCCGGGGAGACCGTGGTGGACCCGGCGCTCGCGGCGGCCGCGCTGAGCGCGGGACCGAATCCGCTGACGGCGCGCGAGCGGGAGGCGCTGCGGGCGGCGGTGGACGGGGCGACGGTGGCCGACATCGCCGTACGGCTGCATCTGTCGGAGTCGACGGTGCGCAACTATCTCTCGGCCGCGATCGGCAAGACCGGTACCCGCAACCGCGCGGAGGCGGTGCGGGAGGCGCGGCAGCAGGGCTGGCTGTGACCGGGGCCGGGCGCCTGACTCCGGATCAGTAACCCATGGATCGGTCAAGGATTCATTAGAGGCCCGAAGCAACGGAATAGTTGCCCGTGCATACGACGTTGCTCCCGGTGATTCATTCACGCGGGAGGAACCTCACTCAATGCCCCACACGACCGATCGCCCCATCCCGAGGGCCGGCGGAGCCCTGGTCCCGGTGCTCGCCTTCGCGGGCATCGTGGTCGCGGTGATGCAGACCCTGCTCGTGCCGGTCATCAAGGACCTGCCGCAGCTGCTCGGCACCGAGCCGAGCAACGCCACCTGGGTACTGACCTCGACCCTGCTCTCCGGCGCCGTGGCCACCCCGATCATGGGCCGCCTCGGCGACCTCTACGGCAAGCGCCGGATGCTGATCCTGAGCCTCGCCGTGATGGTGGCGGGCGCCCTGGTCAGCGCGCTGACCAGCCAGCTCCTCGTCATGATCGTCGGCCGTACGCTCCAGGGCTTCGCCATGGGCGCGATACCGCTCGGCATCGGCCTGATGCGGGACATGCTGCCGCGCGAGAAGCTCGGCTCGGCCATGGCCCTGATGAGCTCCTCGATCGGCGTCGGCGGCGGTCTCGCGCTGCCCGCCGCCGCCCTGGTGGCCCAGCACACCGACTGGCACGCCCTGTTCTACGGCGCGGCAGGGCTCGGCGCGCTCGCCATCGTCCTCACCCTGCTCGTCGTACCCGAGTCCCCGGCACGCGCCCGGGGCTCCTTCGACCTGCTCGGCGCGCTCGGCCTGTCCGCGGGTCTGGTGCTGCTCCTGCTGCCGATCACCAAGGGCAGCGACTGGGGCTGGTCGTCGGGCACCACGCTCGGCCTGTTCGGCGCGGCTCTCGCCGTGCTGCTGCTGTGGGGCGTGTACGAGCTGCGCACCGCGGCACCGCTGGTCGACCTGCGCACCACCGCCCGCCGCGAGGTGCTGCTGACCAACCTGGCCTCGATCATGGTCGGCGTCAGCTTCTACGTCGTCTCCCTCGTCCTGCCCCAGCTGCTCCAGCTGCCCACCGCCACCGGGTACGGCCTCGGCCGGTCCATGGTGGTCGCGGGTCTGTGCGTGGCGCCGCTGGGCCTGACGATGATGTTCACCGCGCCGGTGTACGCCCGGCTGTCCGCGCGGTACGGCCCGCGCACGACCCTGATCATCGGTCTGCTGGTCATCGCCGTCGGCTACGCGGGCGGCCTCGGCCTGATGCACGCCGCCTGGCAGACGATCATCACCTCGGTGGTGCTCGGCGCGGGCATCGGCCTCGCCTACTCCTCGCTGCCCGCGCTGATCGTGGGCGCGGTCCCGGCCTCGGAGACGGGCGCGGCCAACGGCCTCAACACCCTGATGCGGTCCATCGGCACCTCGGTCTCCAGCGCGGTCATCGGCATGGTGCTCGCCAACACCGCGCAGCCGGTCGGCGGCGGGCTCGCCATCCCGACCATGCACGGCTTCCGGGTGTCGTTCCTGATCGCCACGGCCGCCGTCCTGGTGGGCCTCACGCTCGCGTTCTTCCTGCCGCGCACCCCGCGCCCGGCCGAGCGGCACACCCAGCTGCGGGCCAGCAGCGAGGAGGACGCGAACCTGGAGCACGCGCGCGCGGTGCTGCGCGGCTTCACCGGCCGGGTGCTGGACGCGGACGGCGCTCCGGTCGCCCGCGCCAAGGTCACCCTGATCGACCGCCGGGGCCGCCAGGCCGGGGCCACGCTCTCCGGCCCCGACGGCGACTACGCCCTCGCGGTCCCGGCCGGAGGCGCCTACGTCCTGGCCGCCAAGGCCGCCGGACACGGCCCGCTGGCCTCCTCGGCGACGCACTCCGGGGACGAGCTGGCCGTGGAGCTGGACCTGGCACTGCCGGGAGAGACCGTCAGCGCCTGACCTCCCCCGTGAGATTCCCCCGCACCGCACCCCCCGCCGGCCTCCGGCGGGGGGTGCGGCAGCATGGGCGCCTGATCAGCCGTACGACCGGGAGGAACCCGATGTCCGCACCGAAGCCCGAGATCATGGCCGCGTTCGAGGCGGCGAAGGGCTTCATGCCCGTGGACGAGGGGCTCGCGCTGTACGCGGCCGCGCTGGAGGCGGGGCGCCTCGGACTGCCGCTCCTTGAGGTGGGCACGTACTGCGGGCGCTCGACGGTGCTGCTCGCGGACGCGGCCCGGGAGAGCGGCACCCTCGCGCTGACCGTCGACCACCACCGGGGCAGCGAGGAGCAGCAGCCGGGCTGGGACTACCACGACCCCGAGACGGTCGACCCCGAGATCGGGCTCATGGACACCCTGCCCACCTTCCGCCGGACCCTGTACGGGGCGGGCCTGGAGGACCACGTCGTCGCCCTGGTCGGCCGGTCCCCGCAGATCGCCGCCCTGTGGGGGAAGCCGCTCGGCCTGGTCTTCGTGGACGGCGGCCACACCGACGAGCACGCGACGGCCGACTACGAGGGCTGGGCCCCGCATGTCGCCGAGGGCGGGCTGCTGGTCGTGCACGACGTGTTCCCGGAGCCGGAGGACGAGTTCACCGGGCAGGCGCCGTACCGGGTGTATCTGCGGGCGCTGGAGTCCGGGGCGTTCACGGAGGTCGCGGTGACGGGCTCGCTGCGGGTGCTGAGGCGTACGGGGACCGGTATCTGACGGTCCGTCAGGTAGGCGGGGTCGGGGGCGGTCCGGTGTTTCGTTAGGGTGGCAGGCGTGTCGTACGCAGGACCGGAATTCGAACCCCCCACGCCCCGCCGCTCCCGGCGCCGTCCGCTGACCGTGACCCTGGCCGCGCTGGTGCCGGTGGCGCTGCTCGGCTGGGCGGCCTACGCGCACCTCGGCCGCTCCGGCGGAGACGCGCACGCCACGGGCACGGCGTCGCCCTCGGCCGCCGCCCCCGGCTCCGGCGACGGCAAGGGCGCCTCGCCGTCCGCCGCCGCCCGGCCCCTCAAGGGCAAGGTGGTGGTCATCGACCCGGGGCACAACCCGGGCAACTTCCGGCACACCTCCGAGATCGCACGCCAGGTGAACGTCGGCAACGGCCGCAAGGAGTGCGACACCACGGGGACGGAGACCAACGCCGGTTATCCGGAGGCCAAGTTCACGCTGGACGTGTCCCACCGGGTGCGCGCGCTGCTGGAGAAGCAGGGCGCGACCGTGAAGTTCACGCACGACGAGGACGGGCCGGCCTGGGGGCCGTGCGTGGACGAGCGGGCCGAGATCGGCAACAAGGCGCACGCGGACGCGGCGCTGTCCATCCACGCCGACGGCTCCGCGCCGGGCAACCGGGGCTTCCACGTCATCCTGCCCGGCGCCGTGCACGCGGGCGGCGCGGACACCCGCCCCATCACCGGCCCCTCCCGCGACCTCGGCAAGCGGGTGGCCGCCGGCTACCGGCACACGACCGGTGAGCCGTTCTCCAACTACCTGGGCCACGGCACCGGTCTGGTGACGCGGACCGACCTCGGCGGACTCAACCTGTCCACGGTTCCCAAGGTCTTCATCGAGTGCGGCAACATGCGCGACGCCACCGACGCGGCCGAGCTGACCAGTGCCGCCTGGCGGCAGAAAGCCGCGCAAGGGATCTCTGAGGGAATCGTGAGTTTCCTGCGCGAGTCGTGACCGGCACGTGGAAGAGGCCGGACAGCCGGACAACGCGGACGGTACTGTCTACCGACGACGAGACGACCTACGAAGGACCTGAAGTGAATATCCGCTCCCTCACTAGAGGCGACGGCGTGGTGATCGGAGCAGCGGTGTTGCTGTTCATCGCGTCGTTCTTCGACAACTACTCGTACGACGGTTCGGTGGACGGCATCGACGTGCCGAACCTCTGGGAGAACGGACCGGTTCTGCTGAGCGTCGTGCTGGCGGGGCTGATCGCGGCGGGGCTCGTCGTCGCGGCCCGCGCGCTGCCGCAGCCGCTCAAGGTCGCCGGGCTCGAACTCGGCTCCTTCGGCGTCGCGTTCGCGGTGTTCGCCGCGTGGAGCGGGCTGGGCAACCTCATCGACCCGCTCGGCGGTCTGAACAGCGGTTCCGCCGACAGCAAGCTGGGCGCGGGCACGGGCCTGGTGCTCGCCTTCGTCGCGACGCTGATCATGGCGGCGGCCGCCGTCGCCACCCCGCTGGTCCCGGCCCTGCAGGGCGCGCTGATCCCGGCCCCGAAGCCGGTCACCCCGCAGCCCTACGGTGCCCAGCCGCCCGCCGGTTACGGCTACCCGGGTGCCCAGCAGCAGCCGTTCGCGGCGCAGCCGCAGCAGCCGTACGCGCAGCAGCCGGCGGCGGCGGAGTTCTCGCCGTTCTGGTTCGCGGTGCCGGTGGCCCGGCCGCTGTTCTCGGAGGACGGCGCACCCTCTCCGGTGGCCGAACTGGCGCCGGGTACCTGGTACTTGGCGGTCGAGCAGCGCGGTGCGGCGCTGGTGGCGCAGACGCAGGACGGGCGCCGGGGCGTCCTCCAGGACACGACGGGCATCCAGCGCGGCAGCTAACGGCCTTCGCATGCCAGGCCCCTCGCCCTTCACGGGCGGGGGGCCTTCGTCATGTCCGGCCATGGCGGCCCGCGTTGGGCGGCTAGCCCTTGTTGAGGTCGGAGGTGGAGGGCACCTGGTCCTTGACCGGTGCGCCCGCGCTCTGGCCCGCGTCCTTGACCTGGCCGATGATCTGGTCGAAGGAACTGGCCGCGTTCGTATCGCCGTTGCGCAGCTTGGACGGCAGGTCCTTGAGCGCGTCGATGCCCGCGGTGAGCGGGGCGAGCGCCTTCGCGAGGGTGGGGTCGCCCTGGGCGTTCTTCTGCGCGGCCTTGAGCCGGTTGTAGGCGAAGGCCCCGGCGAGACCGGCCTTGACGAGGGCGACCTTGCGGCCGTCGGCGCCCTTCTTGAACTTGCCCGCCTTCCAGGGCTTCACGATCCACTGGTAGGTGGCCCCGGCGGCGAGCCCGGCGTTCGCCACGAACCGGGTCTTGGCGAACTTCTGTTTCTCGGCGGACGTGCTGGGGCTGGGCGAGGACGCGCTGGACTGCTGCTTGCTGGAATCGTCCCCGCCGCAGCCGGCGGTACCGGCCATCAGCACGCAGGACACCATGAGCGCCACGAACAGGCGCCGTATCGGAACGGGCACGCGGTCCTCCGGACGTATCTCCCCGAGCGGCTGCTTCCATGGGCAGCCTCACCCGGCGCCGGGCGCCCCGCCAGCCGGACGACGCCGTACGGGAACCGGGACCGGATTCCCGGGCGTTTCACGGGGCGCGCAGCGGCAATCCGGATTCCATGTCGAGATATCGCAGAGGCGGGAACGAGGCGGGCACGGTGATAGCCGTGATCGCCGACGTGATGGCCGGAATCATCGGCCTGTGGATTCTGATGTACCTGCTGGACGCCAACCGGGCCAACGACCTGGTGGAGTTCGTCCATGACGCGGCCGCCTGGCTCGCCGGGTGGTCCCACGACCTGTTCACCTTCGACGAGGCGTGGGCCCGGGTGGTCTGCGGCTACGGCCTGGCCGCCGTGGTCTACCTCTTCGTCGGCCACGCGATAGCGGGCCGCCTGCACCGGCACTGAGTCCCTGCCGGGCGGCTCGGCGTACGTCGCCCGCGCGGGACGGCCACCGCGCCGTGCGCGCGCTGTTCCCGCGCGGCAGCCCGGCGCGGCGTTCGGCTCCGGCGGAAAGACCTTCGGCCGAGAGACCGGCGGACGCCTACGCGCAGCAGTCCGGGGTCAGCCCCACCGGCAGGCGTTCGCCGCCGAAGACCGCGCAGGTGGCGTCGTGGCCGCCGAGGGCGGCGACGGCCAGGAGCAGGGAGCCGGCGGTCCAGGCGGTGAGTTCGCGGGGCCAGATCGCGTCGTCGGCGAAGACGTAGCCGGTCCAGTACAGGCCGCTGTCCGCGTCCCGCAGGTGCTGGACGGACTGGAGGATCTCCAGCGCGCGGTCGGACTCGCCCATCGCCCAGAGCGCGAGGGCGAGTTCGCAGGACTCGCCGCCGGTCACCCAGGGGTTGGGGACCACGCAGCGCACCCCGAGACCGGGGACGACGAAGCGGTCCCAGCCGGACTCGACGCGCTCCTTGGCCTCGACGCCGGTGAGGGCGCCGCCGAGGACCGGGTAGTACCAGTCCATCGAGTAGCGGTCCTTGTCGAGGAACCGCTCGGGGTGGCGCCGTATCGCGTGACGCAGCGCGCCGACCGCCAGCTCCCAGTCCGGCTGCGCCTCTTCGCGCTGCTCGGCGATGGCGAGGGCGCAGCGCAGGGCGTGGTGGACGGACGAGCTGCCGGTGAGCAGCGCGTCCTCCGTCGCCGCGCCGTCCGCGTCCACGCGCCAGCCGATCTGGCCGCCGGGCTGCTGGAGGCGCAGGACCCATTCGACGGCCGCGTAGACGACGGGCCACATGCGGTCCAGGAAGGTGTCGTCGCCGGTGGAGAGGTAGTGGTGCCAGACGCCGACGGCTATGTAGGCGACGAAGTTCGACTCCAGCGAGCGGTCGGTGACGTCGTCGTGGGCGCCGTCGGCGTAGGCGGCGTACCAGGAGCCGTCCTCGTTCTGGTGCCGCGCGAGCCACTCGTAGGCGCGCTCGGCGGCCTCGTGCTCGCCGGCCGCGTCGAGCGCCATGGCGGCCTCGGTGTGGTCCCACGGGTCGAGGTGGTGGCCGCGGAACCAGGGGATCGCGCCGTCCTCGCGCTGCACGGCGAGGACGCCCCGGACGGTCGCGGCGGCCTGCTCGGCGGTCAGCACCCCGGGCAGGACGAGGTGGTCGGTGCGGGGGGTGGTCACTCGGCGGCCGCCTCGGCGCGCGGCAGGTGCGGCTTGGTCGCGTAGGCCACGAAGCTCTTGCCGATGAGCGGGTTGAGCGCCTGCTCGGCGACCCGGGTGGCCAGCGGCTTCTTCATGATGTCCCAGACGAGGAGCTTGTGGTACGCCTTGACCGGCAGCGCCTTGTCGTTGTCCACGCCGAAGGCGCACTTGAGCCACCAGTACGGCGAGTGCAGGGCGTGCGCGTGGTGGGTGCCGTAGGGGCGCAGGCCCGCCTCGCGCATCTTGGCGAGGAGTTCGTCGGCCTTGTAGATGCGGATGTGGCCGCCCTCGACCTCGTGGTAGGCGTCGGAGAGGGCCCAGCAGACCTTCTCGGGGCCGTAGCGCGGCACGGTGACGGCGATGCGGCCGCCGGGCTTGAGTACGCGGACCATCTCGGCGAGCACGCCCTTGTCGTCGGGGATGTGCTCCATCACCTCGGAGATGATGACGACGTCGAAGGACTCGTCGGGGAAGGGCAGCGCGAGCGCGTCGCCCTCCATCGCGGTGGCGGTGGCGCCGGCGGGCGCCTCACCGGCCTCCTTCATCGCGGCGAACCACTTGGCGACCTCGCGGATTTCCTCGGCGTTCTGGTCGAGGGCCACGACCTGGGCGCCGCGCCGGTAGCACTCGAAGGCGTGCCGGCCGGCCCCGCAGCCGAGGTCCAGGACTCGGTCGCCCGGGGCGAGCGGGAACCGGGAGAAGTCGACGGTCAGCACGTGGCCCTGCTTTCGGAGGATGCGGAGGATATGCCCGCGACGGCGGCGGGGGCGGGGGTCGCGGCGGGGCGCCCGGGTGCGCGGTCCGTACGCGGGCCGGTGCGGGCGCTGTCGATCGCCTCGCGGTAGCGGGCCACCGTGCCCTCGGCGGCGCGGGCCCAGGTGAAGCGGGCGAGCACCCGCTCGCGTCCGGCCGCGCCGAGCCGGGCGCGCAGGTCCGCGTCGCCGAGCAGCCGGGTGAGGGCGGCGGCGAGCGCGCCCGCGTCGCCGGTGGGGACGGCGAGGCAGGTCTCGCCGTCGCGGCCCGCGACCTCGGGGATGGCGCCGCCGGTGGTGGCGACCAGCGGGGTGCCGGTGGCCATGGCCTCGGCGGCGGGCAGCGAGAACCCCTCGTACAGCGAGGGGACGCAGGCGACTTCGGCCGAGCGGATCAGGTCGACCAGCTCGGCGTCGGTGATGCCCTTGACGAACTCGACGGCGCCTTCGAGGCCGTAGCGCTCGACCGCCTGGGCGACCGGGCCCTCCTCGGGGCGCTTGCCGACGACGACCAGGTGCGCGTCGGGGCGTTCGGTGCGGACCTTGGCGAGCGCCTCGACGAGGAACACCAGGCCCTTGAGCGGGACGTCGGCGCTGGAGGTGGTGACGATCCGGCCCGGCACCTCGGGCACGGCCGGGTCGGGGGCGAACAGGCCGGTGTCGGCGCCGATGTGGACGACGTGGACGCGGTCGTCGCGGACGCCGAGGTGGTCCACGATCTCCTGGCGGGAGCTGCCGGAGACGGTGAGCACGGAGGGCAGCCGGCGGGCGACGCGCTTCTGCATCCGCGTGAAGGCGTACCAGCGGCGCACGGAAAGGCGGCGCTGGCGGCTCTCGGCGGCGTCCAGCTCCAACTGCCGGTCCACGGTGATGGGGTGGTGGATGGTGGTGACGAGCGGCGCGCCGATGTCGCCCAGCAGTCCGTAGCCCAGGGTCTGGTTGTCGTGCACGATGTCGAACTCGCCGCGTCTGGCGCGCAGATGGCGGCGGGCGCGCAGCGAGAAGGTCAGCGGCTCGGGGAAGCCGCCGGTCCACATGGTGGCGACCTCCAGGGCGTCGACCCAGTCCCGGTACTCGTCCCGCTTCGGGGTGCGGAAGGGGTCGGGCTGGCGGTAGAGGTCGAGGCTGGGCAGCTCGGTCAGGCTCAACCGGCCGTCGTAGTCCTCGTGTTCGTCGAGAACGGGGTACGGCTGGGAGCCGATGACCTCCACGCGGTGCCCGAGCCGGGCCAGTTCGCGGGAGAGATGGCGCACGTAGACGCCCTGTCCGCCGCAGAAGGGGTTGCCCTTGTAGGTGAGGAGCGCGATGTCGAGCGGTGTCCCGCCGTCGGCAGCCGGATCCTGTCGGGAACCCGCCTGACTGGCCTCAGCGGTCACTCCGGGCCCCCTTCTCCCTGCGCTGTCCCGCGAGACTACGACGGGACGTCAATGTGGAACAAGTTTCAGCTGATCATCCAGGAAGCACCGAATCTACCGGCTGGTAAGGCGGCTGTGACCGGTCGACCAGGTGATTCGCGCCACGGCCGAACGGCCCCGGTCACCTGCCTCCGGGGCGCTCCTCACCGAGGGTCACGGAACGGGGGCGGTGTGGCGCCGGCCACTGCCGGGGGTCCGTCGGCTGCCGGTAAAGTGGCCGGGTCGTCATACACCCGTACGGGGGGAAGCCGGTGCGATTCCGGCGCTGAGCCCGCAACCGTGAGCCGTCCCGCAGGGGCGGTGAGCCGGAGCGCCTCTGCGGGATGTGACCGGCTCGCGTGTGTGGCACCCCGTCGCGCACGGCACCGTCGAGGTTTACGGAGCCGAGCCGCCCGGGGGGTTCCCCGTGCGCTGCCCGGCTTCCTTGCAGGAGAGGCAGTCGCCGACCATGAACGTCCGCCGCAGTGCAGCGGCTCTCGCCGCGATAGGCGTGCTGGCCGCGGCCGCGCCCGCCACGGCCGCCGAGGCGTCCCCGTCCCCGAAGGCGACGGTCCCGGCCGGGCTGTTCGGCAAGGGCGACCCCACCTACGACGGCGTCTGGCGCCAGTCGCTGGCCCTGCTCGCCCAGCACACCGTCGGTGAGCGCCCCGCCGCCTCCGCCGTGAAGTGGCTGACCGGCCAGCAGTGCGCCGACGGCGGTTTCGCGGCCTTCCGCGCCGACCCCGCCAAGCCCTGCGGCGGCAAGGGCGCGCAGCCCGACACCAACAGCACCGCCGCCGCCGTCCAGGCGCTCGCCGCGCTCGGCGGCCACCGCGCCGAGACCGGTTCGGCCGTGCGCTGGCTGAAGGCGCAGCAGAACAAGGACGGCGGCTGGGGCTACTCCCCCGGCTCCCCGAGCGACACCAACTCCACCTCCGTGGTCGTCGGCGCGCTGACCGCCGTCGGTCTGGACCCGGCCAAGCAGCACGCCAAGGGGAAGACCCCGGCCGAGGCGCTGGCCGCCCTGGCGATCCCGTGCGCGAAGGACGGCGGTGGCGCCTTCGCCTACCAGCCGGACAAGAAGGGCAAGCTCGCCGCCAACGCCGACGCCACCGCGGCGGCCGTGCTCGGCGCGCTCGGCAAGAACTTCGTGGTGGAGCCCGCCAAGGCCCGCGGCAAGGCCCCCGCCTGCACCGACTCCGGCAAGGCCACCCGTGGGCGCCTGGCCGACAACGCCGCCGCCTACCTGGCCGGTGCGGTCGCCAAGAGCGGCCACCTGATGTCGGCGATGGCCGGCGCCAAGGCCCGGCCGGACTTCGGCAACACCGCCGACACGGTCGTCGCGCTCGCCGCCGACGGCTGGAGCGCGCAGGCGAAGAAGCCGTACGCCTGGCTGGAGAAGAACGCCGGTCCCTGGGCGCAGCAGAGCGGCCCCGCCGCCTACGCCCAGCTGATCCTGACCGCGCACGCGCTCGGTGAGAACCCGAAGGAATTCGGCGGCACGAACCTGGTGCAGGCGCTGGACAAGCAGGGCCCGGCGCCCGAGCAGGCGAAGAAGGCCGCCGCCCACAAGGCCGCGGAGAAGAAGTCGAACCACCAGGTGTGGTGGTTCGTCGGGGCCTGCCTGTTCGCGGGCATCGGCGCCGGCTTCCTGATCAGCGGCCGGAAGAAGAAGTGACCGTCGTCCGCCGTGCCGTGACGCTCCTCGTCGCGGCCCTGCTCCCGCTGGCCGGGGCCGCCCAGGCCCACGCCACCGGCTACCGGTACTGGTCCTTCTGGGACCGCTCCGGCGGCCACTGGACGTACGCGACCCAGGGGCCCTCGACGACCCGTCCCGAGGACGGCGACGTACAGGGCTTCCGGTTCGCGGTCAGCGCGGACTCCGCGGACGCGACCCGTCCGCGCGGCACGGCGGACTTCGACACCGTCTGCGCCCGCACGCCCGCGAAGCACGGCACCAAGCGGGTCGCGCTCGTCATCGACTTCGGCACCCCGGCCGACGCGCCCTCGGGCGAGAAGCCGCCGCCGGTCCGTACGGCCTGCGTCCGTGTCGCCCCCGACGCGACCACCGCCGAGGCCCTGGCCGCGACCGCCAAGCCGCTGCGCTACGACACCAACGCCCTGCTGTGCGCCATCTCCGGTTATCCGCACCGGGGTTGCGGGGAGCAGGTCGCGGCGGGCGGCAAGACGCCCGCCAAGCACGACAAGCCCGCGGCGAAGGACTCCGGCGGTCCCTCCCTCGGGCTGCCCGTCGGCGCGGGTGTGATCGTCATCCTCGCCGGGGCGGCGGTGCGGCAGGCCCGGCGGCGCCGGAATGCCTGAGCGGTCCCCTCGACTCCACCCCGGAGCCTGGTGGTTGTGGGCGCTCGGGCTCGGCACCGCCGCCACCCGCACCACCAACCCGCTCCTGCTCGCGCTGCTCATCGCCGCCTCCGGCTATGTGGTGGCCACCCACCGCTCGTCCGCGCCCTGGGCCCGCTCCTACGCGGCCTTCGCCAAGCTGGCCGTCGCGGTGCTGTGCGTACGCCTCGCCTTCACGGTCCTCCTCGGCTCTCCGATTCCGGGTACGCATGTGCTGTTCACGCTGCCCGAACTCCCCTTGCCCGACTGGGCGCAGGGCATCCGGCTCGGCGGCCCGGTGACGGCCGAGGCGCTGCTCTTCTCCGGCTACAACGGCCTGAAACTGGCCGCCCTGCTGATCTGTGTCGGCGCGGCCAACGCCCTGTCCAGTCCGGCCCGTCTGCTGAAGTCGCTGCCGGGCGCGCTGTACGAGGCGGGCGTCGCCGTGGTCGTGGCGCTCACCTTCGCACCCCATCTCATCGCGGACGTACGGCGGTTGCGCGCGGCCCGGCGGCTGCGCGGGCGGCCCGACCGGGGGGTGCGCGGGCTGCTCCAGGTCGGACTGCCGGTCCTGGAGGGCGCGTTGGAGCGCTCGGTCGCGCTGGCCGCCGCGATGGACGCGCGCGGCTTCGGCCGCACCGCCGAGGTGCCCGTACGGGTACGGCGTACGACGGCCGCGCTCACCCTCGGCGGGCTGCTGGGCGTGTGCGCGGGGACGTACGGCCTGCTCACCGCCGAGGGCGGCACCTACGGGCTGCCCGTGCTGCTCGCCGGGTCCGCCGCCGCGCTGGCCGGGCTGCGGCTCGGGGGCCGTCGTTCGCCGCGCACCCGGTACCGTCCGGCGCCGTGGGGTGTGCGGGCGTGGCTGGTCGCGGGCTCGGGGGCGGCGGTCGCCGCGCTGCTCACCCTGGCCGCCGCGCGCGAGCCGGACGCCCTGAACCCCGGTGTCGTCCCGCTCACCGCGCCCGCGCTGCCGCTGTGGCCCGCCGCCTCGGTGCTGCTCGCGCTGCTGCCCGCCTTCGTCGTCCCCCAGGAATCCAGGGAGCGCGCGTGATCCGCTTCGAGAAGGTCGCCGTCACCTACGAGGGCGCGGCCGAACCGACCGTACGGGACGTGGACTTCGAGGTGCCCGAGGGCGAACTCGTGCTGCTCGTCGGCCCGTCGGGGGTGGGCAAGTCGACCGTGCTGAACGCGGTGTGCGGTCTGGTGCCGCACTTCACCGGGGGCACGCTGAGCGGCCGGGTCACGGTCGCGGGCCGGGACACCCGCACCCACCGGCCGCGCGAACTGGCCGACGTGGTGGGCACGGTGGGGCAGGACCCGCTCGCACACTTCGTGACGGACACGGTCGAGGACGAACTCGCCTACGGCATGGAGTCGTTGGGCCTGGCCCCCGAGGTCATGCGGCGCCGGGTGGAGGAGACCCTCGACCTGCTGGGCCTGGCCGGTCTGCGTGACCGTCCCATCGCCACGCTCTCCGGGGGCCAGCGCCAACGGGTCGCCATCGGCTCGGTGCTGACCCCGCACCCCCGCGTCCTGGTCCTGGACGAGCCGACCTCGGCGCTCGACCCGGCCGCCGCCGAGGAGGTCCTGGCCGTCCTCCAGCGCCTGGTCCACGACCTCGGCACGACGGTCCTGCTCGCGGAACACCGCCTGGAGCGCGTGATCCAGTACGCCGACCGCGTCGTCCTCCTCCCCGCCCCGGGCGAACCCCCGCTGACGGGCACCCCGGCCGAGATCATGGCCGTCTCCCCGGTCTACCCGCCGGTGGTGGAACTGGGCCGCCTGGCGGGCTGGTCCCCACTGCCCCTGACCGTCCGGGACGCGCGCCGGAGGGCTCCGGCACTGCGGGAGCGGCTGGCGGGGCTGGAGCCGTCCGCTGATGTGGACGAGTCGGCGTCCGCCGGAGCGGGCAAGGCGGCGTCGGCCGGAGCGGTCGGGTCGGCACCCACCGAAGCGGACAGGGCGACACCCGCCGGGGTGGACCACCCGGGCGCGCCGACGCGCACCGGCGCCGATGCCCGCCCGTCGAGCGCCCCGGCGTCCGCCGCCGAAGGCCGGCCGGGCGGGGCAGTCGCCGCCCTCCTCTCCCGGCCCACCGGGCGGGCCACCGACCGCCCCCGGCCGGTGAGGGCCCGTGCGCTCCCCTTCCTCCGCCGCCCCCTCCGTCGTACCGACGACTCCCCCGCCACCCCCCAGGTCGCCGAGGTCCGCGACCTCGTCGTCCGGCGCGGGCGGGTCCGCGCCCTGGCCGGGGTGGACCTCACCGTCCGCCCCGGCGAGACCGTCGCGCTGATGGGCCGCAACGGCGCCGGGAAGTCGACGCTGCTCGGCTCGCTGGTCGGGCTGGTGGAGCCCACGGCGGGCTCGGTGCGGGTCGGCGGGGCCGTACCGCACCGGATCGCGCCCCGGGAACTCGTACGGAAGGCCGGCCTCGTGCCGCAGGAGCCGCGCGATCTGCTGTACGCCGACACGGTGGCCGCCGAGTGCGCGGCCGCCGACCGGGACGCGGATGCCGAGCCGGGGACCTGCCGGGCGCTGGTGTCCGGGCTGCTGCCGGGCATCACGGACGACACGCACCCGCGCGACCTCTCCGAGGGCCAGCGGCTCGCGCTCGCGCTGGCCGTCGTCCTGACCGCGCGCCCGCCGCTGCTCCTCCTGGACGAGCCGACGCGCGGCCTCGACTACGCGGCGAAGGCCCGCCTGGCCACCGTGTTGCGCGGCCTGGCGGCCGAGGGCCACGCGATCGTGCTGGCCACGCACGACGTGGAGCTGGCCGCCGAGATCGCGCACCGGGTGGTGCTGCTGGCCGAGGGCGAGGTCATCGCGGACGGCCCCACGGCGGACATCGTGGTCTCCTCCCCCTCCTTCGCCCCCCAGGTCACCAAGATCCTGGCCCCCCAGCCCTGGCTGACGGTCACCGAGGTCAGGAGGGCCCTGACGTGACGCCCGACCCCGCCCGGCTCCGCCGCACTCACGCCGACGACACCGGCCACCCGTGCGACACCGCCCCAGCCGCCCTCCGACGCCCCGATGCCCCGCGCGACACCGAGCCCACCGCCCAGGAGAGCACCCCGCAGAAGCCCACCCCACATCACCCACCGGCCCCCCATCACCCCCGCCCCGCCCACGCCGTCCGCCTAGGACCCCGTTCCCTCGCCGCGCTCCTCCTGGTCAGCGCGGTGGGCGTCGTCGCCTTCGGGTGGCCCTTCCTCGCGCCGCCCGCCTCGCAGCTGAGCGCGCACGCCGAGGACGCGCCGTGGCTGTTCGCGGGGCTGCTGGTGCTGCTGGTCGCGGTGGTGGCGGCGACGATCTCCGAGTCGGGCCTCGGCCCGAAGGCGGTGGCGATGCTGGGCGTGCTGGCGGCGACGGGCGCGGCGCTGCGGCCGATCGGCGCGGGTACGGCGGGCATCGAGCCCATGTTCTTCCTGCTGGTGCTCAGCGGCCGCGTCCTCGGTCCCGGCTTCGGGTTCGTGCTCGGCTCGGTGACGATGTTCGCCTCGGCGCTGCTGACCGGCGGGGTGGGGCCGTGGATGCCGTTCCAGATGCTGGCGATGGGCTGGTTCGCCCTGGGCGCGGGCCTGCTGCCGGGCCGCTCCCGGCTGCGCGGCCGCCCCGAGCTGCTGCTCCTGGGCTGCTACGGCTTCGTCGCCGCGTTCGCCTACGGCACGGTGATGAACCTGGCCGGCTGGCCGTTCATGGGCACCATGGCCTCGGGCATCGCCTTCGACCCGCACGCCTCCGTGCCCGCCAACCTGGCCCGTTTCCTCGCCTACTGCCTGGCCACCTCCATGGGCTGGGACCTCGGCCGGGCCGTCTGCACGGTCGTCCTCACCCTGGCCCTCGGCCCCGCCGTGCTGCGCGCGCTGCGCCGGGCCACCCGGCGGGCCGCCTTCGAGACGGCGGTCACATTCGACGCACCCGAAGCGTGAGGGGACGTGTCCGGAGGGTCGGCGCCGGGGTGGTTGCCCGGTGAAGCACCCCACATGACGCAGGTCACCTACGAGGCGGCTTCGTAGACTTAAATGTCCGATACATCCACATTTACACCCTTCGTGACCTGCGGTTTGAGACGCCGGTCACATGAGCAGTCGACGCTGCCGGTCCGGCCACCACTAGTAAAAGGGGTCATTGCGGACATCCCGGAATCCTGTTTCTCTGGATGACGTCGCCCGGCGCCACGAGCCCTCACGGGCCGCGGCGCCGACGTATGCGGCCGGCGGGTGAAGCGCACGAAACGCTCCGCCCGGCCCGGACCTACGAGGCGCCGTCCTGTACCCAAGCAAAAGGATTTACATGTCTTTCTCGTTCATTCGCCGCGTCGCCACCCCGAAGAAGGCCGTCACCGTCGCCGCCCTGGCCGCCGCCGGCGCCGGCATCGCGTTCGGCACCGTGCCCGCCCAGGCCGCTCCGATGTCGTCCTCCTCGGCTCAGTCGATCGCGCACAAGATGATTCCGAACTCGGCCCAGTACGCCGCGTTCAACAAGATCGTGTCGCACGAGAGCGGCTGGAACCCCTCGGCCACCAACAGCTCCTCCGGTGCCTACGGTCTGGTCCAGGCCCTGCCCGCCTCGAAGATGTCCTCCGCCGGTTCCGACTGGAAGACCAACCCGGCCACCCAGATCAAGTGGGGCCTCAACTACATGAACTCGCGCTACGGCAGCCCCGTTCAGGCCTGGAACTTCTGGCAGTCCCACGGCTGGTACTGAGCCGTACCCGACCGACACCGCCACCGGACCCAGGAGTCCGGCGACGCCCGGCCGGACCGGCCGGGACGCATCACCCGATATCCGCACCCTTGCCCGCGAGGCGAGGGTGCTTACGCATGTCCGGGGTCAACCATGCCCGCGGGGTTCTGAGTTGAGCGGTACCGGCACTCCCCTGTTCCCCCGCGTCGCGCCGCACCCCTCATCCGCCCCGCCTCCGTGATCCACTGGTCACCGCTCCGCCCGCGCGGCCGACCGGAGGTAGAGATGGCGACGCCCACGACCGGTCCGACCCCGCTGCCCCGCCCGCGCGGGATGCGCCTCACGGTCGTGCTTCTGCTGCTGACCGTGGTGAGCGGGCTGATCGACGCCGTCGGCTATCTGGGGCTCGGCCGGGTCTTCACCGCCAACATGACCGGCAACGTGGTCGTGCTCGGCTTCGCCGCCGTGGGCGCGCCCGGCTTCTCCGTGCCCCACATCACCACCTCGCTGGGCTGCTTCCTGATCGGCGCGGCGGCCGGGGGCCGGCTGACGAACCGCCTCGGCGCACAGGCCCGGCGCGACCGGACCCGGCTCACGCTCGTGGTGGAGGCGCTGCTCGTCGGCGCCTCGGCGGGGATCGCCTACGCCTGGCCGCACGCCCCCGGCACCCGGTACGCGCTGATCGCCCTCACCGCCCTCGCGATGGGCCTGCGCAACGCCACCGTCCGCAAACTCGGCATCCCCGACCTCACCACCACGGTCCTCACCATGACCCTGACCGGCCTCGCCTCCGACTCCCGCCTGGGCGACGCCACCGCCCCGGCCCGCCGCTCCCCCCGCCGCGCGGCCGCCGTGGTCGCGATGTTCGCCGGCGCCTGCCTGGGCGCCTGGCTGATCCTCAACCACGGCCTGGCCCTCCCCCTCCTCCTCGCAGCGGTGGCCTCCGGCGGCTTGGCGGTACTGGCCTCGGACCGGGACTGAACGCCGGCCTCCGGCGGCTCGGCGGTACTGGCATCCGACCGGGACTGAAGGCGGCTCAGCGGTGACGACATCGGACCAGGGCTGAGGCGAAAACGCCGTGCATGAGGAGGTAGTACAGCCCGTGCACGGCGTCTATTCGGCCGAGCAGCCCGGTGAGGTCGTCGAGCGGGCGGTGGGCGACCTGCCAGGTGACCGACTCGTCGCGCCACAGGCTGCCGTGCCGGGTGAGCCCCCACAGCCCGAGGAGCAGGGCGGTGAGCGCGGGCAGGGCCAGGGGTGCGGTGGTGAGCGGGCGGCCGGCGCCGCGCTCCGGGGCGGGAGCGGGCGGACGGTCCGCCGCCCGCTCCCGTATCGGTAACTGGCTGGTCACCCGGTCCCCCGGTCAGCTCGTCGTCAGGGACCGTTCGCCGTCCGGTGCCGTCCGCTGCCCCGGGGGCCGACCCACGCCCTCGGCGGGCGCCGAGGCCAGCACGCCGCGCGGCCCGATCAGCAGATAGCCGAGCGCGAATCCGCCGCCCACCACCATGGCGCCGCCGACCGCGTCCAGGACCCAGTGGTTGGCGGTGGCGACGATCGCGGTGACGGTGAACAGCGGGTGCAGCAGCCCGAGCGCCTTCATCCACCAGCGCGGGGCCATGACCGCGATGACCACCCCGCACCACAGGGACCAGCCGAAGTGCAGCGAGGGCATCGCCGCGTACTGGTTGGTGATCGCGGTCATCGCGCCGTAGTCCGGGTGGGCGAGGTCCTGCACGCCGTGCACGGTGTCGACGAAGCCGAGCCCCGGCATCAGACGCGGCGGGGCCAGCGGGAAGAGCCAGAAGCCGATGAGGGCCAGCAGGGTGGCGAAGCCGAGGGAAGTGCGGGCCCAGCGGTAGTCGACCGGGCGGCGCCAGTAGAGGACGGCGAGGACGGTCAGGGGGAGGACGAAGTGGAAGGACTCGTAGTAGAAGTCGAGGAAGCCCCGCAGCCAGCCGACCTGGACGACCGCGTGGTTGACGGCGTGCTCGATGTCGAGGTGCAGGAAGCGCTCGGTGTCGTAGACCATGCGCCCGTGGTGCTCGGCGGTCTCGCGCGCGAGTTCGTTGCTGCCGCCGGTCGCCGCGAGCCGTACCTGCTGGTAGGCGGCGTAGGTGACGCGGATGAGCAGCAGCTCAAGGAGCAGGTTGGGGCGGGTGAGCGAGCGGCGCAGGAAGGGCAGCAGGGGTACGTGCTTCCAGCGGGCCGGGAGCTGCCGGGCGTAGTCGGTGGGCACGGGGGCCGCGTAATAAGGGGAGGAGCGCGGCAGGAAGGGGACGGCCACGGCGGCGGCGAGGGCCGCGAGCAGGACGAGGTTGTCGCGCAGCGGGAAGAGCACCGGCGTGTTCGGCAGCATCATCTTCGCCGGGAGGGTGGTGACGAGGACCACCGCGACGGGCCAGACGGTACGGTCGGCGGCCCGCGTGCCGACCCGGCCGACCACCGCGAGCAGCAGCCACAGCAGCTGGTGCTGCCAGCTGGTCGGGGACACGACGACCGCCGCGCAGCCGGTGACGGCGACGGCGAGCAGGAGCTGTCCGTCGCGGGCGTAGCCGATGGCGCGGCGCAGCGCGAGGACGGCGACGGCGGCGCCGAGCAGCAGGAAGAGCGCGATCTCCAGCGGTCCGGTGAGGCCGAGGCGCAGCAGGGCGCCGTGCAGGGACTGGTTGGCGAGCCCGTCGGCCTGGCCGCCGAGCCCGGCCCCGGCCATGTGGTGGACCCAGTAGGTGTACGAGTCGTGCGGCATCGCGGCCCAGGCGAGCGCGGTGCCCCCGGCGAAGGTGATGCCGGTGCTCACGGCGGCCCGGCGGCGGCCGGTGAACCACAGCAGCGGTACGAAGAGCAGCACGGTCGGCTGGAGGGCGGCGGCGAGGCCGACGAGCAGCCCGCTCGCGCGTTCGTCGCGCACGGCGAGGCAGCCGAGCAGGACGAGGAGCACCGGGATGACGCTGGTCTGGCCGAGCCAGAGCGTGTTGCGCACCGGCAGGGAGAGCATCAGCAGGCTGATGGCGACCGGGGCGGCGAGCAGGGCCGTACGGCGGCTCACCGGCCGGGGCAGCGCGCGGGCGGCGACCAGGCCGAGCGCGACGACGAGGAGCAGGGTGCCGAAGGTCCAGGCCCAGCCGAGGGCGTCCTCCGCCGCGCGGGTGAGGGGTTTGAGGACGAGGCCGGCGAAGGGGGTGCCGGTGAAGCGGGTCGAGTCGTAGAGCGAGCCGTTGACGTGGAGGACGCCCTGCGGGCCGACCCAGGTCTCCAGGTCGGTGAGGCGTTTGCCGCTCGGACTGGTGAGGACGGCCGTCATCTGCCGTACCGCGAGAATCGCCGCCACCGCCCACAGCGCGAGCCGGGCCGCGCGCAGCCGCGTACCGGGCCCGTCCGCCGGGCCGAGGGCGTCCGCCGTTCGTCCGCTGTGCTCCACGTTCACCACGCCCCGTCGGCCTCCCGCCCCGTCACCCCGGGCGCCGGTGCCCGAGAGTTCCCCCGCGAACACTATGCGCTCACGGGCCCCCTGGGGCAGGACGCGGGCAACCCCCGCTTCACCTGACGTCCCGACCCCGTTTTATCCGCAGGACGATAGCCCGACAAAGGCGTGGTTGCACTCGGATCGAGCGATAAGGATCACAGTTGGGGCCGGGATCACCTGCGGCTTTGCGGGCAGACGTCCCTGCGTACACAAGGTTTACATGCTCTATGCAACGACTTGTGCACAGGACGTAAGGGGCCGAAGTCCTCCTATCGTCGCTTTTCTGCCCGGTGCACAGCATCGCCGCCGTTCGGCCGGGCCTGCCCTGTTCCCGTCGAAAGGTAGGCGAGCCCCGTTTTGGCGACCGCCACTGCTGTCAGTCCCCGTCCGCAGACCCGCCGGTCCTCCCAGGCCCGGAACGTCACGGTCACCGACCCCGCACTCGTCAAGCGCGCCGTGAAGGCGGCCGCGCTCGGCAACGCGATGGAATGGTTCGACTTCGGTGTCTACAGCTACATCGCCGTCACCCTGGGCAAGGTCTTCTTCCCCTCGGGCAACCCGACCGCACAGCTGCTCTCCACGTTCGGCGCCTTCGCCGCGGCCTTCCTGGTCCGCCCGCTCGGCGGCATGGTCTTCGGCCCGCTGGGCGACCGCGTGGGCCGCCAGAAGGTCCTGGCCGTCACGATGATCATGATGGCGGCGGGCACCTTCGCCATCGGCCTGATCCCGTCGTACGCCACGATCGGCGTCGGCGCGCCGCTGCTCCTGCTCGCGGCCCGTCTGGTCCAGGGCTTCTCCACCGGCGGCGAGTACGCGGGCGCCTCCACCTTCATCGCCGAGTACGCGCCCGACAAGAAGCGCGGCTTCTTCGGCAGCTGGCTGGAGTTCGGCACGCTGGCCGGTTACATCGGCGGCGCGGGCCTCGTCACCCTGATGACCGCCCTGCTGTCCTCGGCCGACCTGCTCTCCTGGGGCTGGCGCATCCCGTTCCTGATCGCGGGCCCGATGGGCATCATCGGCCTCTACCTGCGGATGCGCCTGGAGGAGACCCCGGCGTTCGCCGCCGAGGTCGAGAAGGCCGAGGCCGCCCGCCCGAAGGTCCCGCTGCGCGAGATGGTCGCGGGCCAGTGGAAGGCGCTGCTGCTGTGCATGGGCCTGGTGCTGGTCTTCAACGTCACCGACTACATGCTGCTGTCGTACATGCCGAGCTTCCTCACCAGTGAGCTGAAGTACGACGAGACGCACGGTCTGCTGGTCGTGCTCGGTGTCATGGCGCTGATGATGATCGTCCAGCCGTTCGCCGGCGCGCTCACCGACCGGGTCGGCCGCCGTCCCGTCATCGCCGCGGGCTGCGCGGGCTTCCTGTTCCTGTCGATCCCGGCGATTCTGCTGATCCGCCAGGGCAGCCTGCTCGCCGTCGCGCTCGGCATGGGCGCGCTCGGCCTGCTGCTCGTCTGCTTCACCGCGGCCATGCCCGCCGCCCTCCCGGCGCTCTTCCCGACCCGGGTGCGCTACGGCTCGCTGTCCATCGGCTTCAACGTCTCCGTGTCGCTCTTCGGCGGTACGACCCCGCTGGTGGTCACCGCGCTGATCGGCGCGACCGGCAACCTGATGATGCCCGCGTACTACATGATGGCGGCCGCCGTCATCGGCGGGTTCGCGGTGTGGCGGATGAGCGAGTCCGCCGGCCGTCCGCTGCCGGGGTCTGCGCCTTCGGTGGAGCGGGCCTGAGGCTTGAGGCGCGCGCCTGATGTGAGCGTGTGCGACTTACCGGCGGCCCGGCGTGAGCCAGGGGCGCCCGGGGTGGGTGCGGGAAACCGGTCACAAGGTTCCCCGCGCCCACTTCGCCGTTTTCGCCCCGTTCCCGGGGAGACTTGGCCTGAAGGGCTTGAGCGGACACTCGGGAAGGGCGGCAGGCGCATGGGCGACTCGCAGGTGTGGGACGACGTGGAGCGCTACTTCACCAGCCGGCTGGCGGCGGACGACGAGGTGCTGCGGGCGGCCCTGCGCGACAGCGACGCGGCCGGGCTGCCGCCCATCGCCGTCACCCCCACCCAGGGCAAGCTGCTCCAGCTCCTCGCCCAGATCCAGGGCGCCCGTACGGTCCTGGAGATCGGCACCCTGGGCGGCTACAGCACGATCTGGCTGGCCCGCGCGCTGCCCGCCGACGGCCGGCTGATCACCCTGGAGTACAACCCCAAGCACGCCGAGATCGCCACCCGCAACATCGCCCGCGCCGACCTGGACGGCATCGTCGAGGTCCGCACCGGCCCGGCGCTCGACTCCCTCCCCCACCTCGCCGACGAGAACCCGCCCCCCTTCGACCTGGTCTTCATCGACGCCGACAAGGCCAACACCCCGCACTACGTCGAATGGGCCCTGCGCCTGTCCCGCTCCGGCAGCCTCATCGTCATCGACAACGTGGTCCGCCGGGGCGACGTCTCGGACCCCACCACCACCGACCCCGACACCCTCGGCACCCGCGCCACGATCGACCTCATCGCCACCCACCCCCGCCTGACGGGCACCGCCCTGCAGACGGTGGGCCCGAAGGGGTACGACGGGTTCGCGCTGGCCCGGGTGCTGGGGTAAGCGGGCCGGGAGGGAGGCAGGGGTTCGTCCTCGCTTCCCTCATGAAATTGCAAAATTGGCATGCCCATGGAAGGCTGCGTCCCCGTGACAGCCGGCGACTTCACCCGGCTCACGAGGGAAAACAGCAGCTGAATGGGGGGGCAATGCCCAAGTCCAAGTTCACCCGCAGTGCCGCGGCGGCCGTCGGTGCCGCCGCGATGATCGTCGCGACCGCGACCCCGGCCTTCGCCGCGAACAAGACCGTGGACATCGGCTACGGCCACATGACGTTCATCGACGACGGCGACGTCTTCAAGATCTGCGACGACCAGGCGGACGGCAAGGGCGTCTACGGTGCCGTCTTCTACGACTCGTACCTCAGCCCTTCCGGCTACGAGCGGGTGATGACGATCTCCGACGGCGGCGACAGCGGCTGTGACAGCAAGGGCTACAACATCGGGAACTCCGGCACTTACACCTTCGTCATCTGCTGGGGCCGGTACCCGACCGGCCCGTTCGAGAACCCCACCTTCGGTGTGGACTGCGACTACGCCGGCGAATTCAACGAGTAACCGCCGCCCGCCCGCGGAGCGTCACTCGTGGTAGAAACCCACGTTCACGCTCCGCGGCGCCGTCCGGTCCTGCACGACCAGTTCGCCGCCCGTCCCCTGCGGGAGCCGGACCGTGCCGCCGTAGGGGATCGTCTGGGCGTAGTCGCCGACGGTGAGGCGGACCTCGGAGGAGGGGTCGGGCTGGGAGCCGCGGAGCCAGGTGACCTGCCAGACGCCGTCGGGGCCGCACAGGAACTCGAGGTGGACGCGGGAGACGAACAGCCAGTCCTCCGGGGTGACCAGCCGGCACACCGCCGCGTCCCGGCCCACCCGCAGCACGGCACCCGGCTCGCTCGGCGCTTCCGCCATGACCATGCCGGCCGTGGCACCCGCTTCCTCCCTGGAGACGGAGGCCATGGTGAGTTCGAGCACGCGTTTCCCCCTGCACGTCCGGTGCGTGCGCCGGTCGCCGCACACCGCCGCCGAATGATAGAACGCCCGGCCCGGCCGCGTCCGGCACAATGGCCTCATGACCGAGCGAAAGCCACCGGGTGTGCCGTTCGAGTCCTGGGTGGACCACCAGATCGCCGCCGCACAGCGGCGCGGTGAGTTCGACCGCCTCCCGGGCGCGGGCGAACCGCTCCCCGCCGGCCTCGACTCCGCGTACGACGACCTGTGGTGGGTCAAGCGCAAGATGGCCCGCGAGGGCCTGACCGCCCTGCCCCCTTCCCTCGCCCTGCGCAAGGAGGCCGAAGACGCCCTGGAGGCGGCCTACGCGGCCCCCTCCGAGGCCACCGCCCGCCGGATCATCACCGACGTCAACGTCAAGATCAGCGCCATGATGTTCCGCCCGCCACCCGGCCCTCCGCTCGGCAAGAAGCCGTACGACGTGGAAGAGGTCGCACGCGAGTGGCACCGGCGCCGCGAACAGGGCTGACACCGGCGCCGAACTCACCCCGAAAAAGGGCTGGTTGCTGATCGCCCGGTACGACGGTGAACCCGCCGGCTCGGCTGGCGTACGGCTCCTCGCCCCCCGAACCGCGTAACTCACCCGGGTGTTCGTGCACCCGCGTCTGCGCGGCCGGGGCGCGGCCCAACTCCTCGTCGCCGCAGCCGAGTCGGCCGCCCGCGACCTGGGCGCCCGCCGCCTGATCCTGGACACCAGAGGCGACTTGACCGAGGCCCGCGCCCTGTACGCCCGCCTGGGCTACACCGAGACCGCCCCGCACAACACCGACGTCTACGCCGAACACTGGTTCAGGAAAGACCTGTTGGCAGCCGAAGAGATCAACTCACCTTCTTGACCGATCCATTGTGCGGCCGCTCGCTCGCCGCCCCGCACATCTCGTCCGTCAACTCCTTGACCAGCTGGGTGAGATCGGTGGACCGCTCCGGCGTCCACCAGTCCCCCAGCAGCTCGGACAGCGAGTCCTCGCGCGCGGCGGCGAGCCGTTCCGCCGCGACCCGGCCGGCGTCGGTGAGCGTGAGGTCCAGCCCCTCCCGCTCGACCAGCCGCCGTTCCTCCACCTGCCGTTCGGCCGCGAGCACCGTCTGGATCGGCACCGGGCTGCGCTCGGCGAGCACGTACGGCTCCACCGACCCGTACCGCCGGATGCGCAGCAGCAGCCAGCTCGCGGCGGGCAGCAGGTCGTACCCGGCCCGCGCGGTGATGTCCTCGTACACCTCCCGGCGCCCCTCCCGCGTCCCGAGCAGGGACAGCGCCCGGCACACCTCGTCGTAGGACGAGCGCTGGACGGGGTTCGGCGGGATCGTCTCGGAGGCGTCCGGCGCGGTGACCGAGCCGCGCAGCCGGTCCTCCTTGAGGAACCACGCGAGCAGGAAGCCGACCGCCGCGACGGGGGCCGCGTAGAGGAACACGTCGGTGATCGCGGAGGAGAACGCGTGCAGCGCGGGCGGCCGCAGCGCGGCGGGCAGCGCGCCGATGCCGCGCGGGTCGGCCTCCAGGCCCCCGAGCGAGACCCCGGGCGGCAGCCGTACCCCCTGGAAGGCGTCGGCCAGCTTGTCGCCGAGGCGGCTGGAGAAGACGGTGCCGAAGATCGCGACGCCGAAGGAGGCACCGATGGAGCGGAAGAAGGTCGCGCCGGAGGTGGCGACGCCGAGGTCCTCGTAGGAGACGGCGTTCTGCACGATGAGGATGAGGACCTGGAGGACGAGCCCGAGACCGAGCCCGAAGACGAAGAAGTACAGGCTCATCTCGGCGGTGGAGCTGTGCTCGTCCAGCTTGTGCAGCAGGAGCAGCCCGATCGCGGTGACGGCGGTGCCGGCCACCGGGAACATCTTCCAGCGGCCGGTCCGGCTGACGATCTGCCCGGACATGGTCGAGGTCAGCAGCAGCCCGAGCACCATCGGCAGCATGTGCACGCCCGACATGGTGGGCGAGATGCCGTGCACGACCTGGAGGAAGGTCGGCAGATAGGTCATCGCGCCGAACATCGCGAACCCGATGATGAAGCTGATCACCGCCGACAGGCTGAAGGTCCGGATGCGGAACAGCTTCAGCGGCAGCACGGGCTCGGCGGCCCGCCGCTCCACCTCGACGAACGCGACGGCGAGGACGACACCGAGCACCGCGAGCCCGATGATCTGCGCCGATCCCCACGCCCAGGTCGTCCCGCCGAGCGAGGCCACCAGCACCAGACAGGTGGCGACGGCGGCGATGAGGAACGTGCCGAGGTAGTCGATCCGGTGCCGGGACGTACGGCGCGGGATGTGCAGCGCGGCGGCGATCACCGCGAGCGCGATGATCCCGAGCGGCAGATTGACGTAGAACACCCACCGCCAGGTGAGCTGCTCGGTGAACAGCCCCCCGAGCAGTGGTCCCAGCACACTGGTCGCCCCGAACACGGCCCCGAAGAGCCCCTGGTACTTCCCCCGCTCCCGTGGCGGCACGATGTCCCCCACGATCGCCATGGACAGCACCATCAGCCCACCGCCCCCGAGCCCCTGCAACGCCCGGAACCCGATCAGCTCCGCCATGTTCTGCGCCATGCCGCACAGCGCGGACCCGACGAGAAAGATGACGATGGCCAGCTGATACAGCCGCTTCCGCCCGTACTGGTCCCCGAGCTTCCCCCACAAGGGTGTAGCGGCGGTGGACGCGAGCAGGTACGCGGTCACCACCCAGGACAGATGCTCCAGCCCGCCCAGATCACTGACGATCGTCGGCAACGCCGTCGCCACGATCGTCTGATCCAGCGCCGCCAGCAACAGCCCCAGCAGCAGCGCCCCGATGGACACGAGCACGTCAGCCCCCACATGCTCACCACCCCGCACGCCCCGCGCCGCACCGTGCGTATCCAGGGCCATGTGACCTCCCGGGACTCGACTGCCCACCTTCTATGGTCGGCGGTGGGGGCGATTACGGCCTGTCGAGCGGTGGAAACAGGGGCCCGGCGTCAGGTGCCCCGGGGCACACCCGGTGATCAGAGGTGCGGCCGGGGCCTCCCGCTGTGCCGGCCCAGCAGCGTCCTGGTGGCGTCGAGGAAGGGCGGCAGCGCCGGGGCCTGCTGACCGTCGCGCCTCCAGGTCGCGTGGAGCGGGGCCTCGTACTGGAGCCCCTGCCAGGGGACCAGGCCGACGGCTCCCCGGGCCAGGTCCGCGGCCACAGCGATCCTCGGCAGCACCGCACACCCCATGCCGGCCGCGACGCACGTCCGCAGGGCGCCGATGCTGGTGAGCTCCGCCGCGATCCGGGGGCGGGGCCCCGGCGCGGAGCCGAGGGCCTCCTCGAACATCAGCCGGTAGCTGCAGCCGGACTCCGTCACCAGGAAGTCGACTCCGGCGAGATCGGAGGTGGTCACCGATTCCCGTCGCGTCAGCGGGTGGTCCTTGGGGCCCACGACGACGACTGGTTCCGGCGACAGCGGCATGCTCTCCAGGTCCGGGAGGTCCGGGGGTGCGCCAAAAGTGAAACAGAGGTCCAGGGCCCCTTCCCTCACCCCATTGCGGCAGTCCGCCCGGTTCCCGGGGCGGAGCACCACGCGCACCTTCGGGCAGTCCTCGCGGAAGCGGGTGAGCAGCGACGGGAGCCGGTAGACGCAGAGTGTCTCCGGCGCTCCGATCAGCAACTCCCCTCCGGGGCTGCCGACTTCGGTGACGGCCGCCCTGGCCTCCTCGGCGAGGGAGAGCATCCTCTCGGCGTAGTCGACCAGGCGGCGCCCTGCCGGGGTGAGCCGTAGCCCGCGATGGGACCGCTCGAACAGGAGCACACCCAGGTCCTGTTCCAGCGCCTTGATCTGTTCGGTGACGCTCGACTGCGCGTAGTTCAGCCGCTCGGCGGCGCGAGTGACGTTCAAGGCGTCGGCCACCGTGCGGAACGTGCTGAGCTGCCGCAGCTGCATGCCGCTGTCCCCCCGGCGTAGGCATCGGTTCTCCCGATGATGCCATCGGAATCTCCCGTTTCCGATCGGCTTCAGCGCTTGCCAGGCTTCGCTTCCAACCCCTCTGACGGCCACCGCTCTTGTGCCGGGCCGTTTCCGCTTCACGAAAGGTATGGCATGTCCGCGCAAGCTACGCAGGCCCCTGGCATCGCCGGCGAGACCCGGGCCGAGAACCCCGCGCGCCGACGGCTGCTGCTCATCGGGCTCTCGCTCGGCTACTTCATGGTTCTCCTCGACACCAGCGTGGTGAATGTCGCGCTGCCCGCCATCCGCAGCGACATCGGAGGCGGACTGTCCGGGCTGCAGTGGGTGGTCAACGGCTACACCCTGACGTTCGCCGCGCTGCTGCTCACCATGGGTGCCCTGTCCGACCGTTTCGGCGGACGCCGCGTCTTCGTCGTCGGCACCTGGGCCTTCCTGCTGGCGTCGCTGATCACGGTCTTCTCGCCGAACCTCGGCGTGCTGATCGCCATGCGCGCCCTGCTCGGCGTCGCGGGTGCCGCGCTGCTGCCGTCCTCGATGGCCGTCATCGCCACCGCCTTCACCGACCCGGCCCGGCGCGCCCGCGCGCTCGGCTCCTGGGCGGCCATCACCGGTGCCGCGCTGGCCGCGGGACCGGTCCTCGGCGGTGTGCTCACCGACGCTCTCGGCTGGCGCAGCATCTTCGCCGTCAACGTGCCCGTGGCGCTGGTCAGCGTGCTCATCGCGCGGGCCCTCGCACCCGAGACGAAGCTGGACACCGGCCGTGGGGTGGACCTTCCCGGCCAGATCAGCGCGGTACTGGCGCTCGCCGGGATCACGTTCGGTGTGATCCGGAGCGAGAGTCTCGGCTGGGGCTCGAAGCCCGTGTCGACGGCGCTCGCCGTCGCTCTCGTGGCCGGGGTCGTCTTCCTGGCCGTGGAACGCCGCCCTGCCGGGCCGCGCGGCCCCATGCTCCCGCTGACGCTCTTCCGCAGCGCGACCTTCTCGGCGAGCGTGCTCAACGGCCTGCTCGTCAACTTCGGCCTCTCCGGGCTGCTGTTCGTCATGTCCCTGTACTTCCAGCAGGCGCGTGGCCTTTCCGCCCTGACGGCCGGCTGCGCCTTCCTGCCGCTCACCCTGCCGACGGCCTTCAACCCCGTCTACACCGGCCGGCTGGTCGCGCGATCGGGGCCGCGGAAGCCGTCCGTTCTGGGCTTCGGGCTCCTGACGGCCGGCGCCGCGGTTCTCACGGCCGGCATCACGGATACGGGAACCGCGTACACCCTGCTGACCGGGTTCGGCATGCTGGTCTTCGGCTTCGGTGTGTCCTTCGCGATTCCCTCCCTGGTGACGGCGGCCGTCTCGGCCACGCCGAAGGAGCAGGTCGGCATCGCGTCGGGCGTGCTGAACTCCGCACGTCAGACCGGCGCCGTCATCGGCGTCTCGCTACTCGGCTCGGTCCTGCACGCCTCCGGCCCGACGGCCGGAACCCGCACCGCACTGATCATCGCGACGGCGACGCTGCTGCTGGGTCTGCTGCTGTCGGCCGGCTTCATCGAACGGAAGGAGCGGTCGGCCCAGCCGGGCAGGAGTCCTCGTTGACGGAGCCGATCCCCAGGTCACCGCGGGTCAGGTTCCGCGAAGGTTCTCGTCGTCAGCCCACCGTCAGCCGAATCCCGCCGTCCACAGACGCCTCCACCTTCACCCGCGTGAGGTCGGGAACCGCCACGTCCGGACCGTGCTGTTCCGCCCTCTCCCCGATGCCCACCACCCGCATCCCGGCGGAGCGCCCCGCCGCGATCCCCGCCCCCGAGTCCTCGAAGACGACGCAGTCGGACGGGTCGACACCCAGGGCGGCGGCGGCCTTGAGGAAGCCCTCCGGGTCGGGCTTGCTGGCGCCGACGGATTCCGCCGTGATGCGGAGGTCGGGGAGGGGGAGGCCGGCGGCGGTCATGCGGGCGGTGGAGAGGGGGGCGTCGGCGGAGGTCACCAGGGCGTGGGGCAACCCCCGTAGCGCGGCGAGGAAGGCGGCCGCGCCGGGGACCTCGATGACGCCGTTCATGTCGGCGGTCTCCGCGGCGAGCATGCGGGCGTTGTCCGCGAGGTTCTCCTCGTGGGGGCGGTCGGGCAGGAGCAGGGCCATCGAGGCGTGGCCCTGCCGGCCGTGGACGACCTTCATCGTCTCGTCGCCGTCCAGCCCGTGTTCCGCGGCCCAGCGGCGCCAGATGCGCTCGACCACGGCGTCGGAGTTGACGAGGGTGCCGTCCATGTCGAGCAGGAGGGCGCGGGCGTTGAGGACGACGGGTGGGGCGGTGACCGGCATCGGCAGCTCCAGAAGACGCGAGGCCCCCGGTCGTGAGGGGGCCTGAGAGGAACAAGGCGGCCCCGCCCACCGGTCAGGGGATGCGGGCGGGAGCCACTTTGTTCCTCCACGGTACAAAACTGCGCCCGCATCCCGCCAGCGCGCCGCGGAAGCGTTCACCCCGCGTTCGTCCGCGCGGGCACGGTAAGGGGCACCCGGCACCGCCCGCTGGTCCGGCCGGCAGGCGAGGTGCGCCCGAGTTCACCCCCGCCCCGGCCCGCCGGCATCAGCCCGCGATCGCCTCGTACAGGCTCCAGACCCCCAGGCCCACCATCAGCAGCGCCGCAACCTGCGTAATCAGCCGCAACGGCACCCGCTTCATCAGCGCCTTGCCGCCCACGATGCCGAGACCGGCCACCGCCCACAGCCCCAGCACCGCACCAAGGCCGACGGAGAGCGGGTCGTCGTACCGTGCGGCGAGGTTCGCCGTCATGATCTGGGTGAGGTCGCCGAACTCGGCGACGAGGATGAGGGTGAAGCCGGTGCCCGCGACCTTCCAGAAGGACTGGTCGGCGGGCTTCTTGATCTCCTCCTCGCCCTCGTCCTTCTTCAGGAGCAGTACGGCGGCCCCGCCGAGGAAGAGGACGCCGGTGAGGGCGTGGACGATCTGCTGCGGGAGCAGGGTCAGTACGCTGCCGGCCGCGACGGCCAGGACGACGTGCAGGGTGAAGGCGGCGGCGACGCCGACGAAGACGTACGAGGCGCGGTAACGGGCACCGAGGACGAGACCGGCGAGCGCGGTCTTGTCGGGCAGTTCGGCGAGGAAGATGACGCCGAAGACGAGCGCCGTCACGGTGATGCTGATCAAGGTCCCTCAATCGGTCGGGGCTGCCCCGCCGAGATGGCTGCACCTCACAAGGGAGACCTCGGCACGGCAGCGCACTGATGCACCCGTGCCACAAGGCACAGGCGTGCACTGCTTGCCGAAGGTCTCGCTGGGCGGTCCCACAGGGACCCGCCTCCGGGCGCCGGCTCAGGCTGGCTGAGCAGTATGTCGACGGTCCGGCGAAGAGCTACTCCCCTTCTGCACCGCCCATCGTACGTGACGTCGCCCGCCGGGTCGTGGGCGGCGGACGCCGGTGCGCCCTGACGCCCCGAGATGCCCCCCGACCGCCGGTGCACCCGGACACCGCCGAGGCCACCCCTGTCAGAACCCGTGAAAATTCCGCCCGCAATCTTGTCCTGTCATGCACGCGTCACTAGCTTCTAACCGAGCGCTCACCCCACAGCAACACCGCACCGCGAGCATTCCCTCGCGCACGTCCGTCACACCCCGGTCCGGACCCCCAAAACCCTCACCCCACAAGGGAGTTCAGATGTTCCGTATGCCCCGCATGCCCCGATTCTACGCGCGTCGACGGCTGGCCACGCTCGCCGCCGCCACCGGCCTGATCGCGTCCGCCGCGCTGTTCAACTCCCCCACCGCCTCCGCCGCCCTGCCGACGCCGGTCAGCGGTGCCACCGCCCGCAGCTACCTCTCCCAGCTGACCGTGGCCACCGAGAACCGCACCGGCTACAAGCGGGACCTCTTCCCGACCTGGATCACCATCAGCGGCACCTGCAACACGCGCGAGTACATCCTCAAGCGGGACGGTACGAACGTGACCACCGACTCCGCGTGCGTCTCCACCAGCGGCAGCTGGTACTCCCCGTACGACGGCGCGACCTGGAGCGCGGCCTCGGACGTGGACATCGACCACCTGGTGCCGCTCGCCGAGGCGTGGGACTCGGGCGCGAGCCAGTGGACCACCGCGCAGCGCCAGGCGTTCGCCAACGACGTGACGCGCCCGCAGCTCCTCGCGGTCACCGACAACGTCAACCAGTCCAAGGGCGACCAGGACCCGGCGACCTGGATGCCGTCCCTGACGTCGTACCGCTGCACCTACGCCCGCGCCTGGGTGCAGGTGAAGTACTACTACGACCTCTCCGTCGACTCGGCCGAGAAGAGCGCGCTCACGAGCTACCTCTCGGGCTGCTGACCCGCGCCGGCGACTGAATCCGGACACACCGACGGCCCGCCCGCGAAGGCGGGCCGTCGCCATTCCCGCCCAGAAGCACCCACACCCACCCGGCACCCCCCGCCTCATGTGTCAGGCGCGTGACGCGAGCCGACCATGGCCGGATGTTGAACTTGCAAGCACAAATTAGGTTCACCTAACCTTTCCCCTCGTTCGGTACCCGCCGCCCCCACACCCCGGCCGGCGGCCCCGTCCGGCAGCGTCGCCGGATGCGCGGGCGCGCCGTGAACCGAAAGAGGAGACCCCCCATGTCCGCTCGGCTCAACGCCGCCCAGCCCTACGTCCTCGGGCTCTTCCGCATCGTCGTCGGCCTGCTGTTCGCCGTGCACGGCGCGGCCTCGCTCTTCGGCGTCCTCGGTGGCGCCGTCGGCACCCACGGCGGCACGGTCCCGGCCGGCAGCTGGCCCGGCTGGTACGCGGCGGTGATCCAGCTCGTCGCCGGCGGCCTCGTCCTGCTCGGCCTCGGCACGCGTGGCGCCGCGCTGATCGCCTCCGGCTCGATGGCGTACGCCTACTTCGACGTCCACCAGCAGAGCGCCCTGTGGCCCATCCAGAACGGCGGCGAACTCTCCGTCCTCTTCTGCTGGGCCTTCTTCCTCCTGGTCTTCACCGGCTCGGGCGCCTTCGCCGCGGAGGACCTGCTGCCCCGCCGTACGACGGCGACGACGGCACCGGAACCGGCCGCCGAGGAGGCGGCGGTGGCGGCGTGACGCCGTACCGCTGAACGGGCCACCGCTGAACGAGCCACTGCTGAACGGGCGTGCCCCGGCCGGGAGTTGATCCCGCCGGGGCACGCCCGCACGACCTCGCACGCCCGCATGGTCCGCACGCCCGCACAGTCCGGCACGCCCGCGCCGCCGACACCGGCGAACTCACCGCCCCCGCGTCTCCTCGTACGCCGCCAGCTCGTCGGCGCTTCCCACGAACGCGGGTCCGCAGTCCGGCGGCAGCCGCTCGACGACCAGCGCCACGGCAGCCCGCGCGCTGCCGGTCTCCGCGGTGCGCGGGCTGTCGCGGTGCGGCCCCTCGACGTAGTACCGGCCGTCGTCCAGCGTGCCGACGTACAGGAGGTCCCAGGTGGGACGGAACCCCGTACAGCGGCTGAAGTGCAGCTCCCCCATGCCCGTCCACGGCTGGAGCCGGCGCAGGCGCGGCTCCGCGTGGGCCGCCCGCACCAGCTCGGTGAACGCGTCCTGGAGCGGCGAACGCTCCGCCGCCCGGCCCGCTTCCTCGGCGGTGCCGAGAATCTTGCGCCAGGCGGCTTCGACGATGTCTGTCATGACGCGATCATGGCCGGAGAACGGGAGCCCCCTCCACCTCACGACATCCCGGTCACCCACCCGAACGGCACCGTGAAGCACGCGACGCGCCGGGCGCCCGCCGTGCCGGGGCGGTCCTGGATCACGACGGAGGCGGCCTCGTCCCGGCGGAAGCCCCAGGTGTGGCGGACGCTCGCCGTGCCCGCGCCCCGGGAGTCGGTGTTGAAGCCGAGCCGGACCTCGTTGGCGGCGGTGGAGCCGGCGCCGGGGTCGTCGCGGTACCGGTCGCCCGCGGCGGCGCCGGTCGTACCGCAGGGGCGCTGGTGGACGTAAGCGCCGTACGTACGGCCCGGCTTCAGCCCGCTCACCCTCAGCTCGACGGTCGTGGCCGCGCCCGGCCCGGTCAGCTGACGCACCCGGATCGTGCCGGCCGCCGGGACGAGCGTCTGGTCGTACGTCACCGCCGCCGACGGCACGAAGGCGGTCGGCGGCGCGAACCGGCCCTCCGCGTCGACGGTGTACCCGTCGGCGGCGGCAGGCGTCGCCGCCAGCACCACCACCGCCACGGCCCCCGCCCACAACCCGGCACCCACCATCACGCCCACCTCGCCTTTTCCCCGGCCCTCGCCACCACGGCACCTCCGCCGCGCGGGCCTCTCCCCGTTGGTACGGCACGGGGGCGGGGGCGGCGCGCTGGACGCGCCGGGCGGGTGACCGGGTGGTCGTCGGCAGGGCTCCGGAAAATCAGGGGCCGGACCCGGAGCCCTTACGGGAAGCTGCACACATGATCGAACGGGACGCCGCGACGCCTGTTCGGTGCGGAGACCGTTCGACCGGGCTCCCGCATCGGGGGAGGCGCCTCCGTGACCCCGTCGTGAACATGCCGTGTCTGTCACTTGATCCTCTTGTGAACCATCCGTCACCCCGTCAGGCGTACGCTGTATGGCTGTCGTCGGGGGGAACGAGGGAGTCGTGGTGCTGGAGAGTGTGGGGTCCCTGGCGGCCGGTCCCTGGATCTACGCCATGGTGGCCGTGTCGGTGCTGCTCGACGTCTTCGTCCCCGTGCTGCCCAGCGGAGTGCTCGTCATCACGGCGGCCACGGCGGCGGCCGCCGGTACGGGCGCGGCGGCGGGCGGGGTGCCGCACGATGTGCCCGACACCGTCGTACTGATCATCTGTGCCGCCGTCGCCTCGGTCGCGGGCGACCTGGTCGCGTACCGCCTGGCCTGGCGCGGCGGCGAACGGCTCGACCGCGCCATCGCCCGCTCGCGCCGTCTGACCAGCGCGCAGGAACGTCTCGGTGAGGCGCTCGCGCGGGGCGGCGGCGCGCTGGTGGTGCTGGCGCGGTTCGCCCCGGCGGGCCGCTCGGTCGTCTCCTTCTGCGCGGGCGCCGCGCACCGCCGCGCCCGCGACTTCCTCCCCTGGTCCGCCCTCGCGGGCCTGTCCTGGGCCGCCTACAGCGTGGCCCTCGGCTACTACGGCGCCCGCTGGCTGGGCGCGACCTGGCTGGCGACGGGGGTGTCGGTGGCGGCGCTGTGCGCGGCGGGGTCGGGGGCGGCGTATCTGATGCGGCGGCGTCCGGCGGAGCCGGTGGAGGGGTAGGGCGCGGTCCCGGCCCGTTCTCACCCTCGGCCCGGAGCCGCCGCCCTCTTCTGCCCCCGTACCTCCAGGCTGTCCAGCAGCTCGGCGGTGGCCTCGGCGACCGCCGCCACCGCCCGGTCGAAGGCCTCGCGGTTGTGCGCGGCGGGGGCGCGGAAGCCCGAGATCTTGCGTACGTACTGCAGCGCGGCGGCGTGGATGTCGTCCTCGGTGGCCTCGCCGGGGAGGACGGGCGGGCGCAGCGTTCTGATACTCCGGCACATGCGTCAAGTGTGGCCCCGGAGGGGCGGGATTCGCCGTACGAATGGGCGTATCGCATGTCATGATCACCCCAGGCGGCCACCGATTCCCGGGGCCGACCCATGACAGGAGTCACCTCATGACGACCAAGCCCACCATCGCCGTACTCGGCCCCGGCGGAGTCGGCGGACTGCTCGCCGCGCTGCTGTCCCGTTCCGGGCACCGGGTGATCTGCCTGGCGCGCGAGACCACGGCGGAGGCGCTGCGCGAGGGCGGTATCCGGGTCCGCAGCCGTCAGTTCGGGGAGTTCACCGCGCCGGTGGAGGCGGACACCGAGCTGCGTGAGCCGGTCGACGCGTGTCTGATCGCCGTCAAGCAGACGGGTCTGGACGCGGCCCTGTCCCGCGTCCCGGCCGAGGCCCTCGGCGACGACACCCTCCTCGTACCGTTCCTGAACGGCGTCGAGCACCCGGCGGCCCTGCGCGCCCGCTACGGCTCCGGTCTCGTGGCGCCGGCGGCGATCCGGGTGGAGTCGACGCGGGTCTCGGCGGACCCGGTGGTGATCGAACAGGGCAGCCCGTTCGTGGAGGTGGACCTCGCGAGCGCGACGGCCCCCCGCGACCGCCTCGACGCGCTCGCGGCCGCGCTCACCGCCTCGGGCGTGACGGCGCGGGTCACCGGCGACGAGTCGGCGACGCTCTGGACGAAGCTGGCCTTCCTCGCCCCGTTCGCCCTGCTCACCACGCGGTACGCGGTCCCGCTGGACGTGGTGCTCGACCGGCACCGTACGGAACTGGAGGCGCTGGTGGCGGAGACGGCCGCCGTGGGCCGCGCGTACGGCGCCCCGACGGACGCGGCTCAACTCCTCGCGCGGTACGGCTCCTTCCTGCCCGGCGCCAAGTCCTCGATGCTGCGGGACGCGGAGGAGGGGCGGCCGCTGGAGCTGGACGCGATCGGCGGGGCGCTGCTGCGGGCGGCGGAGGCGCGGGGCGTGGCGGTGCCGGTGGCGACGCGGGTGGTGGAGGCGTTGCGGGCGGCGGGGTACTGAGGGGGCGGGGTACTGAGGGGCGGGGGCGCGGGGTTTTCGAGACCCGGGGCCGTCAACTCAGCCCCTCGCGGAACACTCGTTCGAATGAACCGGCCTTGCGAACGCGTCGTACGGATTCGAACAGGCGTACCATTGCCGCGTGGCTACGACCCCCGAATTCCCCAGTGACCTCCTCGCCGGGCAGGCGGAGCTGCACCAGGTCCGGGCCGAGCTGTCGGCCCTGCTCAAGCGGCTCCCCTGGTCGGTCGAGCCGTTGGACGGGTTCAGCGACGACACCGCCTGGCGCAGGATCGAGCGCCCCGCCTCCCCCGGCTGGACGGCCGACGAACAGGCCGAGGTGGAAAAGCTCCGCCGCCGCGAGCACGAACTCGCGGTCTTCGTCAGCGGCCACCGCTTCTGGTCCGAGATATCGCCGGCGGACCGGGTGGACATCCGCTCGCTGCTGAAGCACGCGGAGGAACCGCCGCCCGCCTGACGAGCGGGCGGCGGGTTCGCGGGCCGGGGGCCGGGTGCCGCTGGATACGCTGCCCCCATGATTCGCGCTGTGATCTTCGACGTGGGCGAGTGCCTCGTGGACGAGACCGCCGGGTGGGGTGCCTGGGCGGACTGGCTGGGCGTGCCCCGGCACACGTTCAGCGCGGTGTTCGGGGCGGTCGTGGCCCGGGGCGACGACTGGCGCGAGGTGTTCGAGGAGTTCCGCCCGGGCTTCGACCTGGGCGCGGAGCGGGAGGCGCGGGAGGAGGCGGGTCTGCCGCAGACCGTCACGGAAGAGGATCTCTACCCGGACGTCCGGGACACCCTGGCCACCCTGCGCGCCGACGGCCTCTGGCTGGGCATCGCGGCGAACCAGAACGCCCGCGCGGGCCGCCACCTGCGCGAGCTGTTCGCGAGCGACGTGGACCTGATCGGCCTCTCCGACGACTGGGGCACCGCCAAGCCCGACCCCGCCTTCTTCGCCCGCCTCACCTCACTCGTCCCCGCCGAACCCCACGAAATGCTCTACGTAGGCGACCGCCTCGACAACGACATCCGCCCCGCCGCGGCCGCCGGCATGCACACCGCCCTCGTACGACGCGGCCCCTGGGCCACCCTCCAGCACCACACCAAGAAAGCGGAGAAGGCCCCCACCTTCAGGGTGGAGAGCCTCCTCGAACTGTCCGGTCTGATCGCCCACTTCAACGAGAACCACCGCTGACGCGGGCGGGCATCACCCCCGGCCCCCTCAGCCCGCCAGCAACGCCCTCGCCGCCGCGATCACCGGCACGCCCACCTCGCCGACCAACGCCGCGATGCCGGAGATCTGCCGTACCAGGGCGCGCCGGCGTTCCGGGGAGGTCTCCTCGGCGATCGAGCCGGCCGCCGTGTCCACCTCCTGCCGCTCACCGGGGTCCAGATGCGGGCGCAGACTCTCGATCGCCTCCAGGAGGGCCGCCACCTCGGGCCCCGGGGCGGTCGCGCCGACCGTCTTGCCGCCCGCCACGATGTCACCGGATCCGGTGTGCTCGGCCTTGCCGATACTGCCCGAACCGTACTGCTGGATGTAGTCGCCGGTCATGATCCCTGGATGCTCCCGCTGCCGCTGTGCTCGGCCTTGCCGATGCTGCCCGAGCCGTACTGCTGGATGAAGTCGCCCTGCACCGCGTGCTCCACGTTGATGATCATGTGCGCGATGTCGGGGTTGCCGATCGCCTTGGTGATCTCTTGGATGAGCCGCTGGATCTCCTCCTGCCGCGTGGACCAGATGGCCTCGCGCTGAGTGCCGGAGGTGTTGAGGATCAGGCCGTACACCGGGGGCTTCTGCAGGACGGAGACCAACTTCCAGACGAGGAACGCCTCCACGGCGAGGAGGACGATCGTGCCGAAAGTGCCGGCCACCGAGGCGAAGATGCCGCCCACGATCAGCCAGCCGACGGTCCGGAGGATGAACTTCTTCCACGCGGCGCCCTGGTCGACGACCAGAGACCGCTGGCCGACGTGCGAGATGTTGCCGAGCGGGTACGCGTCGCCCCCCACCCACAACACACCTTCATTGATTGTCACTTGGGCCGCCACAGGACCCTCCTGTCACCTGCTGGGAACACGGAGAACGTAGAGTAGCGAGATGAGCACCGGAGCGTGACGGGATTCGGTCCGTCCGCTCGACCCCGATCCGCCCCGGTCTGGCCGGGGTCCGAAAAGCGGACCCGGCTCACCGCGCGCCGCCACAAGGCCCCCACCTGCGAGGCAAGCCGCCGGAACGCCCCCTGGGGCACCGCCCGATCCCCGTCGCCCGGCTCCGGCCGTAAACCGGCCGCCCTCGGGACCACTCCCGAATATCGCCTGAACGATCTACAGATCTCATGAAGTACAAGACGAAAGGCCCTTCACTGGTGTAGTGAAGGGCCTCCGCATCACGTGGGCGCGGACGGTTTCGAACCGCCGACATCCTGCTTGTAAGGCAGGCGCTCTACCCCTGAGCTACGCACCCGTGAGGACCGGCACGTGGCCGGGTCGAGCGACAGCTTACCTTGACCGCGCCAGGGGACCGCAAACCCGTAACGCGAGGCAGCGGGGCCGTAGGCAGGCAACTGACCGGCCCGTGTGTTCGTCTACGTCGGGTGGGAGAATGGCTCCACCCAGGGCGCCGCAGGACAGCACGGGAGAGGGATTGTGACGGGGACACCGGGCACGCCGTCGGATTCGCAGCCGTACCCGCCGTCGACCGCACGGGACCGGCAGACCCGGCAAGTCCGGCACCGGCCTTCGCCTTCGCGCGACACCGGCGCCCTGCGCCAGACCGCCGGCCTCCTCGTCGGCCTCCCCCTCCTCGCCGCCGTCGCCCTGCCCGCCGCCTTCGCCGGAGGCGGTACCCGTCGCTGGTTCGGCGGCCGGGCCGAGAGTCAGCGGGCCGAGGCGCAGGCGGCGAAGGACGCGGCGGCGGAGGCGTTCTACGAGCTGGACACCGCGCAGCGGGAGCTGCTGATCGCCATCGAGACGATCAGTGCCGTGGACGACTCCCCCCAGGCACGCACCGCCGTCCAGGACTTCGCCGCGCTCGGGCGCCGTATCGACGAGGCCAGCCACCGTTACATCGAGGCCGTCGACGCGCAGGATCTCGACCGGGACGACCTGGAGGCCTCCGTCGCGGCGCGGGCGCGGACCGAGCTGACCTCGGCCAAGGACGAGCTGGTGCGGGTCAAGCAGGAGCTGGACCGGTTCGGGAGTTCGCTCGGACCGCTGCTCGGGAAGGCGGAGACGCAGCTCGCGCGGCTGGCCCCGGCCGTGGAGCGGGCCCGGCAGGAGCTGCTGGGGGCGAGCAACGCGCTGGACGCCGTACGGGAGAAGCGGCTGCGGGCCGACGACCTCGCGGCACGGCTCGCCGTCCTCTCCCCCGAGCTGACCAGACTCAACCAGGGTGCCGGACAGCACGGCGTGGCCGCCACCCTGGAGCGGGCCGAGCGGGTCCGGCGCGAGGCCGCGGCGATCCGGACCGAGGCCGAGCGGCTGCCGGAGAAGGCCGCCGAGATCGACCGGAGACTGGTCAGCCTCGGCACCCGCGCCCAGGCGCTCACCACCCGCGCCGGACAGGTCGAGCCGATACTGAGCGAGCTGCGCCGCCGCTTCACCGCCGCCTGCTGGCAGGACCTCCAGCAGGTGCCCGAGCAGGCCGGGGAGAACGTACGGCAGGCCGAGCGCAAGCTCGCCGAGGCGCGCTCCGCGCGGGAGGCGCAGCGCTGGGCGGACGCCACCTCGCTGCTCTCGACCGTCCGCGCCCTGCTCAACACCACCGACGAGGCGGTGTCCGCCGCGGGCAACCGGCTGAACCGGCTCAACGCCGTGCAGAAGGACCCCCGCGCCGAGATCGAACGGGCCAGGTTCGCGCTCCGCGACGCCCAGCGGCTCGCGATGACCGGCCGTACCGCGCCCGACCCCCGGCACGCCCGGCCGCTCGACGACGCGGTGGCCCGCCTCGACCGGGCGATCGCCGGCCTGGACAGCGGCCGCCACCCCGACTACTGGCACTTCCTGACCGAGACGGAGGCCGTACGGGAGACGGCGTCCCGGGTCGTCTCCCGGATCCGCGAGGAGCGCGGCCCCGGGCACTGAGGGCCCGGCCCGGGGGCACCTGTGTTGCCGCCGACCTCGAACCGGGCGGATATTGGGATGAACCGTATGGCCTGCCCCAACGCCCCGAGGGAGGCGGACATGGCCACACACGCAGAGCGCGCCAAGCACCGGCGCAGCCGCATCCCGTTCGACGAGCATCTGCCCGTCGACCACCGGCTGAACCGGGTCTACCGGATCGGTGCCGGACTGATCGGCCTCTTCCTGCTGATCTTCGGCATCCTCGGGGTGGTCGACCACATCGGGCCCTTCAACACCGGCAGCGACACGGTGGCGGGCCTCAACACCAACGGCGCGCTGAGCGTGCTCTCGATCGTCGTCGGGCTGATCCTGCTCGCGGGCATGGTGATCGGCGGCAACTTCGCCTCGACGCTGAACATGGTCTTCGGCGTGCTGTTCCTCCTGAACGGCTTCATCAACCTGGGCCTGCTGGGCACCGACAGCAACATCCTGGCGTTCAAGATCCAGAACGTGTACTTCACCTTCGTGGTGGGCCTGCTGCTGATGACCTTCGGCATGTACGGCCGGGTCGGCTCGGTCCTCCCGCACGACAACCCTTACTGGCGCGCCCGGCACCCCGACCACCCGGACGCGCGGCCCGCGCTCACCGGCGCGGACCGGCCCGCCCTCACGGGTCTGGAGACCTACGACAAGGGGACGGGCGCCAAGGGGGGCGCGCGCCCGGACACGACCTCCGAGTGACCCGCCCCGTCGCCCGGTCCGGCGGCTAACCTGTCCCCATGCCTCGCTACGAGTACCGCTGCCGGACCTGCGGCGACACCTTCGAACTGAGCCGTCCCATGGCCGAGTCCGCCGCCCCCGCCGCCTGCCCGGCGGGCCACGACGACACGGTGAAGCTGCTCTCCGCGGTCGCGGTCGGCGGCACCTCCGCCGCGCCCGCGCCGAGCCCGTCGGGCGGAGGCGGCGGCTGCTGCGGCGGGGGCTGCTGCGGCTGATCCAAGCCGCCACCGCCGCCCGACGCACGCGGCCCGACACCCGTCGGCACCGCACACCGCCGCTGCCACCCGACGCACCTCCCGGCCCCTACGGACGCACCTCAGCCGAAGCAGGGGCCGACGTGCGTGCGGAAGCCGGGGCCGGAACCGCCGCCTCACTCCCCGCCGCCCCGCTCCCCGCCACGCCACTCCCCGCCGCGCCCAGGAACTCCCGCAGAATCCGCTCCCCCGCCAGCACCCCCCGATCCGCCAGCGCGTCCACATGCGGCGCCGTCCAGCCCGCCTCGGCCAGCTCCCCGTGCCCCGGCCGCCACGCGCGGTCGGCCGCGAGCAGCAGGTCGGCGTCGAGCAGCGAGTCACCGGCCGCGAGCGTCAGCTCCGCGCCGGTGCGCCGGGCCACCTCCCGCACGGCCGCGCTCTTGGTGAGCGGACCGGGGACGGCGTAGAGCTTGCGGCCCTGGAGCGAGACCGTCCAGCCGCGCTCGGCCGCCCAGCCGGACAGCTCCGCCACCCAGCTGTCGGGCGTCAGCTCGCGCTCCACGACCAGATAGGCGAACAGGTCCTCGGCGACGCGCTGCTTGCGCACCCACAGCGGATCGCCGATCGCGGCCAGGTGGTCCTGGACCTCCGCCAGCGGCGCGCACGCGGCGGCGAGCCGCGCCTGCACCTCGGCGTGCCAGTCCCGGTCCGTGAGCCCGTCGACCAGCAGATGGCCGCCGTTGGCGCAGATCGCGTACTTCGGGAGCGGGCCGGGCAGGTTGATCCGCTGATACTGCTTGCGGCTGCGGGTCGTCGTCGGCACGAACACCGCCGCGTCCCCGAGCGCGGTCAGCAGCCCGGCCGCCGTCTCCGTCATGAACGACAGCGGCCTGCTCTCGTGGACCTCCACGCACAGCAGCCGGGGCGCTCGGGCGTCGGGCATGGTCAGCCCGAGGGCCGCCGCGGAGTAGATCAGCGTGCGGTCGAGGTCGCTCGCCACCATCACCGGCATCAGACGTTCACCGCCCGGCCGTCGGCGCCGGTCGCACCGCGGGTGTAGCGCGGGTGGATCAGGCCGACGCAGCTGTACGGCAGCTCGTCGACCTCCTCCACCGGCACCCCGCGCTGCTCGGCGAGCAGACGGACATGGTCGAGGTCGGCGCCCGCGCCCTTGCGGGCGAGGATCTTCCAGGGCACCCGGCGCAGCAGCACCCGGGTGGTCTCGCCGACGCCGGGCTTGACCAGGTTCACGTCGTGGATGCCGTACTCCTCGCTGATCCGCTCCACGGCCCGCCAGCCCTCCCAGGTCGGGGCGCGGTCCCCGGCCAGCAGCTCCTTGACCGCCACGTCCACGCTCTCCGCGACCTCGGGGAAGCGGGCGGCGATCGCGTCCAGGAAGGCCACCGACGCATCGGCGCCGGCGAGTTCGCGGTAGAACTTCGCGCCGTGGAAGTCGTTCGGGCCGACCAGGTCCGCGCGCAGCACGGTGCGTGAAATCAGGCCGGAAACCGTCGAGTTGAGACACGCGGAGGGTATGAGGAAGTCCTCGCGGGTGCCGTAGGTGCGCACGCAGGAGCCCGGGTCGGCCAGGACGGCGATCTCCGGGGAGAAGCCGGTGATGCCCTCCTCGCGCTCGAACTCCTCGATGGCGTCGGCGAGTTCGCGGGTGATGGCGCCCTTGCCGGTCCAGCCGTCGACGAAGACGACGTCGCGCGGGTCGTGGTGGGCGGCCAGCCAGCGCAGCGCGTTGGCGTCGATGCCCCGGCCGCGCACGATCGAGACGGCGTAGTGCGGGAGCTGGAGGCCATGGCGGTGCTGGGCCCAGCGGCGCATCAGCACGCCGACCGGAGTGCCCGCACGGGCGAGGGAGACCAGCACCGGGCGGGGCGTCTCGCCGCCGGCCCCGGAGCGCGGCCGGGCGGCGACCTCGGTGAGGACCGTCTCCGTGACCACGCCGACGGCCTGGGCGATCCGGGCGGCCGAGGTCTCCAGGGCGGCGTGGAACAGCTCCTGGTAGCGCTCGCTGGGCTGGTACTCCACCGGCAGCGACTCCGCGTAGTGCGCGCCGCCGCTCTGCACGGCCTCCTCGCGCTCCTCGGTCGGCGCCTCCAGGGTCACGCCCGAGAGGTCCTGGAGCAGCCAGCCGACCTCGTCGGGGGCGTACGAGGAGAAGGCGGGGCCGCGGAGGGGCTCGGGCAGCATGGGCGGCCTTTCGGGGGAGGCGAGGGGCTCGGGTACGTAGGACGGCACGACCGCGAGCAGGACGTTCGGGACGTGGGCCGCGAGGCGGTCCAGGAGACCGCCGGGGGCGTGCAGCCGGGGGGTGTCGGCGGCGGAGTCGACGACGGCGAGGACGGTGTCGAAGCCGCCGCCCGCGATGTTGTACGCGTACCGCTCGCCGGGGCCGTCGGCCGGGTCGTCGTGATCGGGGAAGACCAGGCTGCTGCGTATCGCGTAGCCCGGGTCGTCCACCGCGAGCACCGGCGAGCGGGTGGTGGTCGAGAAGCGCACCTCGGCGGGGACCAGCTGCTCCAGCTCGCGGGCTATGCGCAGCGGGGCGTACATCAGCTCCTCGAAGCCGAGCACCAGCACCCGGCGGGCGCCCTCGGGCAGCGCCTCGGCGGCGCGGGCGGCCATCGCGGGCAGCGCGGCCTCCAGGCGGGCGCGGTGAGCGGGCGTGAACCCGTGCCGGCCGCCGTCGGGCAGCCCGCGCGGCCAGTGCAGATCGACGCGGGGGGTGCGGCCGTACGCCGCCGTGTCCTCGTCGTCCGCCCGCGCGGCCGGACCGGGTGCGGCGGCCGCGTGGCGGGCGACCAGCGCCTTCCCCTTCTCCAGCACGCCCTCGGGCAGCCGTACGGTCCCCGACGCGCCCGCGACCACGTCGACGCGGGCGCCGATCCCGGCGGCGAACCGCTCCAGGCGTCCGGCGTCCTCGGGTGAGCGCATGTCGACCAGGGCGACCACCACGTACCGCTGCCGGGGCGAGCGTTCGTGCAGGTCGCGAATGGTGTTGAGGATCGTGTTGCCGGTGGAGAACTCGTCGTCGACCAGCACCAGCGGGCCGTCGCCCGCGAGCAGCTCCGGGTCGGCCGGGAGCAGCAGATGGGAGGTGGCGTGCGAGTGGGACTCCTCGAAGCCGCCCGCGCGGTCCACCCCGGCCACCGGGCGGCGGGTGGAGTGCAGGTACGGCGCGAGGCCCAGGCCGTCGGCGACGGCGTGCCCGAGACCGGTGGCGGTCTCCGCGTACCCCAGGACGACGGCCTCGGCGGCCTCCGTGTCGCCGAGCAGCGCGCGCACCCGGCGGCCGAGCCGGACGCCGTGGCCGTAGACGACGGTGGGCGACTGGGGCACGTGCTTGCCCAGGACGTGCGAGACCAGCAGATGGGCCCGCTTGGGGTTGCGGCGCAGCGCGAGCCCGAGGAGGGCGGGCAGTTCGTCGTCGCCCTCCAGCTCGACACCGAGCCGCTCGGCGACCCAGCTGCCGGACCAGACGCCGTCGTTCACTGCGTTGTTCATGCGTTCCTTGGAGGTGGTGGGGGGAGGTCGGCCGGGTCGCCCCGGCGGCGGGAGGGTCAGCCGGTGATCCCGGCGGCGAGCAGTTCCACGAAGCCGACGTCCTCGCCGGCCACGCCGAAGACCTCGGCGCGCAGCAGGGTGCGCTCGGCCCAGGCGCGGTGGGGCTTCACCTCGTTCATCTTGTTCGTGTAGGCCGACCGCAGCACACCCCCACCGCCGCGTTCCGGCCGCAGGATGTCCTGGGCGTCGCTGAACTCTTCGTGACTGACCACGGACAGCGCGTGGACGGGCATGACATGGGAGGGATGGATGCAGGTCTTGCCGAGCAGACCGTTGGCCTGGTCGAGGGAGATCTCCCGCAGAAGGCCGTCCATGGCGTGTTCGATCAGCTTCTCGCGCAGCTCCACGGCCCGCACCTCAAGGAAGGGACTCTGCCGCAGCTGCGGCTTGAAGACCCGCTCGGGGACGCGGAAGTACTCCCAGACGGGCCCGGTCACGGTGAATCCGGTGCCGTCGGCGCGGCCCAGCACGTTGACCACGTCGGCGATCACCGAGGCGACGATCTGGACGTCGTAGGCGGTCATGTCGGGGGCGCGGCGCAGGCCGTAGGAGGAGCAGAAGTCGGTGACGCCGAGGCGCAGGGCGAGGACCCGCTCGCGGTACTTGCCGACCGCGTGCGCGATGCCCTCCAGGGTCTCCGCGCGGGACTCGCGGTAGATGAGCTCGGTCGACTCCAGGACGGGCATGGCGAACAGCCGCCGGCCGCTCTCCTTCTCCGCCGCGCTCAGCGCCTCCAGGAACGGCATCCCGCGGTCCCCGGTGAACTTGGGCAGCACGAAGCCGGAGAGCAGCCGCGCCGAGGCGCCGAGGCGCCGCACCAGGTCGGGGATCTGGTCGGGGGTGCGCACCCGGATGAAGAGCAGCGGCGGCTCCTCGCCCGTGCGCGCGTCGAGGTCGGCGAACTGCCGGACGAGGTTGTCCTCCCCGGCCGGTACGTCCGCGTCGTCGATGGAGTCCTCCAGGCACAGCACCATGGAGACCACGCCGGCCCGGCCCTGCTTGAGGACGTCGTCGGCGAGGCGGGGGCGGGTGGCCGGGCTGTAGAGCGTGGCGCCCAGGGCGGCGGAGAGCAGCCGGGCCGGGGAGTCGGCGGTGAACTCGCACGGCTCCTGGTGGAACAGACGTTCCCGCACCTCGGGGGCGATGTGCCCGAAATGACGCATAGGACTCCCTCAAGGCATACGCGGGCCGGTGATTTCGGCAAAGGGTGGCCGGTAATAGTACGTAGAGATCCATGTCAGGGGTTCCCGGGAGGGCATGAATTTCCGGTAACCGAGGCGTGTAGACGGCGGGTACCCCGCATTGTCGTGCCCAGGACCGAGAAGGCAGGATGACCGCATGACGCACGCGATGCTGAAGGGGTCGAACATCCCGCTGGAGGCCACCACGGTGCGCGCCGTGCTGCGCTGGACGCCCGGACAGGGCGTGCCGGACGTGGACGCCTCGGCGCTGCTGCTGGGTACCGACGGCCGTGTGCGCTCCGACGAGGACTTCGTCTTCTACAACCAGCCCCGGCACCCCTCCGGCGCCGTGTGGCGCCTGGGCAAGAAGCGGGTCACCGAGGGCCTGACCGACACCGTCCAGGCGGACCTGACCGGGGTGGAGCCGGGGGTCGGCCGGGTCCTGCTGGTCGCCTCGGCGGACGGCGAGACCTTCGACCGCGTGCCCGCGCTGTGCGTCCTGGTCTACGACGCGGCCACGCCCGACGCCGAGCCGCTGGCCCGCTTCGAGGTCACGCCCGAGACGGGGGCGGAGACGGCGCTGATCTGCGGTGAGCTGTACCGCCGGGGGGACGCCTGGAAGTTCCGCGCGCTGGGCGAGGGCTACTCGAACGGGCTGAAGGGGCTCGCCACCGACTTCGGCATCTCGGTGGACGAGTCGGAGGCGGTGGAGGAGCCGCCGCGCTCGGAGTCCCTGTCGCTGCCCCTGCCGCCCGAGCAGCCGCCGACCCCCACGCAGCCGCCCGCCTACGGCTATCCGCAGGCGACCTCGGCGCTGCGGTCGGCCTACGGCTACCCCCAGCCGGCCACCTCCGCGCAGCCCGGGTACGGCTACCCGCAGCCGGCCGGCACCCAGCAGTCGACGATCCAGCAGCCCCCGGCGACCCAGCAGCAGCCCGCCTACGGCTACCCGCAGCCCCAGCCCCTGCCGGCGGCGGCCCTGGACCCCGACTTCCGCCTGCCCCCACAGGGCCCCCAGTTCCTGGGCCGCTGACCCGGCGGCACGGCCCGGCCGCCCGGGGCCGCCCGAGTCCCTGGGCGGGCCCGGAGAGCCCCTAACGGTCCGCCTTGGACTTGTACCCCCGTCCCCAGCTGAGCCCCCACCCGTAGAGCCGGTCCAGTTCGCCCTGGAAGCCGTAGACGAACTTGACCTCGCGGCGGACGAGGAGTTCGCCCTTGACGTTCTCTATGAGCACCACCGCGCAGGAGCGGGCCTGGGGGTGGCGTTCGTCCAGGCCGATCTCGATGCGGGGGCCGTTGCTCGGGTAGAGGGTGACCTTGGCCTGGGTGCGGTCGAAGGCCGGGGTCTGGTCGTAGATGTAGACGAAGACCAGCAGCCGTTTGATCGCGTCGCGGTGGTCGAGGTTGACGTACATGGTCTCGCCGGAGGCCGAGCCGAAGCGGTCGTCGCCGCTGAGCTTGACGTACGGCGGGGCGTTGACGTCGCCGAAGTAGCCGCCGAGGGGCTGGACGACGCCCTTGGTGCCGTCCGCCAGCTCGTACAGGCAGCCGAGGTCCAGGTCGACGTTGACCATGCTCTGGCCGTGGCCCATGACTTCCGGTGGCTTGAGCGCCTTGAAGGGGTGCCGGAAGAGGCTCTCGCGCTGGATGCCGGCGATGTCGGAGGTCCGCATCTGCCAGGTCAGGTTGACCCGGAGGTGACCGGTGGCCGCGTCCTGTTTGGTGAGGGACACCTGCTGGTGCCGCTTGGTCAGCTCGATCGCGTTGGTGCCGGGGCTGCCCGAGTCGAAGTCGGCGCCGCGTCCGCCCAGCAGTCCGTCGAGGAATCCCATTCCCGCCCCCTGGTGCTCGTGCTCGTGCTGCTCGTCGAGGAAAAGCCGAACGGGGCGGCCGACCACGTCGGCCGCCCCGTTCGAAGCGTTCCCTTCCGGCGCGGGGCGCCACACCCCGCCCCGCCCCCGATCTTGCCCCTAGGGGGCGCACCGGGGCACAGGGGTCACCCCCCCCCGGCACCGCGGGGTCACACCCCCGAGGAGATCTCCGTCTTCTCCGCCGAGCCCGTGTCTCCGCCCGCCGCCGCCAGCGCGCGGTTGCGGCGCACCGAGGACCAGAAGGACCAGGCGATCAGGACGACGCCGACGAGACCGGTGACGACTTCGTTGATCTCGTACTGGATGGTGACCATGAGAATCACGGCCAGGGCGCCGATGGCGTAGTGGGCGCCGTGCTCCAGGTAGACGTAGTCGTCCAGGGTGCCCTGGCGGACCAGGTAGACCGTCAGCGAACGGACGTACATCGCGCCGATGCCGAGGCCGAGCGCCATCAGGACGATGTCGTTGGTGATGGCGAAGGCGCCGATCACACCGTCGAAGGAGAAGGACGCGTCCAGGACCTCGAGGTAGAGGAACATGAAGAACGCGGCCTGGCCGGCGAGCAGCACCGCCGAGCGGGGCTTGCCGGAGCGGGCGGCCGCTTCCTCGGCCTCGTGCTCGCGCTCCTCCTCGGCCTCCAGCTTGTCCTCGAAGTAGCCGGAGAGACCACCGACGACCATGTAGGTGATCAGACCCGCGACGCCCGCGATCAGCACCGTCTGCGCCTTGTCGGCGTGGGCGCCGCCGTGCTGGTGGGCGTGGGCGGCGAAGGTGAAGGAGGTGATCAGCAGGACGATCAGGGAAATGCAGACCGACAGCATGTCGACCTTGCCGAGCTTGGCCAGCGGCCGCTCGATCCAGCGCAGCCACTGGATGTCCCGGTCCTCGAAGATGAAGTCGAGGAAGATCATCAACAGGAACATCCCGCCGAAGGCGGCGATCGCCGGGTGGGCGTCGGTGACGAGTTCCTGGTAGCGGTCCTTGTTGTTGAGCGCGAGATTGACGGCCTCGATCGGGCCCATCTTGGCGCTGATGGCGACGATCACGACGGGGAAGACCAGGCGCATGCCGAATACCGCGATGAGCACGCCGACCGTGAGGAAGATCTTCTGCCAGAAGGCGTTCATCTTCTTCAGGATTCCGGCGTTGACCACCGCGTTGTCGAACGACAGCGAGATCTCCAGGATGGAGAGGATCGCGACGATGCCGAAGGCCTTCCACCCCCCGTAGAAGACCGCCGCGACCAGGCCGAGCGCGGTCACCGCGAACGACCAGCCGAAGGTTTTCAGAAGCACTGGCTACCCCATCGTGTGTGGAGGGCCGCCCCAGAGCATGTCTGGGAGCGATTTTCCCCCGCGCCGTACCCGGCTTTACGAAACGTTGACTCCGAAGTCTAGAGCGATGCCCTTGAGTCCGGACGCGTACCCCTGCCCCACCGCTCGGAACTTCCATTCGCCCTGGTACCGATAGAGCTCGCCGAAGATCATCGCCGTTTCGGTGGAGGCGTCCTCGCTCAGGTCGTACCGCGCGAGTTCCTGGTCGTCGTCGCGGTTGACCACGCGGATGAACGCGTTGGAGACCTGCCCGAAGGACTGGCCGCGTTCGTCCGCCATATGGATCGAGACGGGGAAGATGATCTTTTCGCACTGGGGCGGAACCCGGGAAAGGTCCACCAGAATCGATTCGTCGTCGCCCTCGCCCTCACCGGTGAGATTGTCGCCGGTGTGCTCGACCGAGCCGTCCGGGCTGGTGAGCTGGTTGTAGAACACGAACCACTCGTCGCCCATGACCCGGTTCCCGGCGCCGCACAGCAGGGCGCTGGCGTCCAGGTCGAAGGGGGCGCCGGTGGTGGACCGCGCGTCCCAGCCGAGTCCGATCATGACGTTGGTGAGATTCGGCGCGGCCTTGGACAGGGAGACATTGCCTCCCTTGGCAAGTGTGACACCCATGCTGTCTGGTCCTCCCCTGTCGTGCTTCCTTGTGTCTCCTGCGCTCCCCCAGAGGGGGTTACCCCCCGGCGCCGCCCCGCGAACGGGACGGCGCCGGACGGTGGACCCGGTGACGTCAGACGTTGACGCCGAAGTCCTGGGCGATGCCGCGCAGTCCCGAGGCGTAGCCCTGGCCGATGGCGCGGAACTTCCACTCCGCGCCGTTGCGGTAGAGCTCGCCGAAGACCATGGCCGTCTCGGTGGACGCGTCCTCGCTCAGGTCGTAGCGCGCCAGCTCCTGGCCGCCGGCCTGGTTCACCACGCGGATGAACGCGTTGCGGACCTGACCGAAGGACTGCTGGCGGTTGTCGGCGTCGTAGATCGACACCGGGAACACGATCTTGTCGACGTCGGCGGGCACCGCGGCCAGGTTGACCTTGATCTGCTCGTCGTCGCCCTCGCCCTCACCGGTGAGGTTGTCGCCGGTGTGCTCGACCGAGCCGTCCGGGCTCTTGAGGTTGTTGAAGAAGACGAAGTTCTGGTCGCTGCCGACCTTGCCGGCGTTGTTCAGCAGCAGCGCGCTGGCGTCGAGGTCGAAGTCGGTGCCGGTCGTGGTGCGCACGTCCCACCCCAGGCCGACGATGACGGCGGTCAGGCCCGGGGCCTCCTTCGTCAGCGATACGTTGCCGCCCTTGCTGAGGCTGACTCCCACGGGTCCTCCATATGGTGTCGGGGGCGGGAAGCCCCGTCGTGCTTCGGATATGGGATCAACGTGCCGATCCTAGTGACGGGTTCCCGCCCCTCGCAGACCCCGCACCCGGAGGTTCGCAGGTGTCGGGGCCCGGGGACGTTCGCCCCGGACCGGCTCACAGCGCGTCGAGCGCCTTGACGTAGTCGTTGAGGTCGCGGGCGTCGGGCAGGCCGTTGACGACGGTCCACCGCACGATGCCCTCCTTGTCGATGACGAAGGTGCCCCGGACGGCGCAGCCCTTGTCCTCGTCGAAGACGCCGTAGGCGCGGGAGACGTTGCCGTGCGGCCAGAAGTCGCTCAGCAGCGGGTACTCCAGGCCCTCCTGCTCGGCGAAGACGCGCAGGGTGTGGATGGAGTCGTTGGAGACGGCGAGGAGCCGGGTGTCGCGGTCCTCGAACTGCGGCAGGTGGTCACGCAGCTCGCACAGCTCACCGGTGCACACGCCGGTGAAGGCGAAGGGGTAGAAGAGCAGGACCACGTTCTTCTCGCCGTGGAAGTCCGAGAGCTTCACGGTGCGGCCGTGGTTGTCCTTGAGTTCGAAGTCGGGCGCCTTGTCGCCGGCCTGGATCGCCATCGTCCTTGCATCCCTTCGGTGGGCTGTCGGGGGGTGAGCGGGAGCCCCGCTCCCGCTCACCCTACGCAGCGCGCACCATGGGCCCCGGAGCAGGCCGGGGGTGTTGCCCGGCCCGTTCCGGAGCCCGGGGCCCGGTGGGGTCTGCCGCTTCGCGCTTCAGTGCTTGCCGGACTCGACGGCCTCGGCGGCCTCGGCGCTCGCCGGACTTGGCGGTCTCAGCGCTTGCCGGACTTGGCGGCCTTCGGCGTCGCCAGACGCGAGCCGCTCCAGTCCTTGCCGACGCTGACGCTCTTGGACGCGGTCAGGCCGGCGGTCGTCGCGGCCTCCGAGATGTCGCTCGGCTCCACGTACCCCGTACGGCCGGTCTTCGGCGTCAGGAGCAGGATGGCACCGCCCTCTTCGATGTACGTGGTGGCGTCCACCAGCACGTCGGTGAGGTCGCCGTCGTCATCACGGAACCACAGCACGACGGCGTCGGCCACGTCGTCGTATTCCTCGTCCATCAGGTCGCCTTCGACGGCTTCCTCGATGGCCTCGCGGAGTTCCTGATCGACGTCCTCGTCGTAGCCGATCTCCTGGACCACCTGTCCGGGCTGGAAACCCAGCCTGGCGGCAGGGTTGGTCCGCTCCTCCGCGTGGTCCGCGGTCGCGCTCACGGGTTGCCTCCTGATCATGTCTTGGTGAAGTAACTCAGCCCCGCGCGTACGCGAAGCATTGGCCGTAGTCCACACGGGCGGGACGGATCGCGCAAGTACCCGGCCGTCCAGACCGCCGAAACGGTGACTGCCGCGACGTCGCAGCAGCGGCTTATGGCACCGTATCCCGTTTGCCGGGGAACCACATCACACCGATGTGCCCGTTATGCCCCCTCCAGAATCATCCTTGGTTACGACAGTCGAACAAATTTGCCGAGCGCGTCACACTGCGGGCGTATCGTCGCGTTTTGCGCCGGGCGAACGCCGCGACCGGGGTGACGCGGGCCATGGCGAGGTACACGATGGGGAACGTCCTTCAGAGAAGAAGTCTCCCGAAGTCTTCAGAGAAGAAATGGCCCAGGCCCTCCGAAAGGTGAGGAACAGCGTGGCTTCCGGTTCCGATCGCAATCCGATCATCATTGGCGGCCTTCCGAGTCAGGTTCCTGACTTCGACCCCGAGGAAACGCAGGAGTGGCTCGACTCCCTCGACGCCGCCGTCGACGAGCGCGGCCGGGAGCGGGCCCGGTATCTCATGCTCCGGCTGATCGAGCGGGCCCGCGAGAAGCGCGTGGCCGTGCCCGAGATGCGCAGCACGGACTACGTCAACACGATCCCCACCAAGAGCGAGCCGTTCTTCCCGGGCAACGAGGAGATCGAGCGCCGCATCCTGAACGCCACCCGCTGGAACGCGGCCGTGATGGTCTCGCGCGCCCAGCGGCCCGGCATCGGCGTGGGCGGCCACATCGCCACCTTCGCGTCCTCCGCGTCCCTGTACGACGTGGGCTTCAACCACTTCTTCCGCGGCAAGGACGGCGGTGACGGCGGCGACCAGGTCTTCTTCCAGGGCCACGCCTCCCCCGGCATCTACGCCCGCGCCTATCTGCTCGACCGGCTCACCGAGAACCAGCTCGACGGCTTCCGCCAGGAGAAGTCGAAGTACCCCGACGGACTGTCCAGCTACCCGCATCCGCGCTCCATGCCGGACTTCTGGGAGTTCCCGACCGTCTCCATGGGCCTCGGCCCGCTCGGCGCGATCTACCAGGCGCGGATGAACCGCTACATGGAGGCGCGCGGGATCGCCGACACCTCCGACTCCCATGTGTGGGCGTTCCTCGGCGACGGCGAGATGGACGAGCCGGAGTCGCTCGGCCAGCTGTCCATCGCCGCCCGCGAGCACCTGGACAACCTGACCTTCGTCGTCAACTGCAACCTCCAGCGGCTCGACGGCCCGGTGCGCGGCAACGGCAAGATCATCCAGGAGCTGGAGTCGCAGTTCCGGGGCGCCGGCTGGAACGTGATCAAGCTGGTGTGGGACCGGACCTGGGACCCGCTGCTGGCCCAGGACCGGGACGGCATCCTGGTCAACAAGCTGAACACCACGCCCGACGGCCAGTTCCAGACGTACGCCACCGAGTCCGGCCGGTACATCCGCGAGCACTTCTTCGGCGACGACCAGCGGCTGCGCGCCATGGTCGAGAACATGACCGACGACCAGATCCTGCACCTGGGGCGCGGCGGCCACGACCACCGGAAGATCTTCGCGGCGATGTCGGCGGCCAAGGCGCACAAGGGCCAGCCGACGGTGATCCTGGCGCAGACGGTCAAGGGCTGGACGCTCGGCCCCAACTTCGAGGGCCGCAACGCCACGCACCAGATGAAGAAGCTGACGGTCGACGACCTCAAGCACTTCCGCGACCGGCTGCACCTGCCGATCTCCGACCGCGAGCTGGAGTCCGGCGCCCCGCCGTACTACCACCCGGGCCGGGACTCGGAGGAGATCCAGTACATGCACGACCGGCGCAAGTCGCTCGGCGGGTACGTCCCGACGCGCCTCGTGCGCTCGAAGCCGCTGGAGCTGCCGGACGACACGGCGTACGCGAGTGTGAAGAAGGGGTCGGGTCAGCAGCAGATCGCCACCACCATGGCGTTCGTGCGGCTCCTGAAGGACCTCATGCGGGACAAGGAGATCGGCAGGCGGTTCGTGCTGATCGCGCCGGACGAGTACCGCACCTTCGGCATGGACTCGTTCTTCCCGAGTGCGAAGATCTACAACCCGCTCGGCCAGCAGTACGAGTCGGTGGACCGCGAGCTGCTCCTCGCCTACAAGGAGTCCCCGACCGGCCAGATGCTGCACGACGGCATCTCCGAGGCGGGCTGCACGGCCTCGCTGATGGCGGCGGGCTCGGCCTACGCGACCCATGGCGAGCCGCTGATCCCGGTCTACGTCTTCTACTCGATGTTCGGTTTCCAGCGCACCGGCGACCAGTTCTGGCAGATGGCCGACCAGCTGGCGCGCGGTTTCGTCCTGGGCGCGACCGCGGGCCGTACGACCCTGACCGGTGAGGGACTCCAGCACGCGGACGGCCACTCCCAGCTGCTGGCCTCGACCAACCCGGCGTGCGTGGCGTACGACCCGGCGTACGGCTACGAGATCGCGCACATCGTCAAGGACGGGCTGCGCCGGATGTACGGCGGCGACGCCGAGCACCCGCACGGCGAGGACGTCTTCTACTACCTCACCGTCTACAACGAGCCGATCAAGCACCCGGCCGAGCCGGAGAACGTGGACGTCGAGGGCATCCTCAAGGGCATCCACAAGATCAAGGACGGCGACTCCGGCGCGATCCCGGCGCAGATCATGGCCTCGGGCGTCGCGGTGCCGTGGGCGCTCGAAGCACAGCGAATCCTGGCCGAGGACTGGAACGTACGGGCCGACGTGTGGTCGGCGACCTCCTGGAACGAGCTGCGGCGCGAGGCGGTGGCCTGCGAGGAGCACAACCTGCTGCATCCCGAGGAGGAGCAGCGGGTGCCGTTCGTGACGCGCAAGCTCAGCGCGGGTGAGGGGCCGTTCGTGGCGGTGTCCGACTGGATGCGGGCGGTGCCGGATCAGATCGCGCGGTGGGTTCCCGGGCCGTATCAGTCGCTCGGCGCGGACGGGTTCGGCTTCGCCGACACTCGGGGGGCTGCTCGGCGGTTCTTCCATATCGACGCGGAGTCGATCGTCGTCGCTGTGCTGAGCGAGTTGGCGAAGGAGGGGCGGGTCGATCGGTCTGTGCTGAAGCAGGCGATTGACCGGTATCAGTTGCTGAACGTCAAAGCGGCAGCGCCTGGTGCAGCGGGGGGAGATGCGTAGGTGCTGACGCCTGCAGCCGCGTGATCGCCGATGTTGCTTCGGTGATCGCGCGGCTGCCGGGCCGTTGTGGCTGGTCGCGCAGTTCCCCGCGCCCCTGGGGAGTTGTCACCCAACCAAACTTAAATGTGGCCCACCCCTGCTCCCGCCTCCGCGTTCTCTCCTCGGCGGGTCAGCAGGGCCACCAGGATCGCCGCCGCTGCCACGCCTGCCGCCACCAGGGAGGCGAGGCTCATGCCGGAGATGAAGGTGTCGTGGGCGACGTCGGTGATCTTGGCGATGAGGGCGGGGGGCATTTCCTTGGTCACCGGGGGAACGCCTACCTGGACGGCCTCGGAGGCCTGGCCCAGTTGGGCGGGGGTGAGCCTGGGGAGGCCCGCGGCGGCCCAGTTGCCGGCGAGGTCGTTGTCGACCTTGGAGGCCATCACGGCACCGAGCACGGCGGTGCCGAGGCTGCCGCCGATCTGCATGGCCGCCTGCTGAAGGCCGCCGGCGACGCCGGACAGCTCCATGGGCGCGTTGCCGACGATGACCTCGGTGGCGCCGACCATGACGGGGGCCAGGCCGAGGCCGAGCAGGGCGAACCAGATCGACATGGTGGCGCTGCCGGTGTCCGCCTTGAGGGTGGACATGCCGTACATGGCGACGGCGGTGAGCGTCATGCCGCCCGCGAGCGGGACGCGCGGGCCCAGCTTGGTGATGGCGAGGCCCGCCAGCGGGGAGCCGACGATCATCATGCCGGTGAGCGGGAGCAGATGCAGACCGGCGTCGACCGGGCTGAGGCCGTGCACGTTCTGGAGGTAGAAGGTCACGAAGAACAGGCCGCCCATGAAGGCGATGGCCATGAGGACCATGAGCACCACGCCCGCCGACAGCGGGACCGAGCGGAAGAGCGTCAGCGGGATCAGCGGTTCCGCGACCCTCGTCTCCCACCAGGCGAAGGCCACGAAGAGCAGCGCGGAGGCGCCGATGAAGCCCCAGGTGCGGCCGTCGCCCCAGCCCCAGGCGGGCGCCTTGATGAGCGCCCAGACCAGGCAGAACATGGCGCCGGAGAGCAGCGCGATGCCGGGCAGGTCGAAGGAGCGTGGCGCGTTCTCGGCGCGGTGGTCGAGCAGGATCAGTGAGCCGAGGACCAGGGCGAGCAGGCCGACGGGCACGTTGATGAAGAACACCGACTGCCAGTTGACGTGCTGGACGAGGACACCGCCGAGGATCGGGCCGCCCGCGGTGGAGGCGCCGATGACCATGCCCCAGATGCCGATCGCCATGTTGAGCTTCTCGGCCGGGAAGGTGGCCCGCAGCAGGCCGAGCGCGGCCGGCATCAGCAGCGCGCCGAACAGGCCCTGGAAGACCCGGAAGGTGACGACCATCGGGATGCTGTCGGACAGCCCGATGGCGCCGGAGGCCAGCGCGAAGCCGGTCACGCCGATGAGGAAGGTCTGCCGGTGGCCGAAGCGGTCGCCGAGCTTGCCCGCGGTGATCAGGGAGACCGCGAGGGCGAGGAAGTAGGCGTTGGTGATCCACTGCACGTCGGAGAAGCTCGCGTGCAGGTCCTTGGCGATGGCCGGGTTGGCGATGGCCACGATGGTGCCGTCGAGGGCCACCATCATCACGCCCACGGCGACGGTGATCAGGGTGAACCAGGGATGGCCGCGAAGTCCCGCCGGGGTCGGTGCAGACGCGTCGGCGGATGCCCCGTCACCCGGACCCGCCTTGTCGATGGTGGTCTGACTAGTCATGAGATCGAGGCTAATGACAGTCACTGACAGTTGACAAACCGATTCACTCGCCGGTCATCGGCGTGTCTCCCAGCGCATAGGCTGAGCTGGAAGGACGTTCACAGGAGAAGGCCCATGGAGACGCTGCGCGAGCGCAAGAAGCGGCGTACGCGCGAGGCGCTGGTGCGAGCCGCCCTCGAACTGTTCACCACGCGGGGGTACGAGCAGACCACCGTCGACGAGATCGCCGAGGCCGTCGACGTCTCGCAGCGCACCTTCTTCCGCTACTTCGCGGGCAAGGAGGACGCGGCCTTCGCCGTGCAGGACATGACGGAGGCGCACTTCGTCGAGGCCGTGCGCGACCGCCCGCCGCACGAGCCGCCGATGGTCGCGCTGCGGCAGGCGGTCCTGGAGAACTGGGACGCCATCAGGGAGACGGTCGAGTCGGCCGTGCCGGTCGAGCTGTATCTGCGGATGTACCGCGTGATCGGCTCGACGCCCGCCCTGCTCGCCTCCCATCTGCGCCGCTCGGCGGCGACCGAGCAGACCCTCGCCCGGGTGCTCGCCGAGCGCGAGGGCGTGGACGTGGACGCCGATCCCCGGCCCCGGCTGGCGGTGGCGGTGTTCTGCGGGGTGATACGGGTCACCGAGCAGCAGTGGAGCATGGGCGAGGACTTCAGCCTGGAGGCCATCCGGGGGCTGACCGCGTCGTACCTCGATCAGGTGGGCCCGGCGCTGACCGGGAACTGGGCGACGGCCTGAATTCGTTTCCGCATCACCGAGATCGTTCCGGGATTTCGATCCCGATCCGTCCTACGATCCGCGAAACCCGTCCCCCGACTCGCGAAACGTGATCCCCGCCACTTGGTTACCCCGAGACCGTCCCGTTCTCCTAGTGTGTCCTCCCAGTGACTTCCTTCGGCACCTCCCCCCAGCTCAATGTCTGGCGCGCCCTGCTGGCGCTGGCCGTCGTGTTCGTGATGCTCGCGACCACCGGCTGGACGGCGCTGCACACCCACCGGGACTCGACCGCGCTGCGGTCCTCGCTCGCCCAGTGGGAGCGCGACAGCATCGGCGGCCACCGGCTGCCCGACCCGACCGCCTCGACCCCGGCGCGGCTCGCGGCGTTCTTCGCCTCGCTCACCGCGGCGGACCGTCTGCTGCTCGCCGACCGCTATCCCCTCGCGGTCGGCAACATGAACGGCGCCCCGGTGACCCTGCGCTATCGCGCCAACCGGGTCGCCCTGGACCAGGCCGGTGAGGACGCGCGGCGCCGGATGCACGACAGCCGGCTGAGTACGTACGGCCAGCAGGACGCGGCCCGCCGCATGCAGCGCTACGAAGCGCTCGCGCAGCCCGGCCGGCACATCCTGGCCTTCGACCCCGACGGCTCCGGCCGGGTGGCCGAGGTGTTCGGCGATCTGGACCGGGCGCAGCGGATCTCCGTGGTGGTGCCCGGTGTGGACACCGACCTGTTCACCTTCCAGCGGACGAACCGCAGGTACAGCGCCCCGGTCGGCATGGCGCAGGCGCTGCACGCGGCCGAGCGGAAGGCGAGCCCGAAGACGCGGACGGCCGTGATCGCCTGGGCCGACTACACCGCGCCCGACGGGATCGGTGTGGACGCGGCGACCGCGATGCGCGCCGAGGACGGCGCCGTCCGGCTCAACGCGCTGCTCGGCGCGCTGCCCGGCCGCGCCCCGGTGTCGATGTTCTGCCACAGCTACGGCTCGGTGCTGTGCGGCGTGGCCGCGCACGGCATGCCGCGGCGGGTGAGCGACGTGGCGGTGGCCGCGAGCCCCGGCATGCGGGTCGGCAGTGCGGCCCAGCTGGGCACCCGGGCCCGGGTGTGGGCCATGCGGGACGCCACCGACTGGGTGCGGGACGTGCCGTATCTGGAGGTCGGCGGCCTCGGGCACGGGGCCGACCCGGTCTCCCGCGCCTTCGGCGCCCGCGTCCTCTCGGCGAGCGACGCCCAGGGGCACGCCGGTTATTTCCAGCCCGGCACGGACAGCCTGCGCAACCTGGCCAGGGTCGGCGTGGGCGCGTACGACGCGGTCACCTGCGCGCACGGGGACGACGGGTGCCGTACCGGTCTGCCGGAGACGTCCCCCAACGGACGCGCGTAGAAGACAGCAGGAAGTGCGGTCTGCGCGGGTGGCGACGGAGGAGCACGTGCCGCATACGATGAGCCGCATGGGTGACGTACTGGCGGGTTTTCATGCCGTCTGGGAGTTCGAGTCCGACTCCGTGCTCATCCGTTACGAACGGGGGATACGGACACCGAAACTGTTTCAGGCCCTGGGTGAGCGGCGCGTCCCGCTGGCCGCGCTCGAGGGCGTGACGCTGACGCGGGGCAGACGGGGCACGGTGGCGCTGCGGCTCCAGCCGCGCCCGGGCGCCGATCCGCTGATGGAGGCGGCCGCGGGCCAGCTGCCCGAGGGCGCCGATCCGTACCGGCTGGTGCTGCCCGCCGAGCGGGAGACGCTGGCCGAGTACTACGCGGACGAGCTGAAGGTGGTGCTGACCGAGTCCGGTCCCACCGACGGCTACCTGGTGGCCGCGCCGGAGCCGCCGCTCCAGTTCAAGGCGTACGACGGCAAGGCGTCCTTCGACGGCACGAGTGTGCGGTTCCGCTGGTCCTGGACCGGCGCGTCCTCGGCCAAGTGGAAGGCGGGGGACCAGAAGTTCGCGGTGTCCGAGCTGACCGGGGTCGAGTGGCGCTCGCCGGAGGTGTTCGAGGGGCATCTGCGGCTGCTGCGGCCGGAGAGCGCGGGCGCGGCGCCCGCGCTGGCCGACCAGGACCCGGCGGCGGTCGTCTTCGGGCTGGGCTACGGGCCGGTGCACGAGTCGCTGCCCTTCGCGGCGGCCGTGCTCGCGGCGGTCCGGGAGAACGGCACCGCGCCGGTGCCTGCCGTGACCGCCGCGGCAGCGGTGGCCGCCCGGGCGGCGGACCCGGCCCGGCCCGACCCCGCCGACATCGCCGAACGCATCCGGCACCTCGGGGAGCTGCACCAAGCCGGGCTGGTGACGGACGAGGAGTTCTCGGCCAAGAAGGCCGAGCTGCTGGCGGAGCTGTAGGGCCCCGCCGGCACACCCCTCGCGCGTCCTAGTCCTCGCGGCCCGCCGAGCTGAACGACATGTCCGCGTACCGGGTGCCCGCCACCTGGCCGGCGATCGGTTCGAGCAGGGCCAGCTCCTCTTCGCTCAGCACGAGGTGCGCGGCGGCCACGTTCTCCGTGACGCGGCTCGGCTTGCGGGTGCCCGGGATCGGGACGACCGGCAGGCCCCAGACGCCCGCCCGCTGCTGGACCCAGGCGAGGGCGACCTGGCCGAGGGAGACCCCGTGCGCCTCGGCGACCTTGCGCACCGGCGCCAGCAGGGCCGCGTTGGCGGTGGCGTTGTCGCCGGTGAAGCGGGGGTGGGTACGGCGGAAGTCGTCGGTGGACAGCTCCTTGGCCGCGTCGGTGAACGCGCCGGTCAGGAAGCCCCGGCCGAGCGGGGAGTACGCCACCAGGCCCACGCCCAGCTCACGGGCGGCGGGCACCACGTGCGCCTCGATGTCCCGGCTGAACAGCGACCACTCCGACTGCACGGCGGCGATGGGGTGGATGGCGTGCGCGGTACGCAGCTCACCGGCCGTCACCTCGCTCAGGCCCAGGTGCTTGACCTTGCCCTCGCGCACCAGCTCGGCCATGGTGCCGACGCTCTCCTCCAGCGGCACGTCCACATCGCGGCGGTGCATGTAATAGAGGTCGATCTCGTCGACGCCGAGCCGCTTCAGGCTCGCCTCGACGGCCTGGCGGATGTAGGGGGCGTCGTTGCGGATGATTCGCTTGGCCGGGTCGTCCGCCGGGATCGACAGGGCGAACTTGGTGGCGATGACCACCTCGTCGCGGTGGGCCTGGAAGAAGGGGGCGAGGAAACGCTCGTTGTCCCCGGCGCCGTAGGCGTCCGCCGTGTCGAACAGCGTGACGCCCAGCTCCAGGGCGCGGTCGAGGGTGGCCCGCGAGGCGTCGGCGTCGACCGGGCCGTAGGCGAAGCTCATGCCCATGCAGCCCAGGCCCTGGACGCCGGCTTCCGGGCCGTCCGTGCCGAGGCGTACGGACGCGATCCTGGCGTCGCTCATCGGTGGGTCCCCTCCGTCGTGTACACACTGATCTTGAAGTCGAGCACGGCGAGCGTGTCGTGCAGTTCGGCGATCCGGGCCAGCACGTCCCTGCGGGTGTCCTCAAGCAGGGCCTTGCGCTGCGGATAGGTGTCCTCCCCCTCGCGGACCAGCTCCGCGTAGCGCACCATGCCGGCCACCGGCATGCCGGTCAGGCGCAGCTTGGTGACGAGGTCCAGCCAGTCCAGGTCGCGGTTGCGGTAGCGGCGCTGGCCGGTGTGCGACCGGTCGACGTGCGGCATCAGGCCGATCCGCTCGTACCAGCGCAGGGTGTGCGCGGTCAGTCCCGTGAAGGCGACAACCTCGCTGATCGTGTAGCGGTCCTCACCGTCGGGCCGGGGATGGCTCCGCCGGGAGCCGGGGGCACAGGTGTCGGGGGTGGTGGCTTCCTCGGTGGCCGCTTGCATGGTCTGCATCACCGTCATGCCCCCACGCTATGACCTTCGAGCGCACTCCAAGCAAGCGCGGCCGACGACAAATACCGGGACGGCGGCGCGAGTCGGCCGTTAGCGTGCCATGCCATGAGTCTCGTACGACGGGCCGTACCCGAGGACGCGCGGGAAGTGCTGCGCCTGCGCCAGGTGATGATCGACGCCGTCTCCCCGCATCCGGCCGCCGGGTCCTGGCACGGCCGGTCGCTGCCCACGCTGCGCGAGCGGCTGGCCGATCCGGCGGGCCCTTTCGCCGCGTTCGTGGTGGACCACCCGGAGCGGCCGGGGGCGCTGGCCGCGCTCGCGGCCGGGACGGTCGAGTACCGGATCGGTCACGCCACCAACCCCACGGGCGCCGTCGGTTTCGTCTTCAGCGTCGCCACCGATCCCGGCACCCGCCGCCGGGGGTACGCCCGCGCCTGTGTGGTGGACGGGCTGCTTGCGTGGTTCCGCGAGCGCGGGGCGGGCAAGATCCAGCTGACCGCCTCCGCCGAGGCCCTGCCGCTGTACGAGTCGCTGGGCTTCCGGCCGAAGCCGGACCCCTTCATGGAGCTGGTCCTGTGACCCGCATAGGCTCCCTGGCATGTCGTCGCAGAGCTTGGCACTGATCGAGAACTGGCCCGTTCCCACCGCCGCCGCGGGCGTCGTCCGCGCGGACGGGACGGTCCTGGGCACCCACGGCCCGGCCGGGCACCGCTTCCCGCTGGCCTCGGTGACCAAGCCGCTGGCCGCTTACGCGGCGCTCGTCGCGTACGAGGAGGGGGCGATCGAGCTGGACGAGCCCGCCGGGCCGCCCGGATCGACCGTCCGCCATCTGCTCGCCCACACCTCGGGCCTCGCCTTCGACGAGCACCGCAGCCTGGCCGCGCCCGGTGAGCGGCGGCTGTACTCCAACGCCGGTTTCGAGCAGCTCGGGGACCACATCGCCAAGGCGGCCGACATCCCGTTCGCGGAGTATCTGCGCCAGGCGGTCCTGGAGCCGCTGGGCATGACCGCGACCTCGCTGGAGGGCTCCCCCGCCAAGGACGGCGTCTCCACGGTCGAGGATCTGCTGCGCTTCGCCGCCGAGGTGCAGGCACCCCGGCTGCTCGACCCGCGCACGGTCGCCGAGGCGATGAGCGTGCAGTACCCGGGCACCAAGGGCGTCCTGCCGGGCTACGGCCACCAGAACCCCAACGACTGGGGCCTCGGCTTCGAGATCCGCGCCGCCAAGTCCCCGCACTGGACGGGCAGTTCGTCCTCCCCCCGGACCTTCGGCCACTTCGGCCAGTCCGGCACCTTCCTGTGGATCGACCCGGACGCGGGGCTCGCCGCGGTCGCCCTGGCCGACCGGGCCTTCGGACCGTGGGCGGTCGAGGCGTGGCCGCCGTTCACGGACGCGGTGCTGGCGGAGTTCCGGCGCTGAGCGGGCCCAGGGGGTATCTCGTCGATCAGGCCGGGCTCGCGATGCCCCCCATCGCCCACAGCAGGACCTCGGCTTCCGTCACCCCGGCCGGCTCCAGGCCCCGGGCGTCGGTGATCCGCGCCGAGTCGCCGGGGCCGAGGGTGTCGCCGGCGAGCCGGATCTCGCCGCGTACGACATGGACGTAGAGGAGGGGAGCGTCGGGAAGCGCGGTCCGCTCCCCCGCCGCCGGGCGCAGCACGCTCAGGACCGCGCCCGCGCCGGGCACCGCGTACGGCTCGGTCAGGTCCCGGACGACCTCGTAGGACGGCTCCCCGCCGGGCTCCAGCGGCGCCAGCCACATCTGGACGAAGACCAGCGGGACCGTGCCCTCGTTGCGCTCGGAGTGCCGTACCCCCGCCGCCGCGCTCAGGTGCTGTACGTCACCGGGGCGGATCACGCTCGTGTGGCCCGTGGAGTCGCGGTGGGTGAGCTCGCCCTCGGTCACCCACGTGACGATCTCGGTGTGGCTGTGCGGGTGTTCGGCGAAGCCGGCGCCGGGGGCGAGGCGTTCCTCGTTGCAGGCGATCAGCGCGCCGAAGCGCAGGTTGTCCGGGTCGTAGTGCGGGCCGAAGGAGAAGGCGTGGCGGGAGTCGGTCCCGGTCTCCGGGTCGCCCCCGCGATGGCGTTCGGCCGCGCGCCGTACCTCGATCATGGGCCCCACGGTAGTCCCCGGGGAAAGCGCCCCAGGCCCGGGTTCCGGGCCCTCGGCGGGACCCGGCGGCGCACGGCCCCCGCCGGATAAGGCACTCTTGTCCCCGTGCCCGAACCCGAATCCCACAGCAGCGAACCCGCACGTCATGCCGCCCACCCGCACTCCGCGACCCTGAAGCGGCTGGAGAAGTCCTCCGGGAACCTCGCCGCGCAGGCCATCGCGCGCATGGACGACACCCTGCCGTGGTACCGGGCGATGCCACCGGAGAACCGCTCCTGGATCGGGCTCGTGGCCCAGGCGGGCATCGCCGCCTTCACCGAGTGGTTCCGGCACCCCGACGCCCCCCAGGCCATCTCGACCGACGTGTTCGGCACCGCGCCCCGCGAGCTGACCCGGGCCATCACGCTGCGGCAGACCGTGGAGATGGTGCGCACCACCATCGAGGTCATGGAGAGCGCCATCGACGAGGTGGCCGCGCCCGGCGACGAGCGCGTGCTGCGCGAGGCGCTGCTGGTGTACGCCCGGGAGATCGCCTTCGCCACCGCCCAGGTCTACGCCCAGGCCGCCGAGGCACGCGGTGCCTGGGACGCGCGCCTGGAGTCCCTCGTGGTGAACGCGGTACTCAGCGGCGAGGCCGACGAGGGCGCCGTCAGCCGGGCCGCCGCGCTCGGCTGGAACTCCCCCGAACACGTCTGCGTGGTGCTGGGTACCGCGCCCGAGGGCGACAGCGAGCTGACCGTGGAGGCGATCCGGCGGGCCGCCCGGCACGCCAAGCTCCAGGTGCTCACCGGCGTCCTCGGCGACCGGCTTGTGGTGATCGCGGGCGGCAGCGCCTATCCGCTCGCCGTGGCCAAGTCGCTGATCGGCCCGTTCGCGGCGGGACCCGTGGTCGCGGGCCCCGTGGTGCCCGACCTCCAGGCCGCGACCCGCTCCGCACAGGCGGCCGCGGCGGGCCTGAAGGCGTGTTCCGCCTGGCAGGACGCCCCCCGCCCGGTGCTGGCCGACGATCTGCTCCCGGAGCGCGCCATCGCGGGCGATCCCGGTGCGCGCGAGCAACTGGTGGAGGAGATCTACAGACCGCTGGAGGAGGCCGGCTCGGCGCTCCTGGAGACCCTGAGTGTCTACCTGGAGCAGGCGAGCAGTCTGGAGGGCGCCGCCCGGATGCTCTTCGTTCACCCGAACACCGTCCGCTACCGGCTCCGACGTGTGACTGACGTCACCGGCTGGTCACCTTCCGATGTACGATCCGCGTTCACGCTGCGGATCGCCCTCATCCTGGGGCGGCTGACCGATGGAGACGCCCAGCTCTAGCTTTTTGTCCGGGCTCCACAAAAGCCCTTCGTGTTCTTCGTCCCTGTCCTCACGGGCGGCCCAGGCCGTCCCCAAGAGAGAGTGTGAGAGTGCTCGTACTCGTCGCTCCCGGCCAGGGCGCCCAGACGCCCGGCTTCCTGACCCCCTGGCTCGAACTGCCCGGTGCCGCCGCCCGTGTCGCCGCGTGGTCGGAGGCCATCGGCCTGGACCTGGTCCACTACGGCACCGAGGCCGACGCGGACGCGATCCGCGACACCTCGGTGGCGCAGCCGCTGCTGGTCGCCGCCGGAATCCTGTCCGCCGCGGCACTGGGTGACATCGCGTCGATCGCGCCGGGCGCGGTCGCGGGCCACAGCGTGGGCGAGATCACCGCCGCCGCGATCACCGGCGTCCTGGACGACACCGAGGCGCTGCGCCTGGTCCGGCAGCGGGGTCTGGCGATGGCCGAGGCCGCCGCGATCACCGAGACCGGCATGTCGGCGCTGCTCGGCGGCGACCCGGAGGTCTCCGTCGCGCACCTGGAGAAGCTGGGGCTGACCCCGGCCAACATCAACGGCGCGGGCCAGATCGTCGCCGCGGGCACGCTGGAGCAGCTGGCCGCGCTGAACGAGGACAAGCCCGAGGGCGTCCGCAAGGTCGTCCCGCTGAAGGTGGCCGGCGCCTTCCACACCCGCCACATGGCGCCCGCGGTGGAGAAGCTGGCCGAGGCGGCCGCTTCCCTGACGCCCGCCGACCCGGCGTTCCCCTACGTCTCCAACAAGGACGGGCAGACCGTCGCGACGGGCACCGAGGTGCTTCAGCGGCTGGTCGGCCAGGTCGCCAACCCGGTCCGCTGGGACCTGTGCATGGAGACCTTCAAGGAACTCGGCGTCACCGCGCTGATCGAGGTGTGCCCGGGCGGCACCCTGACCGGCCTGGCCAAGCGGGCCCTGCCGGGCGTGCGGACGCTGGCGCTGAAGACCCCCGAAGACCTCGACGCGGCGCGCGCGCTCATCGCCGAGACCGTGACTCCTGCCGCCGACGCGGCGGGTGTCTGAGAAGGAGCCCATGGCAATGGCGAAGATCAGGCCCAGCAAGGGCGCCCCGTACGCGCGCATCCTCGGTGTCGGCGGTTACCGGCCGACCCGGGTGGTGCCCAACGAGGTGATCCTGGAGAAGATCGACTCCTCCGACGAGTGGATCCGCTCCCGCTCCGGCATCGAGACCCGGCACTGGGCGGGCCCCGAGGAGACGGTCGCCGCGATGTCGGTCGAGGCGGCGGGCAAGGCCATCGCCGACTCGGGCATCGACGCCGACCGGATCGGCGCCGTGGTGGTCTCCACGGTCTCGCACTTCAGCCAGACCCCGGCCGTGGCCACCGAGATCGCGCACAAGCTGGGCACCGACAAGGCCGCCGCGTTCGACATCTCGGCGGGCTGCGCGGGCTTCGGCTACGGCCTGACCCTCGCCAAGGGCATGGTGGTGGAGGGTTCCGCCGAGTACGTGCTCGTCATCGGCGTGGAGCGGCTGAGCGACCTGACCGACCTGGAGGACCGCGCGACGGCCTTCCTGTTCGGCGACGGCGCGGGCGCGGTCGTGGTCGGCCCGTCCGAGGAGCCCGCCATCGGCCCCACGGTGTGGGGCTCGGAGGGCGACAAGGCCGGCACCATCAAGCAGACCGTCCCGTGGGACCGCTTCGCGATCGGTGACGTCGCCGAACTCCCCCTGGACAGCGAGGGGAACGTCAAGTTCCCCGCGATCACGCAGGAGGGCCAGGCGGTCTTCCGCTGGGCCGTGTTCGAGATGGCGAAGGTCGCCCAGCAGGCGCTGGACGCGGCCGGGATCACCTCGGACGACCTGGACGTCTTCATCCCGCACCAGGCCAATGTGCGGATCATCGACTCGATGGTGAAGACCCTCAAGCTGCCGGAGCACGTCACGGTCGCCCGTGACATCCGCACCACCGGCAACACCTCGGCCGCGTCGATCCCGCTCGCGATGGAGCGGCTTCTGGCGACCGGCGAGGCCAAGAGCGGCGACACGGCGCTCGTCATCGGATTCGGGGCGGGTCTGGTCTACGCCGCCACGGTCGTTACCCTCCCCTAGGCACTCCGTGCCGGACCACCGGTCCGCTGCGGGGAAAATGCCACTTACTGTCTGAACATCGAAGAAGGAGCGCCTGACATGGCCGCCACCCAGGAAGAGATCGTCGCGGGCCTTGCCGAGATCGTGAACGAGATCGCCGGTATCCCCACCGAGGACGTCCAGCTGGACAAGTCCTTCACCGACGACCTCGACGTCGACTCGCTGTCCATGGTCGAGGTCGTCGTCGCCGCCGAAGAGCGCTTCGACGTGAAGATCCCGGACGAGGACGTCAAGAACCTCAAGACCGTCGGTGACGCCACCGACTACATCCTCAAGCACCAGGCCTGAGGCTCGTAGGTCTCACGGCCGTCGGGCCCTGAGACCGCAAGGCCCCGCCACCCGGCGGTGGCGCCGTACATTCCCGCATCGTTGGAGAAAGAATTCCCGTGAGCCCGACCAATCGCACCGTGGTCGTCACCGGTATCGGCGCAACCACACCGCTGGGTGGCGACGTGCCCTCCACCTGGGAGGCCCTGCTCGCCGGCCGGTCCGGCGTCGGCCGCCTGACGGAGGAGTGGGCGGAGGAGCTGCCCGTCAAGATCGCCGCGCGTGTCGCGGTCGAGCCCGGCGAGATCATCCCCCGCCCGCAGGCCCGCAAGCTGGACCGCTCGGCGCAGTTCGCGCTGATCGCGGCCAAGGAGGCCTGGCAGGACGCCGGTTTCACCGCCAAGGCGGGCGAGGACCAGGCCGTCAACCCCGACCGGCTCGGCGCGGTCATCGCCTCCGGCATCGGCGGTGTGACGACCCTGCTGGACCAGTACGACGTACTCAGGGAGAAGGGCGTACGCCGCGTCTCCCCGCACACCGTACCGATGCTGATGCCCAACTCCCCGGCGGCCAACGTCGGTATCGAGCTGGGTGCCCGCGCCGGTGTGCACACCCCCGTGTCGGCCTGCGCCTCGGGCGCGGAGGCCATCGGGTACGCGATCGAGATGATTCGCACCGGGCGTGCGGACGTGGTCGTGGCCGGTGGTACCGAGGCCGCCATCCACCCGCTTCCCATCGCCGCCTTCGGCAACATGATGGCGATGTCCAAGAACAACGACGACCCCCAGGGTGCCTCGCGCCCCTACGACGCGGGCCGTGACGGCTTCGTGCTCGGCGAGGGCGCCGGTGTGATCGTGCTGGAGTCCGAGGAGCACGCCAAGGCGCGCGGTGCCCGGATCTACGTCGAGGCGGTCGGCCAGGGTGTCTCCGCCGACGCCCACCACATCACGCAGCCCGAGCCCTCGGGCAACGGCATCGCGCACGCCCTGCAGAACCTGCTGGACTCGACCGACCTGAAGCCGTCGGAGGTCGTGCACGTCAACGCGCACGCCACCTCGACGCCGCAGGGCGACGTGGCCGAGATCAAGGCGCTGCGCAAGGTGTTCGGCGACGACGTCGACCACATGGCGATCTCCGCGACCAAGTCGATGACCGGTCACCTCCTGGGCGGCGCGGGCGGTGTCGAGACCGTCGCGTCGATCCTGGCGCTGGTCAACCGCACGGCCCCGCCGACCATCAACGTCACGGAGCTGGACCCCGAGGTCAACGCGGACGTCGTCGTCGGCGAGCCGCGCGCGCTCCCCGAGGGCCGTATCGCCGTGCTGAACGACTCGTTCGGCTTCGGCGGTCACAACGTGGTCCTGGCGTTCAGGACGATCTGAGCCGCCGCAGGACCCCGACGGCCCGGTCTCCGCTCGCGGAGACCGGGCCGTCGGCGTTCGTCCGTGGACGTCCGCGCCGGGTCAGCCGGCGTCGCGGAGCAGCGGGGCGGCCGGGGCCAGGGCGAGGCCGAGGGCCAGGGTCGCGGCGGCCGCGACGGCGGCGGGCAGGTGGTCCGGGGGCAGGAGGACGACCGTCCAGGGGTACGGCTGTCCGTTGGCGCCGGAGTCGCCGACGAGCATCACCGTGATGACCCAGGCGACGGGGGCGACGGCCGCTGCCTGAAGGCCCGCCAGTCGGCGCACGCAGAGCATCAGGCCGGCCAGGAACGCGGTGTTCCGCCCGACCGTGTGGGCGGCCGGGGCGTCGAGGAGCACCGCGACGGCGTACGCCACGACGGCCGTGAGCAGGACGGTGCCCAGGACCAGCCCCTGGTCGAGGCGGGCGACGGAACGGCTCCCCGAGGCCTCGGCGCCCGGGAGCCTGCTGCCGAGGCAGAACGCCAGCCCCGTGCAGACGAGCAGCGGGGCGAAGAGCACCAGGGGCCGGGCGGCGGCGCCGCCCAGCGAGGGAAGGTCGACCCGCGTGTCACCGGCCGCGGCGGTCAGCGCGGCGCAGGCGGCGAGGGCGGCGGCGAGCACCGGGTACCGCCGGGTCGTCAGCCACAGGCGCATCGGATCACGCCCCCTTCCCGGCACCGGCCGGCAGGGTCTCGGGGGCGGGCGCGCAGTGCTGAAGCAGCGTCACATTGCGCTGGAACCAGGCGAGTTGCTCGCCGGAGGACCGCTTCGTCTGCCTCTTCACCACGGACATCACCTGGGGGTCGGTCGCGAGCTTCTGGCCGCGCTGGTTCCGGATCTCGTCGGCTCCCAGGCCCGCCCTGACCATGAGCCAGGCGGCGAGCGTGCCCGCGTGGCCGGTGCGTACGTCGGAAGTGGTGGGGCACGCCGGGAGCGGGGGCAGTGCCGCCGCCGCGACGCTCGCCCGCAGGTCCGCGTCGCTCATGTCCGCGTAGAGGGACAGCCGCCACGTCCGCGCGCCTACGGGGGCCGCCTCGGAGACGAACGCGAGCTGCTCCGGCCGTTCCAGGCCCGCGCCGGCCAGCCGCGGCACGACCTCCTTCGCGGCGCGGGACAGCGGCTCCAGGCGGTCGGCCGCCTCCACGGGGACGCAGATCCTGGGGGCCTCGCCCGTGCACACGGGGGCGTCGGTACGGGGGTGCGGCGGCGGGTCGCCCTTCCAGTCGCGCACGGGCAGCGCGGCCGCGACCGTGAACACGCTCAGGCAGACCAGGGACGCGGCGGCCGCGGCACCGGCGCGCAGGGCCCGGGGGCGCCGCCACCGGGCGATCCCGGCACTGGCCAGGACGGCGGCCAGGACGCCCGTGGCGAGCACCGCCGGTACGGCGAGCGCCACCGGGTTCACGGTGGTGGTGAGGTCGCCGGAGGGGGCGTCGAGCCAGCCGGTGAGTTCGCGCAGCCACATCGGGTGGACGACCGTGACGGGCATGACGAGGCACAGATAGTCGACGACGAGGATCAGCGGGGTGGCCAGGATTCGCGGCAGCACCGTGCCGAGCCCGTAGCCCAGGACGGTGTGGACGACGATCAGGTACCCGGCCATGGCCAGCACGCCGGGGTGCGGCCAGTCGTGGGCCGCGCCGGTCGCCAGGCGCACGGTCAGCAGGCACACCGTGACCGCCGCCACCCCGAGGAGGGCGACGGGCCACAGCACGCCGGCCGCGATGGCGTAGCGGCCGCGCACCGGCGCGAGGCCCTGGACGCCGGCTCGTCTCAGCCGTCCGGCCTCCCATGCGGCGAAGGCCGCGCAGGCGGGGGCGTAGAAGGGGAGGGTGTGTCCGACGAGGGCGGTGTTGCCCGCCCAGTAGGCCGGGTCGTGCGCGGCCTCGTGCGCGCTCACGAGCCACACCCAGGCGAGGACCAGGGGCGCGACCCAGACGACGCCGGTGGTGCGCAGCGCTGTCGTCAGGCGCATGCGGTCTCCTCGTCCCGGACGGTGGCGTAGTAGGCCGCCTCCGCGAGGCGGGCGGGCGTGGTGCCGGGCGGGGCCAGGGCGTGGAACTCGCGTACGGGGCCGGCGAAGCGGACGGTGCCGCCGTCGAGCACGACGACGTGGTCGTAGGTGTCCTCCAGGTCGGCGACGTCGTGGGTGGAGAGCAGGACGTGCCGGTCGAGTCCGGCGAGGATCTCGTGGAAGACGCGTCGCTGGCGCGGGTCCATGCCGGCGGTCGGCTCGTCGAGCAGGAGGACCTCGGCGTCGTGCACCAGTGACTGCGCGATGCCGACCCGGCGTTGCTGCCCGCCGGAGAGCTGCTGGACCTTCCGGCCGGCGAAGTCCGCCAGTTCGACCCGCTGGAGGGCGCCGAGGGCGGCGTCCCAGGCGTCGCGGCGGTTCATGCCCTTCAGCCAGCCGACGTAGGCGACCTGTTCGCGGGCGGTGAGCCGGGGGACGGACTCGATCCGCTGGGGCAGCCACGCGATGCGCCCTCGGTACGCGGCGAGGTCGCCGCGCCGGTCGGTCCGCAGCCCGTCGTAGGTGACGGTGCCGGACTGCGGGCGCAGCACCGAGGCGGCCAGCGAGAGGACCGTCGACTTGCCCGCCCCGTTGGGGCCGAGGAACACGGTCCGGCCGGGCGGGAAGGTGAGGGTGAGGTCCTGGAGGACCGGCCTGCGCCGGCGGTAGCCGAACACGGCGGCGTGGAAGCCGATGGGCATGGGTGCGTGCTCTCTGACCGGGGAAAGCCCGCACCGGCCCGGCACGGGACCTGACATGCCCTGAGGCCGGTCCAGCTTCACCCACCGTGAAGATCGCGTGGAAGCGACCCCCGGTCACCGTGATCCACTTGTGATCAAGTCCCGGTAAAAATAGTGTGGTTACTCGGACATGTTGATCAAGGTTCGGTCAAGGCCGGGCACGCCTCCGGCGTCCGAGGGCCGGTTCAGACCACCTGGTGCAGCCAGCGGACCGGGGCGCCCTCGCCCGCGTAGCGGAAGGGTTCCAGCTCGTCGTCCCAGGGCTTGCCGAGGAGCTTGGTGAGTTCGGACTCCAGCTCGCTCTCGCCGTGCTTGCTGCGCAGCAGGGCCGCGCGCAGCCGGTCCTCGGGGATGAGGATGTCGCCGTGGATGCCGGTGACGGCGTGGAAGATGCCGAGGTCGGGGGTGCAGCTGTAGCGCTCGCCCTCGGCGGTGGCGCTGGGCTCGGCGGTGACCTCGAAGCGGAGCATCTGCCAGCCGCGCAGCGCGGAGGCGAGCTTGGAGGCGGTGCCGGCCTCGGCCTTCCAGGAGAACTCCGAGCGCCAGGTGCCGGGGGCGGCGGGCTGCCGGATCCAGTCGAGGTTGACGCGCGTGCCGAGCACCCCGGCGACGGCCCACTCGACATGCGGGCACAGCGCGCGCGGCGCGGAGTGCACGTACAGAACTCCACGTGTCGTCACCGGAACCTCCGGGCTGAGCGGGACATCTTGCGGACTGACTGGGCGGCAGTGGGGCGACGGCCGCGTTGAGGGCGAGGCTACCGTGCGGCGGTGCAAGGAGTGTGACGTACCGTCGGTCCCGGTGCCAGGAAACCGTCGCCATTCACCCAGGGGGACGCTTGTACGGGGCCGAGCCGTTCCCGGGGTGACCGGGCGGGAACTCCGGCACGTTGTCATGGAGGGGGAGCACCTGCCGGAGCTGCACCGACGAGCGAGGGGAACAGTCAGGATGCGGAAGCGAGGCCACCGGGCACGGGCCGCCGTCGCGGTGCTGACGGCGGCCCTGCTGGCGACGGGTTGTGACTCCATCCGGGGTGATCACGCGGCCACGGGCGTGTCCCGGGCCCCCGCCAGACCCGCCCCGGTGTGGGACCGCAGCCCGGACTCGATCGCCGCCGTCGGGGACTCCATCACCCGGGGTTTCGACGCGTGCGCGGTCTTCTCCGACTGCCCGGAGGTGTCCTGGGCGACCGGCAGCGACGCCGGGGTGGACAGCCTCGCGGTGCGGCTGCTGGGGCCCGCGAAGGCGGCGAAGTACAGCTGGAACTACGCGGTGACCGGCGCCCGCATGGCCGACCTGCCCGGCCAGCTGGCCCGGGCCGCTTCCCGCAGGCCCGAGCTGGTGACGGTGATGGTCGGGGCCAACGACGCGTGCCGTGCCTCGGTGTCCGCGATGACCCCGGTGAAGGAGTTCCGCGCGGACTTCGCCAAGTCCCTGCGCACGCTGCGGACGACGCTGCCGAAGACGCAGGTGTACGTCGCGAGCGTGCCCAATCTCCAGCGGCTGTGGTCGAAGGGGCGCACGGACCCGCTCGGCAGGCAGGTGTGGAAGCTCGGCATCTGCCCGTCGATGCTGGGCGGCGCCGACGACCTGACGGCGGCGGCCACCGAGCGGCGCGAGAAGGTCCAGCGGCGGGTGGAGGACTACAACACGGCGCTGAAGGAGGTCTGCGCGACCGACCCGCGCTGCCGGTTCGACGGCAACGCGGTCTTCGACTACCGCTTCGGCACCGGCCAGCTCAGCCGCTGGGACTGGTTCCACCCGAGCCGCAGCGGTCAGGCCAGGCTCGCGGAGATCGCGTACCGCACGGTCACGGCGGAGCGACCTTGACCTAAGGTTTCCCACATGGGCGAACTTTTCGGCACACTTTCCGACGGGGCCCCGGTGCACCGCTGGACGCTGGAGCGCGGCGGAGTGCGGGTGCGGGTGCTGTCGTACGGCGGGATCGTGCAGTCCGTCGAGACCCCCGACCGGGAGGGACGCCCGGCGGACGTGGTGCTGGGATTCGGCTCCCTGGAGGACTATCTGACGCACCGGGGGCCGTATCTGGGCGCCCTGGTCGGGCGGTACGCCAACCGCATCGCGGGCGGCCGTTTCCCACTGGACGGGCGCACGTACACGCTGGCGCGCAACAACGGCCCCAACTCGCTGCACGGCGGCGAGCACGGCTTCGACCGGCGGGTGTGGGACGTGGAGCCGGTGGAGCACGGGGTGCGCCTGAGCCGGGTCAGCCCGGACGGCGAGGAGGGCTTCCCGGGGCGCCTTGAGGTGACCGTCACGTACACGCTGGACGCCTCCGGCGCGCTGCGGATCGCCTACGAGGCGGTGACCGACGCGCCGACGGTCGTGAACCTGACCAATCACTCGTACTGGAACCTGGGCGGCCCGGGTGCGGGCCACGCGGGCGGCCACGAGCTGCGGCTCGCCGCCTCCCGGTACACCCCGGTGGACGCCGGCCTGATCCCCGAGGGCGATCCGCTGGACGTGACCGGCACCCGCTTCGACTTCCGCGCCGCCCGCAAGACGGGGTCGGGCTACGACCACAACTTCGTGCTGGACAAGGGCGTCACGCCGGCCGCCGAGGAGGTGGCCGAGCTGCACGACCCGGCCTCGGGCCGCACCCTCACGGTGTCGACCACCGAACCCGGCCTCCAGCTCTACACCGCCGACCACCTGGGCGCCCCCCTCGCCCCCGGCGAGGGCATCGCCCTGGAGACCCAGCACTACCCCGACTCCCCCAACCGCCCGGACTTCCCCACCACCCGGCTGGACCCGGGCGAGGTCTACCGCTCGGAGACGGTGTACGGCTTCTCGGCGGGCTGACCGGCCGGCATCGGGCGCGGAACCGGTGGGATCGGGAGCGCGCGACGGGGTACCCGGGGTGGCGGACCACGTCGTACGCGTCTGTGAGAGGGGCCGGAGATGGACAACACTCTGCGCGAGGTCATGACGGGGAACCCGACGACCGCCGACAGCGGTGACTCGGTGACATCGGTGGCCCGGACGATGCGGGACGACGGGATCGACGTCGTGCTCGTCGTCGCGGACGGGAACCCGGTCGGGCTGGTCAGCGACCACGACCTGCTCAGCGGGGTGCTCGCGGACGGCGCCGACGCGGAACATCTGACCATGGGCGAGGCGGTCCAGGAGGACCTCGTGGTCGTGGACGTCGAGGACGGTCTCGACGTCGTCACCCAGCGGATGCGCGAGCACTCCGTGCGGCAGGCCGTCGTCATGGAGAACGGCGAACCGGTGGGCGTGGTGAACGCGGGCGATCCCGCCATCCAGGGGCGCCCGGGACGGATCGACGCGCCGACGCCGGAGCACGCCCGCACGACGGACGAGGAGATCCTCTGAGGGAGGCGCGCCGGTGCTGCGACGAGCCCCGGTCCAGCCGTCAGGTTCCGGACCGGGGCTGCTCGTCGCGGGACGTGTCCCGCCTCCGACGGTAACCGGCGGGGGCGGTGCGGGGGCGGTCCGCGGGGGGTGCGGGCGTGGTTCCGTACGAACCTTTCACACAAGCCCCCGACTTCACCCCGGGCCGCTCAGGCGGTGACCGGGCGGTCCGTCCCGGGCTGCTCCGGCTGCTCCTGCCCGGGGCCGTCCTCGGTGGTCTCCTCGCCGAGGAGGTCGCGGGCGAGGAGGGTGGCGCCGGCGACGGCGCCCGGCATCAGGAAGACGGCCACGACCGGGACCAGGAAGGCGAGGCCGAGCGGGACGCCGAAGCCCCACACCAGGCTCTTGCGGGAGCGCAGCAGAGCGAGGCGGGCGCGCAGGTCCAGGCCCCGGCGCTGGAGGGCGACGGCGGCCAGTTCCTCGGTGAGGAAGAAGCCGGTGACGAAGAAGCCGAGGACCGGGACCACGGTCTGGCCGACCACGGGCAGGAAGCCGAGCGCGAAGAGCAGCACGCCCCACACACAGGCGCGCGCCAGCACCCGCAGGCTGTCGCGGGCCGAGATCCACAGCTCGCGCCACAGGGGCAGGTCGGAGCGGGGCGCGATGCCGTCGGGCGAGACGTCCTCGTCGCACCGCTCGGAGAGGCTCTCGTAGAAGGGCTGGCCGACCAGCAGGGTGACCGCGGTGAAGGTGAGGACCGCGAGCAGCAGGGCGAGGGCGAAGAGGACGACGGCGAGGAGGTCCCGGAAGAGTTCCTGCCAGGGGCTCGACCAGTCGTCGGCGAACGGGGTCGCCCAGGCGACGCCGTCGTACCCCCACAGGGCGAGCGCGACGAGCGCGGCCGTGTAGAGGACGAGGGTGATCAGGCCGGGCAGCAGCCCGAAGCCGTACCGTCCGCCGTTCCGGGTCACCCAGCGCTGGCCGCGCAGCAGATGACGGAACCCCACCCCGAGATCGCGCATGGCGAGGACTTTACCCAACGGGGGCCGCCGGGCCGAGCCCGGATCAGGCCGAGAGCATCCGGCGCAGCAGGTCCCGCAGCGAGCCCCGCTCCTCGTCCGAGAGCCCGGCGAGCGGTTCGCGGGCGAAGCGCAGGCCCTCGCGCAGGTCGCGGGCGACGCTGAGCCCCTCCTCGGTGGCGGCGGCGAGCTTGACCCGGCGGTCGCCGCTGTCGGGGCGGCGCTCGACCAGGCCGCGCGACTCCAGGCGGTCCACGATCCCGGTGACGTTCGACGGCTCGCACTTGAGCCGCTGGGCGAGGCGGCGCATCGGCAGCGGTTCCAGCGCGAGCAGGCTGAGCAGACGGGCCTGCGGGCCGGTGAGGGCGTGAGCGGCCGCCGCTTCCTCGTAGTCCGCGTAGAAGCGGGCCACGACGTCACCGATCAGCTCGACGACCTCCGTCGTCAGGGGGTCGGCGGGGCGGTTCTTCGACGGAGTGGAGGGTGCGGACGAGGGAGACATGCGGTCCAGGATACCGCGTTACTTGACATCATGAAATATTGAGGCGCATGATTATTTCAGGTACTGAAGCATTCTGGAAGAAGGTCAGCCCCTCATGTCCGACTCCCCCGCCCTGCCCGCCGTCAGCCGCGAGTGGCATCTGCTGAGCCGTCCGGTCGGCTGGCCGAAGCCCGAGGACTTCGCGCTGGTCGAGGTCCCCCTGCCGGTGCCCGGCGAGGGCCAGGTCCTGGTACGCAACGAGTACCTCTCGGTGGACCCGTATATGCGTGGCAGGATGTCGGCCGCGAAGTCCTACGCCGAGCCCTTCGCCCTCGGTGAGCCCATGCAGGGCGGGGCCGTCGGCGTGGTCGTCGCCTCCAACGCCGAGGGCGTCGAGGTCGGGGACCATCTGCTGCACTTCCTCGGCTGGCGCGAGTACGCGGCGGTGGACGCCAAGAGCGCCGCCAAGGTGGACCCGGAGGCCGCGCCGCTCTCCGCCTACCTCGGCGTCCTCGGCATGACCGGCCTGACCGCGTACGCCGGTCTGCTGCGCGTGGCCGGCTTCAAGGAGGGCGACACCGTCTTCGTCTCGGGCGCCGCCGGTGCCGTGGGCAGCGAGGTCGGGCAGATCGCCCGGCTGAAGGGCGCCTCCCGGGTCATCGGCTCGGCCGGGTCCGACGAGAAGGTGCGGCTCCTGGTGGACGAGTACGGCTTCGACGCCGCGTTCAACTACAAGGACGGGCCGGTGAGCGAGCAGCTGCGCGCGGCCGCCCCGGACGGCATCGACGTCTACTTCGACAACGTCGGCGGCGACCACCTCCAGGCCGCCCTCGGCTCGCTGCGGCTGCACGGCCGGATCGCCATCTGCGGCATGATCTCGGTCTACAACAACACCGAGCCCGCCCCCGGCCCGAACAACCTCGCCCGGCTGATCCAGACCCGGGGCCGCATGGAGGGCTTCCTCGTCGGCGACCACTACGACCTCCAGCCCGAGTTCGTCCGCGAGGTCGGCCCCTGGGTCGCCTCGGGCGAGCTGAAGTACGGCGAGACGGTCGTGGACGGCATCGACAACGCGGTCTCCGCGTTCCTCGGCCTGCTGCGCGGCGACAACATCGGCAAGATGGTCGTCAAGCTCTGAGCCCTGCGCCGGTACGCACCGAAGGCCGCACCCCTGGACGTGGGGTGCGGCCTTCGGCGTGCGGGTCTCGCCGTGCGGGTCTCGCCGTGCGGTCCTCGCCGCGCGGTCCTCGCCGGTGTCAGAGCCCCAGCGCCGCCCGGTGCACCGCCGCCACCAGGCGGTCGTTCTCCGGGGCCGCGCCGCCGGGGTAGGCGAAGCGGCGGCGGGTGTAGCCGTAGGCGAGGCCGGCGCGCGGGTCCGCGAAGGCCTGGGAGCCGGCGGCTCCGCTGTGCCCGATCGTGCCCGCGCCGAGGAAGGGGTAGTGGGTGTCGGCGGTGATCTGGAAGCCGAGGCCGAACGTCTTGTGGACGCGGCCGACCAGGTCGTAGCCCACCGAGTGCGGCTGGCCGAACTCCGCGACCGTGTCCGCCTTCAGCAGCGGCGCCTTCTCGTCCACCTCGCTGATCATCGCCGCGTACATCCCGGCGAGACCGCGCGCCGAGGCGACACCGCCGATGGAGGCGGGTCCTCTGGCGCGCAGGGTGCGGTCGTTGGGCACGGATTCGAGGTCGGTGGGCTCGGCGGCGTGCTGGTTGTAGGCGATGGCCTCCAGGGTGTGCGGTCCCGAGGGCTGGGCGTCGTACTCCGCCTGCTGCACCGGGGTGAGCACCATCGGCTGGGTGCTGCGGAAGCGGGGCTCGCGGGAGGCGGGCAGGCCCAGGTGGAAGTCGAGCCCATAGGGGACGCGGACCCGCTCCTCGTACAGCTCCTGGAGCGTACGGCCGGTCGCGCGCCGGGCGACCTCGCCGGTGAGGGCGCCGATCACCACCGCGTGGTAGCCGAAGGCGGTGCCGGGCCGCCAGAACGGCCGCTGATCGGCCAGGCGTTCGGCCAGCGCCCGGTCGTCGGCCAGCTCGGCCGGGCTGAACCCGGTGTCCGTGCCGATCAGTCCGGCGCGGTGGGCCAGCAGCTCGCGCAGGGTGAGCGCGCCCTTGCCCTCGACGCCGAACTCCGGCCAGTAGTACGTGACTTTGCGGTCCAGTTCCAGCGTGCCGTCCTGCACCAGCAGGGCCACGACGAGATGGGCGGCGCCCTTGGTGGACGAGTACACGCCGTACAGCGTGCTCCCGTCGACGCCGTCGCCCGCCCACAGGTCGACGACCTGCCTGCCGTGCACATAGGCGCACAACTGACCTTCGTAGTCCGGGCGTTCACCGGAGACGAAGGCGGCGAACTCCTCGCGTACCGCCTCGAAGCCCTCGGCGACCGTGCCCTGGACGGTGATCTCCTGACTCATCCGTTCTCCTCCATTGAGCCGCTGCCGACGCCCTCTCCCCGTGCGGGGCGCTCCACGAGGTCGTGTACGGCGAGATGTACCTCTTCGACTCAACCGTGCCGGGCGCCGGTTGGTGTCACCGATACCCCGGATGGCCGATGGCACGGGGGTGGTACGGGGTGGCGACGGCGGGCGGAGGCGGGGTGCGCGTGCCGTCACGGGCCCGTACGCCCCGGGGTGCGCGGCCGGTGCCGCTGGGGCAGCGTATGGGCGACGGCGGTCCACGGCCCCGCCGGTCCGGCGCACCGAAGGAACGCACCGAAGGAAGCAGCCATGTCCTCAGCACCTGCCGCCGGGAAGCCGGCGGCACGCGGGCCCTCCTCGTGGGCGCCGCTGTCCGCCCGCGTCTTCCGCTCGCTGTGGCTGGCGCAGCTCGGCTCCAACGTGGGCACCTGGATGCAGACCGTCGGCGCCCAGTGGATGCTCGTGCACCAGCCGAACGCGGCCGTCCTGACCTCGGCGGTGCAGGCGGCCTCGCTGCTGCCGGTGCTCTTCCTGTCGCTCCCGGCGGGCGTGCTCTCCGACGTGCTGGACCGGCGGACGCTGCTCATCACGCTCTCGGCGGTGATGGCGGCGCTCAGCGGGGTGCTCACCGTGCTCACGGCCGCCGGGCTGACGACCCCGGCGGTGCTGATCACCCTGACCTTCGCGATGGGGTGCGGCAGCGCGCTCATGGGTCCGGGGTGGCAGGCGATCCAGCCCGAGCTGGTGCCGCGCGCGCAGATCCCGGCCGCCGCCGCGCTCGGCAGCCTCAACGTCAACATCGCGCGGGCCGTCGGACCGGCCGCGGCGGGGGTGATCGTCGCGCTGACCGGGCCCGCCGTCGTGTTCGGCATCAACTCCGTCTCCTTCCTCGGCGTGGTGGCCGCGCTGGCGCTGTGGCGGCGGACGCGGACCACGGCCGGAACCCCGGAGCGGCTGCGCCCGGCCCTGGAGTCGGGCCTGCGGTACGTGCGGCACGCGCCGGGGGTGCGCCGGGTGATGCTGCGCTCGGCGCTCTTCGTCCTCCCCGCCTCCGCGCTGTGGGGCCTGCTGCCCGTGGTCTCCTCGTCCCGGCTCGGGCTGAGCGCGGGCGGGTACGGGCTGCTGCTGGCCGCGCTGGGGGTCGGCGCGATCGTCGGGGCCGTGACGATCAAACGGGTGCGCACCGCGCTCGGGACCAACGTCCTGCTCGCGCTGAGCACCTGCGCCTTCGCGGCCGGCACCGCGGCGGCGGCCGTGCTGCGCGAGCCCTGGGCCGTGGCCGCGCTGCTGGTCCTCACCGGCGTGGGCTGGCTGTACGCGCTGTCCACCCTCAACACCACCCTCCAGCTCGCGCTGCCCTCCTGGGTGCGGGCCCGCGCGCTCGCCGTCTACCTGATGGTGTTCATGGGCGGCCAGGGCATCGGCACGCTGGTGTGGGGGGTGATCGCGAACGAGGCCGGCGTCCCGCCGACGCTGCTGGCCGCCGCGGCCCTGCTGCTGCTCGGCTGCGCGTCGCTGCTGTGGTGGCCGGTCCACAAGGTCACCGGCACCCTCGACCGGACCATCGTCGCCCCCTGGCCCGAGCCCGCGCTCACCCTGACCCCGGCCGAGGCGGCGGAGGGGCCCGTCCTCGTGGAGGTGTCGTACCGCGTCCCCGACGACCGCGTGCCCGCCTTCCGTACGGCGATGTCCGCCCTCTCCGTCTCCCGCCGCCGCACCGGCGCCTCGCGCTGGGGGCTCTTCCGCGCCCTGGAGGACCCCGGCACCTGGATCGAGGTCTTCGAGGTCCCGTCCTGGGGCGAGCATCTGCGCCAGCACGAGGGGCGGATCACGGGGTACGACGCGGAACTGGTCGAGCGGGCGCGGGAGTTGGCCGACGGTACGCCGGTGGTACGGCATCTGCTGCCGCCGGGAACGCGGGAGGGGCCGGGGGCGCCGGAGGAGCCGGGGGCGCGGGAGGGCTAGGACTTCCGGGCCGCGTCCTCGCGGCGGTCGCCGAAGCGGCTCCGGAGACGGCGGGTGGCGGCCTCCCCGGCGAGGATGCCGAGCAGGCCGGCCAGGGCGACCCAGGGCGGGGCGGGTGAGCGGACGCCCATGAGCCAGTACAGGAAACCGGCGAGGACACCCACCGCGACGGACTGCGCCAGCGCGCGCCACCAGGCCCGGTTCACGACACCCACCCGGGTGCGGCGTAGCCGATCAGCATGCCCGCGAGCCCCATGAGGCAGAGGAACGGCGGCGCGGGCGGCGTGACCCGGAGGAGCGCGTACAGGACGCCGATGCCCATGCCGGCTCCGAAGGACACGGCGTAGTCCACCTTGACTCCCCTGATGCACGGCAGGCTGATATGACCGATTTGCCGTCAATTTAGCAGTCAAGTGCGGGGAATCGGGTCAGGTGCACCACCACAGGAAGCGGTCGCAGGACTTGGTCGGCTCCGGGGTCGAGGTGGGGGCGGGAGCCGGGTCGCTGTGGGTCGGGGTGGCCGTCGGGCGCGCGGGGGGCGGGCCGGTGGGGGCCGGGGCCTGGGCGGCCGGTGCCGTGGTGGCGGCCTGCGTGACCTCGGCGGGGGCCTCGGCGGACTTGGACGCCTTGTCCTTGGGCGTCTTGGAGGCGGACGTGGAGGGCGAGGCGTCCGGGGAGGCCGACGCCGAGGCGTGACCGGCTCCGGCGCCCGCGGTGCCCCGGGGGACCGTGGCCGTGGGGTCCGGCCGGGCCGAGCCCGCGCCGCCGTCCGGGGTGGCGTCACCGGAGGCGGCGGGGCGGTCTGTGGAGAAGGGCGCGTCGGTGCCGAGCTCGGCGAGGCTCAGCGCGCCCGCCGCCAGGACGAATCCCGTGGCGATCAGGACGGTACGGCGCCGGCGGCGCCGGTGCGCGGCGGCCTTGCGGTCGCGGCGGCTGAGGTCGGAGTCGGGGTCCGCGTCGAAGTCGTCGTCGTCGTCCGGGACGGTGTCGGGGTCGCCGTCGGGGAGGCGGTCGTCGAGGACGCGGTCGTCGGGGCCGGGCCCGGAGGCGGTGTCCCCGGTGGGTCCGTACGACCCTTCCGCGCCCTCGTGGGCGGCGGGCTCGGCACGGCGGTCGGCCTGCCGGGGGACCCTGACCTGGGCGGACGGCTCCGGGGGGAGAGGGGCCGCAGGCGTGGCGGGTCCCTGAACGGCCTGGGCGGCCTGGGCGGGCTGCCCGGCCTGGGGTGCCGCGCCGGCGTGTCCCTGAGGTGCCGTCCCGTAGGGGTCCGGGGCCGCCGCCGTCCCGTAGGGAGCCGCCCCCACCGGGGCCGGGGCGACGCTCACGTCCACGGGCGCGACGGCGGAGGGCGCGGGGGCGCCGCAGCCTGGGCAGGCCAGGGCGCCGTTGAGGTGCCGTCGGCACGGGTGGCAGTAGTCCATGTCGCGGGAAGACTAGATTCCAGCGGGGTCACGTTCCTAGGCGCGGCTGTGAAGGTTTCGTGCGGGACCGGCCGAGTTCCCGCGCGCCGTGTTCGATCGGGGGGCATTCGGGGGAGGCGCCGCGTCGGCGGAGTGAAGTGGCTCACGTGGCGGCGGAGTTGAACGCCACCCCCGTCAGTTCCGTATGCATGAGTGGCCCCTGTCCCCACGGGCCGCCCTTCGACGGAGGTTTCCTTGCCTGACAACGTCACCTCGTTGTTCCGCGGCACCGCCGCGCACAGCCCCTCGATGGCGGCACTCAGGCGGGGCGGCGACGGAGCGGGCCCGGTGGACTTCTGCATCCCGTGCAACCCGTACTTCCCGACGCCCGAGATGTTCGCGGACATGGCGGCCCGGCTGCGGGACATCATCACGTACTACCCGAGCAGCGCCGACACGATCACCGCCGAGCTGTGCCAGCTGCTCCAACTCCCCCCGCAGTGCGTGGCGATGGGCAACGGCTCGACCGAACTCATCACCTGGATCGACCATTTGCTGGTCCGCGAGTCGCTGGCGGTCCCCGTGCCGACGTTCGGCCGCTGGACCGACCAGCCGATGGAGACGGGCAAGCGGGTGGACATGTTCCCGCTCCAGGAGGCCAACGGCTTCGCGCTCGACCTGGCCCGCTACGGCGAGTTCATCCGCACCCGGGGCACCAAGGTCGCCGTGATCTGCAACCCCAACAACCCCGACGGCGGCTTCCTGTCCCGGCAGTCGATCGTGCAGTTCATGGACGCGATGGCCGACCTGGACCTGGTGGTGATCGACGAGTCCTTCCTGGAGTTCGCGGACGCGGAGGCCGAGCCCAGCGTCGTCCAGGAGGCCATGCTGCGCCCGAACGTGATCGTGCTGCGCAGCCTCGGCAAGAACTTCGGACTGCACGGCATCCGCTTCGGCTATCTGGTCGCCAACCCCGCGCTCGCGGGCAAGGTCCGTTCGATGCTGCCCAAGTGGAACCTCAACTCCTTCGCGGAACACGTGGTGTTCATGCTGAAGGAGCACGGCACCGAGTACGCGCAGAGCCTGCTCCAGGTGCGCCGGGACCGACTGGAGATGGCGAGCCAGCTGGCCGGGCTGCCGGGGCTCACCGTCTACCCCTCGCAGGGCAACTTCCTCTTCGTGCGCCTCCCGCTGGGCGCCGAGGGCACCGTGGTCCGCGACCGGCTGCTCACCGAGCACGGCGTGCTGGTCCGCGAGTGCGGCAACAAGATCGGTTCCTCCAGCCGTTTCGTCCGGCTCGTGGTGCGCCCCCAGCCGGACGTGCGCCGGCTGGTGACCGGCCTGGAGCACGTGCTCTACGAGACCAGGAAGAAGACGGCCGTCCCCGAACTGAGCGCCGGCAACGGCTACAGCTCGGGCACCCCGGCCGTGGACCGGCTGATCAACGAGACCAACGGGGCCGGGATGCGACTGCCCGCGCAGGCGATCGCCGCGGCTCCTTCCCCGGGGCTCCCCACGGCCCCGGCCGCCGGCACCGGTATGCCGCTCCCCGCCGCCGCAGCGCCGGCCGGCGGCGGGATGCCGGTGCCGGCGGCGGCTCAAGCGGGCCCGATGGCCCCGGCCGCGCAGCCCGCCGCCTCCGTACCGCAGCAGCAGCAACTGCCCCCGGCCCCCCAGCCGCCGCTGCCGCCCGCGCCCCAGCAGATACCGGCCGCGGCCCAGCTCCCGGCGCCGCAGCAGCCGTTCGCGCCGCAGCCCCTCGTGCCCCAGCAGGTCCCGGCCCAGCCGCAGATGCCCCCGGCCCCCCAGCCGATGGCCCCGGCGGCGATGGCACCCGCCGCGCCCATGGCCCCGGCCGCGATGGGCCCCACCCCGCCCGGTGTCCCGGCCCGGGGCGGTCTCACCGCCGCCCAGGTGCGCGGCATGACGGCCCCCGGCACCCCGGCCCCCGCCCCGCCCGCCGGGCTGACCCCGGCCCCGGCGACCGGCTGGCCCAGCGCGCAGAGCTGGCCGAACGCGGCGGGGATGGGCCAGCCCGTCTGACGGGACGCGCCCGGGGGCCCGCTCAGGCGCTCAGCCCGCCGTGGGGCACTGCTGCCACGCCAGGTGGTAGACGGTGCTGATGTCCCCGTCCGTCGAGTCCATCGTCACGAAGCTCACCTTGCCGGGCGAGGCGGTCCCCGCGTTCACCCGCAGCTCGGTGTTGATGTTGAAGTTGCGCCGGACCCCGCAGGGCGCCCAGACCAGCTGGGCCCAGTCGGTGGTGTCGGTGGCCTGCCAGTCGTCGTTGTACGCGCCGCTGAAGGGGTGGGTGCGGGCGACGTGAAGGCGGTGTTGTCCGGGGAGACGGCCACCGCGGCGGTGCCCTGCGGACAGCCGGAGCCGTTCACCGTGGCCACGTCGATGACGATCTTGTCCGGGGGCGGGTTGTCGAGGGGCCTGTTCACGCACCCGCGCCGCAGCTGACGCAGCTGCCGCAGCTGACGTAGCTGACGTGCGCACGGTTCACGGGTTCTCCCAGGCCGCCGGTTCCGCCGTCAGCGCGCGTACCGGGTCCGGGAGGGAGTCCGCCGCGAGGTCGGCGAGCGTGACGCCCTCCAGCACCTGCCGCACCCCGGCGCGCAGGGCGATCCACAGCGGGAGCAGCGGGCGGGCCGTGCCGGTGTAGGCGAGTTCGGTCGGGCGTTCGCCGCGTACGGAGACGATCGGGCCGTCCACCGCGCGGATGACGTCCGCGACCGTGATGGCGGCGGCGTCCCGGGCCAGCCGGTAACCGCCGCCCCCGCCGCGCCTGCTGTCGACGACTCCGGCGCGCCGCAGATCGCCGAGGATGCCCTCCAGGAACTTGTGCGGAATGTCCTGGACACCCGCGATTTCCTCCGCCTTCACCGGGCCGTCGTCCCGCCGTACGGCCAGCTCCAGCACCGCCCGCACCGCGTAGTCCGCCCGCGCCGAGATCCTCATGCGTCCATTGTGGGTCGCCGGGGCGTGGAGAATGGCCGGACCCATGCCCCGTAGGATCGCCCGGGAGGATCCACCTTGGCGCTCAGCAGACGTACCTTCAGTGCCCTCACCGGCTCGGCCGCGCTCGGCCTCGCCCTGGGCGGCAGCGGCGGCACCGGTGCACCCTCGGCGTACGCGGCGCGCTCCGCCGGCACCGGCCCGGCGCCCGCTGCGCCCCGCGCCGACGGGGAACGGCACACGGTCGGGTACGACCGGCACTCGCTGCTGGTGGACGGCAGGCGCCTGGTGGTGTGGTCCGGCGAGATGCACCCCTTCCGGCTGCCGAGCCCGTCCCTGTGGCGGGACGTGCTGCAGAAGATGCGGGCGCACGGCTTCAACACCGTGAGCATCTACGTCGCCTGGAACTACCACTCCCCCGCGCCCGGGCAGTACGACTTCACCGGCGTCCGCGACCTGGACCTGTTCCTGCGCACGGCCGCCGAGACCGGTCTGTACGTCATCGTGCGCCCCGGCCCCTACATCAACGCCGAGACCGACGGCGGCGGCTTCCCGGGCTGGCTCACGGTGACCGGGGGCAGCGCGCGCACCGCCGACCCCGCTTATCTGCGGCACGTGGACGAGTGGCTGACGCACGTCAACCGGATCGTCCGCGAGCACCTGTTCACGCACGGCAAGGGCACGGTGCTGCTCTACCAGATCGAGAACGAGTACGACGCCCACGTCACCGAGCAGACCGGCCGGGGCTACATGTCCCACCTGTACAAGAAGGTGCGCGCCGACGGGATCGACGTCCCCCTCTTCCACAACGACAAGGGCCGAAACGGCCATTGGGCGCCGGGCTCCTTCGACACCGGTGGCGAGAAGGGCCGTTGGCTGTACGGCTTCGACGGCTACCCCTCGCCCTCGCAGAACCCGCCGGACTGGGGGACGTTCGGGCCCGGCGGTGCGACCGGCGGGGCCTCCGCCTCGCCGCACACGCCCGGTTTCGTGCCCGAGTTCGGGGGCGGCTGGTTCGACCCGTGGGGCGGGGCCTGGTTCGACGGCAAGGGGTACGCGGAGGCGCGGCGCACCCGTGACTCGGCGTACGAGCGCCGGTTCTATCTGACGAACCTCGCCAACGGGCTGACGCTGCACAACATTTACATGGCGTTCGGCGGCACCTCGTGGGGCTGGCTGCCCGCGCCGGTGGTCTACACGTCGTACGACTACGGCGCCGCGATCGACGAGGCCCGCAACGTCACCCAGAAGATCGCCCCGCTGCACCAGCTCGGCCATCTCCTGCAGCGCGTACCGGACTTCGCCCGGCTGGAGCGGGCCGAGACGGTCAAGGCGGAGGGGCTGAAGGTCTACCACCTGACCAACCCGGACACCGGTGCGCACGTGTACGTGGCGCGCAACGACAGCGCGCACCCGGTCACCGCCGAACTGCCCACCACGGCGGGCAGGCTGCCGATCACCGTGCCGCCGCGCGACGCGAAGATGCTCGCCACCGAACTCTCGCTGGGCAAGCGCAGGCTCAAGTACGCGACGACGCAGCCCGTGCTGCGGATGACGGCCGGACGGCAGGACATCGCCCTGTTCGCGGGCCGCGCGGGCGACATGGCCGAACTGGTGCTGCACTGCCCGGTGGAGCCCATCACCACCCGCCTCGACCCCGAGGCCGGCTGGGCCTTCGAGGGCGACGAGCTGCACGTCAACGCGCCGCTGGGCCCCGCGTCCGGACTGAGCCGGGTACTGGTCGCCGAGGGCGAGAGCGAGACCCCGCTGCTGCTGCTCTTCGCGGACGACGCGACGAGCGTCAAGCTGTTCCCGTACGACACCCCCTCCGGCAGCCTGCTGGTCTACGGCCCCGAACTGCTGCGCCACGCCGAGGTGCACGGCTCCGAGGTACGGCTCACCGGCGATCTCGGCTCCGACTCCATGCTGGAGGTGTGGGGGCCGCGCGGCATCTCCTCCCTGGTGTGGAACGGGCGCAAGGTGCCGACCCGCGTCACCTTCTCCGGCAGCCTGATCACGACCGTCACGCTGCCCGGCGTGCCCGGGGTGACGCTGCCTGAGCTGGGCGGCTGGCGGATGCGGACGGAGAACCCGGAGGCGGACCCCAACTTCGACGACGGCGACTGGAAGACCGCCGACCGCACCACCTCGCACAGCACCACCCCGGTCCCCAGGGGCGGCCCGGTGCTGTTCGCCGACGACTACGGCTTCCACTACGGAGACGTCTGGTACCGGGGCGAGTTCGACGGCTCCTCCGGCATCGAGGAGGTCGCGCTCGCCTACAGCACCGGTACGCAGGGGCTGTTGATGGCCTGGCTCGACGGGGAGCCGCTCGGCACCCACCGGATGCCGGTGCCGGACAAGAACACCACGATCCGCAAGGGAACTTGGGAGGCGACGGCCACCTTCCCCGTGCGCGAGACGCTGCGTTCGCCCGGCCGGCATGTGCTGTCGGTGCTGGTGCGGCGGATGCAGCACGACCAGGACGGCGCGGCGCTCGACACCCACAAGGCGGCGCGCGGTCTGGTGTCGGCCTCCTTCAAGGGGGCCTCGCCCGAGGTGACGTGGCGTATCCAGGGCGGGGTTCCCGACCCGGTGCGCGGGCCGCAGAACAACGGCGGGCTGTACGGCGAGCGCGAGGGCTGGCATCTGCCCGGCTTCCGCGACGGCGACTGGGAGGGCGTGGACTTCCCCCGCGCCGAGCGGCGGCAGGGCGTCACCTGGTACCGGACCGATTTCCGGCTCTGGGTGCCGGCCGACATCGACGCCTCGGTGGGGCTGACCCTGGAGGACGATCCGTACCGGGCCTACCGGGCGCAGATCTTCCTCAACGGCTGGAACCTGGGGCAGTACATCAACAATGTGGGCCCGCAGCACACGTTCGTCCTGCCGAACGGCATCCTGCGCACGCGGGGCGTCAACACCCTCGCGCTGGCGGTGCTTTCGGAGTTCACGACGCTGTCGGGGCCGGGGAAGGCGGGCCTGACACTGCTCGGGCATGCGCTGGGCGGGGTTCCGGTGCGGGAGGTGCCGTCACCCGGTCCATCGGCATGACGTGAACACACCGGTCCGCGTAGGCTCGGACGGTCCGGCCGACGGGTGCTCCGACGGCCTGGCAACCACTGACGTTTGCGGACGGTGCGGTCACCGGCGGGTGCGCGGTCCGGTCACCGGCGGGTGCGAAGGGGAACAGATGGTCGTCGCGGGCGCGCGGGGGGTCGTCGCGGGCGCGCGGGAGTGGCCGGCCCGGCTGGCCGCCCGGCTCGGACCGCTCCGGCCGTCCCGGCGGCCGCGCCTGCCGCGCCGGGCGATGCGCGCGCTGGCCTCCGCCCTGGCCGCCGCCGTGCACGCGCGTCCTCAACCAGTGTGCGGGATAGGGGACTTGTGCGCCGCCCTGTGCGAGGCGATGAGCGCGCGCCGCGACGGCCGTCCGGTCGAGCTGCGCTTCGAGCGGTTCCCGGACGAGCTCGAAGTCACCGGGCTGTGTGTGGAGTTCCAGGACTTCGACCTGGTGATCGTGGAGGAGCGGGCCGAGGCCGTGCAGCAACTGGTGATCCTGGGCCATGAGTTGTGGCATCTGCACGCCGGGCACCGGCATCATCCGCCGGCCGGTGCGGCGGCCCGCGCGCTCGCCGGTGAGCCGGGCCGGCAGAGCCTCGCGCTCACGGTGGCCGCGCGGGACGGTTCGCGCGAGGACGAGGAGGCCGCCGCCGACGACTTCGGGCACCGGCTGGCCACGCTCTTCCGCGGCCGGCTCACCGCGCCCGGCGCGCCCCTCGACCCGGTGCAGCGCTCCCTGGGGTACCGGGGACGCGGCGGGGCCACCCGGTGAGCGCCCGCGTCCTGGCCGACCCGGCCTCGCTGCGGGACTTCTCGATCTCCTTCTGGATACCGACGGCGGTGCTCGCCGCCGCCCTCGTCATCAAGCTGCCCACGATCGTCCGGCTGTGGCGCGACCCGCTGCTGCGCGCGGTCGGCGGACTGCTGCTGCTGGCGTGCGGGGTCTTCGTCTTCTGCTCGCCGTCCACCATCGCCCGGGTCAACCGGCTGACCGGCGTGCCGAACATCTCGGCGCCCTGGTGCTACTCGCTGCTCACCGCGTTCTGTGGCTCGTGTCTGCTGCTGATCATCACCTGGCGCAACGGCCCGGCCGACCGCTCGGCGGTCACCCGGCGGGCCCGCAACCGGGTGGTGTCGGTGTACTGCGGGGTCATCGTCCTGCTGTGGGTGCTGTTCCTGCTGTCCGACGTGCCGGTGGAGCGGCGGCAGGACCTGGACACCTACTACGCGAACACGCCGTTCATGCGCGAGGAGATCCTGCTCTACCTCGGCGCGCACGCGGTGGCCTGCCTGATCACCTCGCGGCTGCTGTGGAACTGGGTGCGCGCGGAGGGGCTCGACGCCTGGCTGCGGTGGGGGCTGAAGCTGCTGGGCGCGGGCTACGTCCTGAACCTGATCTTCGACGCGGCCAAGCTGATCGCGGTCACCGCGCGCTGGCTGGGCCGGGACGTGGACTGGCTGAGCACCGATCTGGCGCCGCCGGTCGCCGCGATGTCCGCGATCCTGATCGCCGTCGGCTTCATCCTGCCGCACGCCGGACAGTACGCCCGCGACCGCTGGCGGGTACGGCTCGCCCACCGCGAACTGCGGCCGCTGTACCTGCTGTTGAAGTCCGCGACCGGTGAGGGCGTGCCGTGCGTGCTGCGGGCCACGCCCGAGCTGCGGCTGACCCGGCGCGAGACGTTCATCCGGGACGTGCTGCTGTCGCTGGCCCGGCACATCGACCCCGCCCTCGGCGCGCGGTCGTACTCCGCCGGGCTGGCCCTCGGCCACCCGCCCGAGCGGGCGCGGGCGCTGGCGGCGGCGGCCGGCATCCTGGACGCCGTCGAGTCCAGGGCCCGTACGCCGGAACCGGCCGCCTCGGCCACCGGTCCGGACACCACGAGTCTGCTCCAGGAGATCGGGGCCGTGTCCCGGGCCCTGCGCAGTCCCGAAGAGATCGAGGCGGTACGCGTCCGTGCGGCCGCCGCACCAGCAGAGAGCGCTGCCGTCCATGAGTGAACGCAAGTCCGCCGTCGTGCTCGGCGGCTCCCTCGCCGGTCTGCTCGCGGCCCGCGCTCTCGTCTCGACGGGCGCGCGGGTGACGGTGGTCGAGCGCGACGTGCTGCCCTCCGGGCCCGAGCCGCGCAAGGGGCTCCCGCAGGCCCGGCATGTGCACCAGCTGTGGTCGGGCGGCGCGCGGGCGCTGGAGGAGCTGCTGCCGGGAGCGGTGGCCCGGCTGCGGGCGGCCGGGGTGCGGCGGGTGCCGATGACGACGGGCATGGTCGCGCTGTCGCCGTACGGCTGGTACCGCCGCTGGGCCGAGTCCGCGTATCTGCTGCCCGCCGGGCGGGATCTGCTGGACTGGGTGATCCGCGAACTGGTCCTGGCGGACGGGGACATCGAGCTGCTGGACGGCTCCGAGGCGGTGGGCCTGACCGGTACGGCCGACGCGGTGACGGGCGTACGCGTCCTCGTCCGCGGCGAGGAGCGCGCCCTCACGGCGGACCTCGTGGTGGACGCCACGGGCCGCGCCTCCCGCGCGACGGCCTGGCTGACCGCGCTGGGGCTGCCCGCCCCCGAGCGCCGCGAGGTGGACTCCGGCCTGGTCTACGCGAGTCGCCTCTTCCAGGCGCCGCCGGGGGCCGGGGAGGACTTCCCTGCGGTCAACATCGAGCCGGACGTGCGGGGTTCGGGCACGAGCCGGGGCGGGGTGCTGATGCCGGTGGAGGAAGGCCGCTGGATGGTCACGCTGTTCGGCACGGCACAGGACGAACTCCCGCGCGCGTCGGCCGACTTCGCCCCCTACGCCCTGACGCGACTGCGCCACCCCCTGATCGGCGAACTCCTGGCGCACGCGACCCCGTTGACCGACGTCACCCTCACCCGCACCACGGCCAACCGCCGCTGCCACTACGAGCGCATGCCCCGCTGGCCGGACCACTTCGCCGTCCTCGGCGACGCCCTGTGCGCGCTCAACCCGGTCTACGGCCACGGGATGTCGGTGGCGGCGAAGTCCGCGCTGGCGCTGCGCGAGGTGGTGACGCGCCGGGGCGGTCTGGGCACCCCGGGCCTGTCCCGCCGCATCCAGAAGGCGGCTGCCCGCGAGACGACCGCCGCCTGGGACCTGGCCACCGGCTCCGACGTCTTCTACCCCGACGCCACCACCGGCCCCACCCTCCGCGACCGCCTCCTCTCCCCCTACCTCGCCCGCCTCCTCCACACCGCCACCGGCAACGGCCGGGTGGCCCGCCGCGTCACCGACGTCACCTCCCTCCAACGCCCCGCGGAAACCCTCCTGACCCCCAGCATGCTGCTGGCCGCGGCCATAGGCCCCCTGAAACCCCCCCTCACGGAACCCCCACTGACAGAAAACGAACGAAAGGCGGCGGGGCTGGTCTAGGGAGCGCCGGCCGCGCCCGCGCGGCGTGATCCGTTACGAAGTCGCCCGCTTCAACCTGCCCCGTTCTGGGCACCGTCCCCCTACCGGCGCTCGCCGCCGGCAACGGGAGGAGGGCGTCATGGAACGTCAGATCCGGGTGCGGGTGAATCGTCGGCCGGCGGCGCCGCGGGGGCAGGAGATCGACCGCAGGACGCCGTCGGGGCGCATCCTGCCGTACTGAGCGGCCCGGCCCCCGGGCGGTGTCAGGCGGCCAGGGGGTTGAGGACCAGGGGGGCGATCCTGCCCTCCAGCATGGCGCCGAGGCCCTGTACGGCGCACACGTCCGGGCGTTCCGCGATGTGCACCGGGACTCCGGTGGCGTCGCGGAGCATCTGGTCGAGGCCGGGCAGCAGGGCCGTGCCGCCGACCATCATGATGCCGCGCTCCGCCAGGTCCGCCACGAGGTCGGGCGGGCACTCGCGCAGCACCTTGCCGATGCCGTCGAGGACCGCGAGCAGCGGGGTGTGGATCGCGTCGCGCATCGCGGCGGTGTCCACCCGGACGCTGCGGGCGAGCCCGGTCGCCACGTCGCGCCCGTGGATCTCGGTGGACGCCGGCCCCTGCGGGGTCAGCCCGTTGTCGGACAGGGCGACCTGCAGCGGCCGTACGGACTGGCTGGGCAGCAGCAGCTCGTGTTCGTGCCGCAGGTGCTGCACGATCGCCCGGTCCACCGCCTCGCCGCCCACCGGAATGCGCTCGGCGGTGACGATGGAGCCCAGCGAGAGCACCGCCACCTGGGTGGCCGCCGCCCCGCACACCATGATCATGGACGCCTCGGGCCGCTCCACCGGGAGTCCGCACCCCACGGCCGCCGCGATGAGCGTGTCCACCAGCTCCACGCGCCGCGCGCCGAGCCCGACCAGCGTCTCGATCGTCGCCCGCTGGGCCAGCGGATCGGCCTCGTGCGGGGTGCAGGCCGCCGCCCGCAGCCGGGGCTTGCGCCGCAGCGCGCGCCGCATCTTGTCGCCGAGCAGATGCCGCAGCATCCGCTGGGCCATGTCGATGTCCACGACCGTGCCGCCGGACACGGGCCGTACGACCCGGATGTAGGAGGGCGTACGCCCCGTCATCTGTTCCGCGAACTCACCGACCGCGATGAGCGCGCCGGTACGGGTGTTCACCGCCGCCACCGACGGCTGGTCCACCACGAGCCCGGCGCCCTTCACATACACGCGGGTCCGGGCGGCGCCCAGGTCGACGGCGAAGTGGCAGCGGCGCAACTGCTCCAGGCTGACGGTCACGGCGGTTCCTCCCGAGTGCGGTGCGCGGGCCATGGGGGTCCGCCCGGTCCGGCGGGCCCCACTGGGAATCCTGCGGGGGCCCGGCACCGGGTGCCTTCTGGAGGGGGCCGGGCGGGGGGCCGCTGAACGGGGGGTTTCGCGCGACGCGCCGGGCGGGGTGCAGGACAACGGCACCGTCGGGGTCCGGACATCGCCCTCGGCCGCGTCCCGGACCCTTCGTCAGCTCCGCCTCAGGACACCAGCGACCGCTTCAGCACCTTGCCCATGTCGTTCCGGGGCAGCGCGGACAGCAGCCGCAGCACCCGCGGCCGCTTGTGCGGCGCCAGCCGCCGGGCCACATGGGACGCCAACTCCTCCAGCGAGGGCGGCGATTGCGGGTCCGCCGGTACGACCCAGGCGACCACGCGCTCGCCCAGATCCGGGTCCGGCTCCCCGGTCACCGCCGCCTCCCGAACAGAGTCCAGTTCGAGGAGCGCGTTCTCGATCTCACCCGCCCCGATCTTGTAACCGCCGCTCTTGACGAGGTCGGTGGCCTTGCGCCCGACGATGCGGACGTACCCGTCGGCCTCCCGCACCGCCACGTCCCCCGTACGGAACCAGCCGTCGGCGGTGAACGCGGCGGCCGTCGCGTCGGGCCGGTTCAGATACCCGGTGAACAGGTTCGGGCCGCGCACCTGGATCTCGCCCACGCTCTCCCCGTCGAGCGCGGTGACCTCCGTACCGTCCTCCTCCACGAGCCGCAGCTCGACCCCGGGCAGCGGCACCCCCACCGTGCCGGGGCGCGCCTCACCGTCCGCGCGGACGCTGGTGTTCATCAGGGTCTCGGTCATGCCGTACCGCTCAAGGACCCGGCGCCCGGTCGCCGCCGCGATCCGCTCGTGGTCGTGCACGGGCAGCGCGGCCGAGCCGGAGACCAGCAGCCGGGCCCCGGCGAGCGCCTTGGCCAGGCCGGGGTCGCCGGGCAGGGCCTCGGCCAGGCGGTGGTACATCGTCGGCACCCCGAACAGCATGGTCGCCCCGGAGCCCAGCTCGCGGGCCACGCCCTCGGCGTCGAACCGTCCCAGGTGCCGGACCTCGCCGCCACGCCGGAGCGGGCCGAGGACGCCGAGAACGAGTCCGTGGACGTGGAAGAGGGGCAGCGCGTGGGTGAGGACGTCGTCCCCGGTCCACTGCCAGGCGTCGGCCAGCGCGTCCAGGGTGGTGGCGAGGGCGCGGCGCGGGAGGACGGCGCCCTTGGGGGGTCCGGTGGTGCCGGAGGTGTAGACGACGAGCGCCGGGTCCTCGTCGTCGTACGGGTCCTCGGGGACGGCGCCGGTGGCGTACGCGTCCACCTCAAGCAGGGGCAAGTCGCTCAGGGCAGGGGGCAGTTCGGCGCCCGGTGCCGCGAGCAGCAGGCTCGGCGCACTGTCCGCCAGGATGTGCGCCAGCTCCCGTTCGCCCGACTTCGGGTTGAGCGGTACGGCGGCCGCCCCGGCGAGCAGCGCGCCGGTCACCGCGACGGCGGTCTCCAGCTCGGGCGTGGCCCACACGGCGACCCGCCCCGCGCCCCGCAGCCGCCCGGCGAGGGCGCCGGAGGCGGCGGCGAGCCCGGCGTAGGTCAGCGACCGGGTGCCGAAGCGCAGCGCGACCCGGTCGGGCGACGCGGGGGACAGGGCCGGGAACAGGGAGGACACGCCACGCTCTCCTTCACCACCGGGGACGGTTCCCCCTTCCTACCCCGGCCGGGCCGCTCAGACCCTCCGTGTCCGCCGCAGAACCCTTACGGCGGGCCAGGACACCAGCGCCGTGAAGCCCCACATCACGACGACCAGGATCAGCCAGACGGAGACCCCGAACTCCGGGTCGTAGCCGAAGACCGTGAAGAGCAGGGAGAGCAGGGCCGAGAGGCCGCCGAACAGGCCGAAGAGGATCAGTACGACCGTCTGCAGAGCGGTCCGCCGGGTCGGCGCGGGCCGTCCCGGGCGGCCGCCGGGGTCCGGGGCCGAGGGGGCCTCCGGGGTCTCCGGCGCCGGGATCTGCTGCCTCGGCGGCAGCGCGACCACGACGGCGGGCGGCACGGCCGTGTCCATGCCCGCCATGGTGGCCGCGTCGATGCCGTACAGCGAGGGCTCCACCTGCACGATCATGCCGTCGGTGCCGACGAGCCGCCGCCCGCCGTCGGGCCAGACCAGCATCGCGGCGCACTCGGCGTACCGCACCGTCGCCGCGCACTCCGCGCCGCTGCCGTGCGCGCCCTCCACGGTGACGCCGTCGGCGCCGACGATCAGCGTCGCCTTGCCCGCGCCCAGCTCGGCGAACCTCCGCCCGGTCACGGCGTACGGCGAGGTGGTGGGCGCCTCGGTGTACCCGGCCCAGTCCGCCGAGAGGCCGCCGGGGACCTGCAGGAGGGCCGTCCCGGCCGCCTCCAGGGCGACCGCGTGCACCTGCTCGGGCGTCACGGCCGCCAGCTCGGCGCTCAGCTCCGCCGGGGACCGCACCGGGCGGCCCGCGAGCAGGTCCTCGGCGAGCGCGGGCAGCCGCAGCGCGGCCGCGTCGGGCGCCGCGAGCCCCGACTCGTACCGGCCGCGCACCGCGTCCAGCGCGGACTGCCCGATCCGGCCCGCCTGGAAGCCGGCGAGCACGTCGACGAACCCGCCGAGCACCGCGTCCTGCTTGGCGGGCAGCGCGTCGGCGAAGGCGGTCAGGAGCGCGTAGCCGTCGCGCCGGGGGGTGTAGTCGGTGGCCGCCGTGTACGAGTAGCCGCCCTCCTGGCGCAGGGCGCGGGTGAGTTCGCGCTCCAGGAGGCCCGCGTACAGCCGGGCGGCGGCGGTGTCGGCGACGACGGCGTCGAGCAGCACACCGCCCTTGCCCTCGGAGAAGTAGGCCGGGGTCTTGGGCAGCGCGGAGGTGACGGCCGGCATCGGGCGCCGCTCGCCCTCGGGCAGCCCGAGGACGAGGCCCTCCGGCATCCGCTCGCCGGCGATCCACAGCACGGCGTTGCCCCGGGTGAACCAGGTCCGCGCCCACTCGCGTACGGCGTCCGGGCCGGCCTCGCGCACGCCCCACTCGGGGTAGCTGGCCAGGCCGTAGCCCTGTGCGCCGTAGCGCCAGAGCGGGAGCTGGGGCGCGGAGCGGCGGGACTCCTCGGTGCGCAGGATCTCCTTCTCGGTCTCCAGGCGCTCCATGGGCAGGTCGCACAGGGAGGCGGCGACGGTGCCGAGGTACTCCGTCACCTCGTGCTCGGCGCCCTCGATGTAGAAGTGCGTGAACGCCGACTTGGTCTCGCCGTTGAAGTGGTAGTCGCTCACGCCGAGCCGGTGCAGGGCGAGGTGCTCCACCAGGTGGGTGATGCCCGCGCGGGCCAGCGTCTCGTCGGCGACTCCGACGCGGAAGACCAGCCCGGCGCGCAGCGGCCCGGCGGTCTCGGCGAAGAGCGTGGGTATGCCGTCGACCTCGGTGTGGAGAAGGGGGGTCTGGGGGTTCATGTCCGGATCTCTGTGGGCGGGTCGGTCTTCGGGGTGCCGCGGTCTTCGGGTGCCGCGCTCAGCCCTTGGACAGGGCGGCGTTGCGGTGCTTGATGTAGGAGTCAGTGGCGTTCACGCCGTCCAGCTCGACCCACGGGTACTCGGAGGCGAGGTTGTTCAGCGAGCGGAAGCAGGCGGCGGCGCGCGGGTGGTCGCCGGTCAGGGAGAACATGGCGGCGAAGTAGCCCTGGACGGTGACCCATTGGTAGTCGGGCCGGAAGTGCGGGCTGAGCGTGGAGCGTTCGGCGGCCTCGACGAGTTCCGCGCGCACCTCCGGGCGGCGCAGGTACTCCTGCTTCTCGCGCGCGTTCAGCGAGATCCAGTGCTCCATGTGGACCTCGGCCACGATGCCGCCGCTCAGCGAGCCCTCGGGGGCGCCGGTGAGGCACTCGCGCGCGAAGGCGTGCGCCGCCTCCCAGCTGCCGCCCCACTTGGGGCACAGCTGCTGGAGCAGCCGGGCCTGGCCGGTGATGTGGTGCGGGTGGGAGGCGGACAGCCGGTCGTACCGCCGGCGTGCCTCGGCCTGGCCCAGCTGGAGTCCCATCGCGGTGGTCAGGCGTTCCGCCCAGGCCGCGTCGAACGTGGGGTCCAGGGCGGTCGCCCGGATCAACGCCTGTTCGGCCAGCCGCAGATGGGTGTGCAGGCCCTCGAACTGCTTGCGGCTGACGTTCTTCGCGGAGGCGGCGGTGCGTATCGCCCAGCCGATCTTCACCTCGCGGGCGCCGAGCACGGTGAGCGCGAGCACGTCGTCCGGCTCGGAGGCGAGGACCTCCCGCATCCACTCCTCGGTCCCGCGCACCTCGGACAGGATGCTCACCGCGAAGCTGCGGTTGGTCCCCTGCGGCAGCCCTTCGACGTACCCCCGCACGGACGCCCAGTCCCGCGCGTCCGCGACCTGCCGCAGCCAGGCTGCTTCGGGGTAGGCCGACACGATGTCGAAGTCGGGGCGCGCCAGCCGGGACGCGAGAGAGGCGGGTGTGTGCTGCATGTGCGGATAGTAAGCGGGGGGTATGACAGAGGGGTCCGGTGGGGCCTGCGGGGGTTCGCGGCCGGGCGGCCGCGTGGGACCCGGCGTCCGTCAGACGGTCCGCCCGGCGCCCGGTACCGCGTCCGCGACCACGCAGCCGATGTTGTCGGGGCCGCCCGCCGCGTTCGCCGCGTCGATCAACGCCTCGACGGCGTCGGCAGGTTCGGGTGCGGCAGCGAGAAGGTGGGCGATCCGCTCTTCGGGTACGACGCCGGTCAGGCCGTCCGAGCACAGCAGATACCGGTCCCCGGCCCGCGCCTCCTGGAGCCGCAGATCGGGTACGGGCCCGGTGGCGCCGCCAAGTGCCTTGAGCAGCAGGGCGCGTTGGGGGTGGACGGCGGCCTCCTCGGGGGTGAGCCGGCCCTCGTCCAGCAGGGACTGGACCACGCTGTGGTCGTGGGTGACGCGGAACAGCCCGCCGTCGCGCAGGAGATAGGCGCGCGAGTCGCCGATGTGGACGAGGGCGAGGCGGGAGCCGGTCCAGAGCAGCGCGGTGAGGGTGGTGCCGAAGTCGCCTTCCCCGCCGGTGTTTTCGGGGCTGTCCGCGAGGTCCCGTATCGCCTCGCTCGCGCCGCGCACCGCGTCCTCCAGGAGGTTGAGCACACTGCCCGCGCGCAGCTCCTCCGCCTCGTCGAGGAAGCGCAGCGCGGCCACGGCGGCGCCGCTCGCGGGCGCCCCGGCCGGGCCGAACCCGTCGGCGACCGCGAGGAGCCGGCGCCCGGCGTACACGGTGTCCTGGTTGACGGTACGGACGTGCCCTCGGTCGGCGCGGGCGGCGTAACGGAGTTCCAGCATGTCGGTGTGGTCCCTTCCGGACTCGGCGGTCAACTGGTCCACGAGGAACGCGGCGAGATCCCGCCGCGCGGCCGTCTCCGCCTCGATTCGGGCCCAGTACGCCCGGACCTCACGCGCCGCGGCCGCCCCCTCCAGGGCGCTCACCGCGCGGATCTCCGCCAGCGGCATCCCGAGCCGGCGCAGCCACGCCACGAGCCGGGCGCGCTCCAACTGGCTCACGGCGTAGTAGCGGTAGCCGGTGTCCGGGTCCACCCGGGCGGGCCGGAGCAACTCCAGCTCGTCGTACAGCCTGAGCGCCTTGGGCGACAGCCTGCTCGCCCGCGCGAAGGCGCCGATCGTCAGCGGTTCCATGCGAACTCCGGCTCTCTTCGAAGGTGTTCCTCGCTTCCCCACCGATGCTGGGGCTTCCCCGAAGGTGAAGGTCAACAGGGCTGTCCCGGTTCCCGCGCGGTTGCTAGCCTCGCGGGTGATCGAATCGCCGTACGACAGGACACCCGCCGTGCCCCGCATAGCCCTCGCCACCTACGACGCGACGAACAGTCCCGCCCAGGACGCCGATCTGCCGCAGCTGGTACGGGCGTTGAGGGAGGCGGGCGCGGACGCGGAGAGCCGGTTCTGGGACGACCCGGACGCGGACTGGGCCTCGTACGACCTCGTCGTCATCCGCTCGACCTGGGACTACGCCTGGCGCACCGCCGAGTTCGCCGCCTGGGTGGACCGGGTGGACACGGCGGCCCGGCTGCTCAACCCGGCCGGGGTGATCCACTGGAACTGCGACAAGCGGTACGTGGGCGAGCTCGCGGCGGCGGGCGTCCGCACGGTGCCGACGCAGTACATCGCACCCGGTTCCCCGGCCGAACTCCCCTCCGGGTACGAGTACGTGATCAAGCCCGCCTCGGGAGCGGGCGCCCGCTACGCGGCGCGCTACACCGGGGACGAACGGGATGCCGCCGTACGGCACTTGGCGCGGCTGCACGCCGAGGGCCTCACCGCGATGATCCAGCCGTACATGCGCGCCGTGGACACCGGCGGCGAACGCGCTCTCCAGTACTTCGGCGGCCGGCTGCTGCACGCCAGCCGCAAGGGCGCGGTGCTGGCCCCGGGGATGGCGTACGACGCCCCGCGCACCCCGCATCCCGGGCTGGAGCCGTGGCGGCCGACCGAGGCCGAACTCGCGGTCGCGGAATCGGCGTTGGCGGCGGTACCGGGCGGCCCGGACCGTCTCCTCTACGCCCGCGTGGACCTGGTGGACGGCGAGGACGGTCTTCCCCGCGTGATGGAACTGGAGCTGGTGGAGCCGAACTTGTTCCTGTTCCTGCACCCGGAGTCGCTGCCGGTGGTGGCGCGGGAGATCATCGCGGCCGTGAACTGACCTCCCGGCTCAGTCCCTCAGTGCCGTGCGCTGGAGCAGCCCCCAGGTGAACTCGGCGGCGACCTCGTGGGGCGTGCCGTCCCGGTCGGGGGCGGTGAACACGAGCGCCTGCCGGGTCGGCGCGGTGCTCTGCACGGGCCGTACGGGGGCGAAGGCGCGGGCGACCTCGTCCAGCGTGTACGACCAGGGGGTGAGGTCCTCCAGCGTGCGCGGCGGCGGGACGTCCGCCCCGGGCCGCCGCACCAGCCACTCGGTGAGGACGGTCCCGCCCTCCCCCACCAGCACCTCGAACCGCAGGTCGGGCCACAGCGACAGCCCCCACTGCCACGCCTCGCACTCCATCCCGCCCGCCTGCCGCGCCTCGACCGCCTCGGGCGCCCCCAGCACGACCCGGTAGCGCTCGGCGGCCGACCGCCACTTCTTCGACCGCGCCATCGTCTGCCAGCGCCGGTTGACCTCCCGCATCTCGGTCAGCGACGCCCCGAGCCGCAGCCGGGCGTCCTCGGCCAGGTCGGGGGCGTGGTCGGCCAGGCGGCGCAGCAGCACGAGCTGGAATTCGAGGTCCATGACCCTCATGCTGCCGCCCCGAGCCCCAGCTGCCACAGATAGTGCCGGACATGCGGCGGCATCTTCCCCGGCAGCTCACCCAGAGGAACGAGCCGCACCGCCTGCCCCTCCCCCGGCACGAGCCGGCTCTCGTCCCCGTCCCAGGACCCGAGGAACACGTGCGGCGGCCTCTTCCCCGCCTCCCATGGCTCGACCCGCACCTCCTCGATGCGCTCCGGCACGATCCCGGCCTCCTCCCGGATCTCCCGGAGCACCCCGTCCAAGGGCGACTCCCCCGGCTCCAGCCCGCCCCCGAGCAGCGACCAGTAGCCGGGCCAGCGAATACCGGGCCTGTCGTCCCGGAGCTGGAGGACGATCTCCCGGCGCGGAGTGACGAGGGCGGCCAGACACCCCGGCCTCTCCCCCCGACGAACGGCCACGCGGCACTCCCCCCGGCCGGGAACAACGGCACCTTCACCGTACGGCGCCGGCCGGCCCCCGCCTCCCCGCGCACGGAAGCACGCCGTCGGCGCACGGGCTCAGCCGCCGAGTTCCGCGATCAGCCCGCGCACCCGCTCGCGTATCTCGTCGCGGATCGGCCGGACGGCCGCCACCCCCTGCCCCGCCGGGTCGGGCACCCGCCAGTCGAGGTACCGCTTGCCGGGGAAGTACGGGCAGGTGTCGCCGCAGCCCATCGTGACGACCACGTCGGAGGTCTGGACGGCCTCGGGGGTGAGGATCTTGGGCACCTCGGCGGACAGGTCGATGCCGGCCTCGGCCATGGCCTGGACGACGGCCGGGTTCACGCTGCCGGCGGGGGCGGAACCGGCCGAGCGGACCTCGATACGGCCCTCGGACAGGTGGGCGAGGAAGGCGGCGGCCATCTGGGACCGGCCGGCGTTGTGCACGCAGACGAACAGCACGGAGGACACGGGAGGTCCCTTCGGGGAGTCAGGGGTGGGCTACGGCGGAGTCGTGGGCGGTGTGCGGCAGGACGGCCTCCTCGACGGCGACCACCGGCCGCCCGAACAGCGCGGCGACCAGCCCGACACCGGCGGCCGTCCCGACCAACTGGGCCCCGATGAACGGCAGTACGGACGCGGGCGCGATCCCCGCGAAGGAGTCGGTGAAGGCCCGGCCGACCGTGACGGCGGGGTTGGCGAAACTCGTGGAGGAGGTGAACCAGTACGCCGCCCCGATGTACGAGGCGACCGCGACCGGAGCGACGGCCTCGCGTCCGAGGCGGGCGAGTCCGAGGACCAGGGCGATGAGCCCGGCCGTGGCGACGGCCTCGCCCAGCCACAGACGCGCACCCCAGCGCACGTGCCCGGACCACCGCACCAGCGGCTCGCCGAACATCGCGTCGGCGAGTACGGCTCCCCCGATCGCCCCGGTGACCTGCGCGGCGACGTACACGGCCACGTGCCGCGGTCCCCCTCCGCCGTGCCCGGTCCACCAGGCCGCCAGGGTGACCGCCGGGTTGAAGTGGGCGCCTGAGACGGGTCCGAGCAGCGCGATCAGGACGCCCAGACCGCACACGGTCGCCAGGGAGGCGGCGAGGAGCCGCACGCCGGGGTCATGGGTCAGTCCGGTCGCCTGGATGCCGGAGCCGACCACGACCGCGACGAGCGCCCCGGCGCCGATGAACTCGGCGGCGGCGCGGCGGGCGAGCGGCACCACACCCGGCACCGCGTCCGTCACCGGGCGCCCCCCGGCGTCTGGAGCAGGGCCGAGAGCCGGGCCAGGGCGGCGGGCAGCACCCAGTAGTAGACCCAGGTGCCGCGCCGCTCCGAGCCGACGAGCCCGGCCTCGCGGAGCACCTTCAGATGGTGGGAGATCGTCGGCTGGGACACCTCGAACGGCCCGGTCAGGTCGCACACACAGGCCTCACCGCCCTCGTGCGAGGCGATCAGCGACAGCAGCCGCAGCCGTACGGGATCCGACAGCGCCTTGAACATCCGCGCCAGCTCGACGGCGGACTCCTCGCCCAGCGGCTCCCGCACCAGCGGCGAACAGCACGCATCGGCGTCGTCCCGACCCAGCACGACGAACTCAGACTTCGACATGCGTCTATGTTGACACTCGTCGAATCAAAGGAGCAAGCTCGCTGCATCGACATCCGTCGATACAACACCTCGGATCGGGAGACCGTCATGTCCCGTGTTCAGCTCGCCCTGCGCGTCGCCGACCTCGAAGGCTCCGTGGCCTTCTACTCCCGCCTCTTCGGCACCGAACCGGCCAAGCGCCGCCCCGGCTACGCCAACTTCGCCGTCACCGAGCCCCCGCTCAAGCTCGTCCTCATCGAGGGGGCGCCGGGCGAGGACACCCGGCTGGACCACCTCGGCGTCGAGGTCTCCACGACGGAGGAGGTCGCCGCAGCCACCGCCCGCCTCGCGGAGTCCGGTCTGGCCACGCTGGAGGAGACCGACACGTCCTGCTGCCACGCCCTCCAGGACAAGGTCTGGGTCCACGGCCCGGGCAGGGAGCCGTGGGAGGTGTACGTGGTGAAGGCCGACGCCGACACCCGGGACAAGGCCGTCCCGGCGGCCGGATGCTGCGGCTGACGTCCCCTCAGCGGCTCTCCGCCACGGCCACGCGCCCCGACTTCAGCGAGGCCCGCCCCCGGGCCGGGCTGCCCAGCCTCTCCGCGAGGGTGAGGAGGGAGTCGTCGGAGATCACCCGGAGGCCGTACTCGGCGAGCAGGGAGGCCATGCGGTGGGGCTTCCACAGGGAACGCCAGGGTTCGCCCGCCGTGATGGCGCTGCCGAGCAGACGGGTCAGGAGGCGGCCCGCGGCGGCCTTGGCCGAGGGGGACTGGTAGTTGAGGACGAGGGTGCTGCCGGGGGCCGTTCGGGCGGTGAGGGCGGCCAGGGTGGCGCGGACCTGCTCGCGGGTCAGATAGGGGACGACGCCTTCCCACAGCCAGGTCGTCGGCCGCGAGGGATCATGCCCCGCGGCGTCCAGCGCGGCGCCGAGATCGTCGGCGGCGAAGTCGACCGGCGTGAAGCGTACGGAGCGGGCGGTGACCTGTGGGTCCGCCTCGGCCAGCCGGGCACGTTTGTCCTCCTGGGAGGCCGGGTGATCGACCTCCCACACATCGGTGTCCCCCAGCCCGGCCAAACGCCAGGCGCGGGTGTCGAGACCGGCCCCGAGAATCACGAGCTGCCCGGTGACACGGGCCCGCAGCGCGTCATCAATGGCGACGGTGCGCGGAACCACCACCTCGGCACACGCCCGCACACTCTCGTACGCCGCACGCGCCCGCCACCCCTCCGGAGGCGCGCCGGCACGCACCTCGTCCACAGGAACACGTTCCGCTTCACGCAACAGCCGCCCCGCCACCGAATCAGCGAACCGCCCCTCGGCGACCCTCCCGTCCGCCACCGCCCGCCCCTGACAAACCAGCACCGCCGTCCGACTCGCCACCCGCCCACTCTCACTCATGGGGACGTATTGAACCCCACCCCTGCCGGGAGCCCACCCCGGTAGCAACCCGCGCTCGATGCGGGCGGCGGCGACGCCTGGTCCACGGCCTGTCGGGGTGGCAGCAGGCCGGCTGGCGATCTCCGGAAAAGCGAGAAGGCCCCTCCACCAGGAAGGGGCCCGCGCCGTGCCGCAGGCGAGAACGTTCCTGCAGGACGGCCTTGTTGGTGGGGCGGGTGGGACTCGAACCCACGGCCGACGGATTATGAGTCCGCTGCTCTAACCGGCTGAGCTACCGCCCCATAGCGGCGTGTCGCGTACATGTGTGCGCGCCGTCTGCCGCAGCATAGCCGCTCATACGATCTCCTGCTTCGGATGGTCGGCTTCCGCGCTGCTTCCTGACCGTGAGGACTTCGCCCAGGCCAGAGCGGTTCCCACGGACATGAAAAAGGACCCCGAAGGGGTCCTCGTTCAACGCGCTCCCCCGACTGGACTCGAACCAGTAACCTGCCGGTTAACAGCCGGCTGCTCTGCCAATTGAGCTACAGGGGATCGAAGCTCCCCCGACTGGACTCGAACCAGTAACCTGCCGGTTAACAGCCGGCTGCTCTGCCAATTGAGCTACAGGGGATCGCTTCGTCTGCATCGAACGCACCTACCTGGGTATTCGCCAGGGGGCGGGCGGTCGCTGCGACACATACATTAGCGCAAGCAGGGGGGTGCTCCGCCAATCGGTGCCCCCCGGCCCCCACACAGCACCAGGAAATCCGGGCAGGGACTACGGAAGGGAAGGGTCGCGCCATGCGCTATCGGCTCACGTTCGCCGCCGGACTGGCCATCGGCTACGTGCTCGGCACGCGGTCCGGGCACGAGCGGTACGAGCAGATGAAGAAGGCCGCTCGCGGGATCGCGCAGAACCCGGCCGTGCGCAACACCGCCGAGACCGCCGCCCACCAGGGCCGCGTCTACGCGGGCAAGGCGCTGCACACCGTCGGCGAGAAGGTCGGCGAACACATCCCCGAACCGGTCGCCCAACGCGTCCGCTCCCTCCGCGAGCGCAACGGCCACGCCCGGACGGAGGACGACTGGGGCACGAGCAACACGTAGCCCTCGGCAGGGGGCCCGACCGGTCACCCCGATGCCACCCCCGATCCCCCGGAGCCCGGGCCCACGCCAGAGAACGTGGCCCGGGCTTCCGCATACGGTCACCCGCCCGGAGGCGGCACCCGCCCCGGAACCCACTCCCCCCTGTCCCGCCTCAGCCACCACACCCCCGACACCCCCGCCCCGAACCCCAACTCCCGCCCCACACCCCACCCCAGACACCCCCACCACACCCCCCACCCGCCCCATCCCGGCCACAATCCGCCCCCCGTCCCACCCGCATAACCCCGCCCTGGCCCAAGCAAGCGCAGCGCTACGGCAGAATTTGAGACATGGGGATAGTCGCCGGGCTGGACAGCTCACCCGCTTTCACTCGCATCGTCGTCTGTGACGCGGACACGGGTGCCGTGCTGCGTCAGGGATACGCGCCGCATCCGATCGAGGTGCCCGAGGGCGGGCGGCGGCCGAGTGACGTGGATCCGCAGGCCTGGCTGCTGTCGCTGGGCGAGGCCGCGGGGGGTGGGCTGCTGGAGGGGGTGCAGGCCATCGGGGTCTCGGCGCAGCAGAACGCGGTGATCCCGCTGGACGCGCAGGGCAACACCGTGCGCCCCGCGATGACCGGCGCCGACAAGCGCGCGCAGGTCGCCGCCGCCGACCTGATGGACGCGCTCGGCGGCAAGGAGGCGTGGGCGCAGGCCGTCGGGTGCGTGCCGCAGGCCGCCCAGCCGGTCACCAAGCTGCGCTGGCTGACCAAGAGCGAGCCGGAGAACGCCCGCCGTACCGCCCTGCTGCTCCAGGCGCACGACTGGCTGGTCTGGCAGCTCCTGGGCCGCCCGGCGCGCCGTACGACCGACCGGGGCGGCGCCTCGGGCACCGGGTACTGGTCCGCCGCGACCGGCGGCTACCGGCCCGACCTGGTCGAGATGGCCCTCGGCCACCAGGTGGCGCTGCCCGACGTCCTGGGACCGGCCGAGGCGGCCGGGACGACGCCGGAGGGGCTGCTGATCTCCGCCGGGACCGGCGAGACCATGGCCGCCGCCTTCGGGCTCGGCATCGGCCTCGGGGACGCGGTCGTCTCGCTCGGCGCCTCCGGCTCCGTGATGGCCGTGCACCCGGGCGCGCTGGCCGACCAGTCCGGGATGATCACCTCGCTGGCCGACGCCACCGGCATGCATCTGCCGGTCGTCACCACCCTGAACGCCGTACGGGCCCTGCGCGGGACCGCCGAACTGCTCGGCCTGCCGGACCTGGAGAGCCTGTCCGAGCTGGCGATGAAGTCCACCCCGGGTTCGCACGGCCTGGTCCTGCTGCCGTACCTGGAGGGCGAGCGCACCCCGAACCTCCCCCACACCGCGGGCACCCTGGCCGGACTCCGGCGCGAGTCCATGAAGCCGGAGCACCTGGCGCGGGCCTCGTTCGAGGGGATGCTCTGCGGCCTCGCGGACGCGCTGGACGTGCTGCGCGGCCGGGGCGTGGAGGTACGGCGGATCTTCCTGCTGGGGCAGGCGGCCGAGCTGCCCGCCGTGCAGGCGGTGGCGCCCGCGCTGTTCGGCGCCCAGGTGGTCGTACCGCAGCCCGCCGACTACGCCGCGATCGGCGCCGCCCGCCAGGCCGCGTGGGCGCTCGGCGCGGCCCAGGGCACGCTGGACCCGCGTACCCCGCCGGCCTGGCAGGGCGCGGCCGCGCAGGTGCTGGAGCCGGGCGACGACCTGGCCGTGGGCCAGGCGGTGCGCCAGCAGTACACGTCGGTACGGGAGCAGACCCACCCGGGCGCGTTCCGGTAGGCCCCCCAACGCGCAGGCCCACCGACGCGCAGGCCCGCTCACACAAAGTCGCGAACCTCACCCGTCCGCAGGCGTTTCAGCCCACAGCTCAACAGGGCAGCCTGACGGGTTAATTCGGTTGAGGTAACGCGGGTGGAGTGTCCGACGATAGGGCCAGGGGCAGGCACCCCCGCCCCACCGCCGACTCCGAGAGACCAGCGTGCTCATACGACTTCTGCGGACCTATCTCAGGCCCTACAAGAAACCCATCGCCTTCCTGGTGGCGCTGCAGTTCCTGCAGACCTGCGCCACGCTCTACCTGCCCACCCTCAACGCGCACATCATCGACAAGGGTGTCGTGAAGGGCGACACGGGCTACATCCTGTCCTTCGGCGCCCTGATGATCGGCATCTCGCTGGTCCAGGTCGTGTGCAACATCGGCGCCGTGTACTTCGGCGCCCGTACCGCCTCGGCGCTGGGCCGGGACGTGCGCGGCGCGGTCTTCGACCGGGTGCAGTCCTTCTCCTCGCGTGAGCTGGGTCACTTCGGGGCACCCTCACTCATCACCCGTACGACGAACGACGTGCAGCAGGTCCAGATGCTGGTCCTGATGACGTTCACGCTGATGGTCTCGGCGCCCATCATGTGCGTCGGCGGGATCGTGCTGGCCCTCGGCCTGGACGTGCCGCTGTCGGCGGTGCTCGTGGCCGTCGTCCCGGTGCTGGCCATCTGTGTCGCGCTGATCGTGCGCCGGCTGCGCCCGCTCTTCCGCTCGATGCAGACCCGCCTGGACACGGTGAACCGGGTGCTGCGCGAGCAGATCACCGGCAACCGGGTGATCCGCGCCTTCGTCCGCGACGGCTACGAGCGCGAGCGGTTCGGCAGGGCCAACGCCGAGCTGACCGAGATGCAGCTCGCCACCGGCCGGATGCTGGCGCTGATGTTCCCGATCGTGATGACCGTGGTGAACGTGTCGTCCATCGCGGTGGTCTGGTTCGGCGCCCACCGCATCGACAGCGGCGGGATGCAGATCGGCGATCTGACGGCGTTCCTCGCCTATCTGATGCAGATCGTCATGTCCGTGATGATGGCCACCTTCATGTTCATGATGGTGCCGCGCGCCGAGGTCTGTGCCGAGCGCATCCAGGAGGTGCTGGGCACCGAGTCCAGCGTCGTCCCGCCGCTCGCGCCGGTGACCGAGCTGCGCGGGCACGGCCATCTGGAGATCCGGGGCGCGGGCTTCCGCTACCCGGGTGCCGAGGAGCCGGTGCTGCGCTCCGTGGACCTGGTGGCCCGCCCGGGCGAGACGACGGCCGTGATCGGCTCGACCGGCAGCGGCAAGTCCACCCTGCTCGGCCTGGTCCCGCGCCTGTTCGACGCCACCGAGGGCCAGGTCCTGGTGGACGGCGTGGACGTGCGCGAGGCCGAGCCGACGCTGCTCGCGCGCACGGTCGGCCTGGTGCCGCAGAAGCCGTACCTGTTCGCGGGCACGGTCGCCACGAACCTGCGCTACGGCAACCCGGACGCCACCGACGACGAGCTGTGGCACGCCCTGGAGGTGGCGCAGGCCAAGGACTTCGTCGCGAAGCTGGAGGGCGGTCTGAACGCGCCGATCGCGCAGGGCGGCACCAACGTCTCCGGCGGTCAGCGCCAGCGTCTGGCCATCGCGCGCACGCTGGTGCAGCGGCCGGAGATCTACCTCTTCGACGACTCCTTCTCCGCGCTCGACTACGCGACGGACGCGGCGCTGCGTGCCGCGCTCACGGAGGAGACCTCGGAGGCCACCGTCGTGATCGTCGCCCAGCGGGTGGCGACCATCCGGGACGCCGACCGGATCATCGTCCTGGACGAGGGCCGGGTGGTCGGCTCGGGCCGCCACCACGAGCTCATGGCGGGCAACGAGACCTACCGGGAGATCGTGCTCTCCCAGCTCACGGAAGCGGAGGCTGCCTGATGGCCGGGCCCATGGGACGCATGATGGCCGGGGGCGGCCCGGACCAGCGCTCGATGGACTTCAAGGGGTCGGGCAAGCGGCTGCTGACGCAGTTCCGCCCCGAGCGGGGCACCATCTACACCCTGCTGGCCTGTGTGGTCGGCAGCGTGGCGCTGAACGTGATCGGTCCGAAGATCCTCGGCAAGGCCACCGACCTGGTGTTCTCCGGGATCATCGGCCGGCAGATGCCGGCGGGGGTCACCAAGGACCAGGTGCTGAGCAACCTCCACGCGCAGGGCAAGGGCGCCATCGCGGACATGCTGCGCAGCACCGACTTCACCCCGGGCAAGGGGATCGACTTCGGCGCGGTGGGCGATGTCCTGCTGCTCGCCCTGGTCACCTTCCTGGTCGCCGGTCTGCTGATGGCGGTGGCGACGCGGCTGGTCAACCGGACCGTGAACCGCACGATGCTCCGGATGCGCGAGGACGTGCAGACCAAGCTGTCGCGGCTGCCGCTGTCGTACTTCGACCAGCGTCAGCGCGGCGAGGTGCTCTCCCGCGCCACGAACGACATCGACAACATCGGCCAGACGCTCCAGCAGTCGCTGGGCCAGCTGATCAACTCGGTGCTGACCATCGTGGGCGTGCTCGCGATGATGTTCTACGTCTCCTGGATCCTGGCGCTGGTCGCCCTGGTGACCGTGCCGCTGTCCTTCGTGGTGGCCACCCGGGTCGGCAAGCGCTCGCAGCCGCACTTCGTGCAGCAGTGGCGGACCACCGGCGCGCTGAACGCGCACATCGAGGAGATGTACACCGGGCACACCCTGGTGAAGGTGTTCGGCCGCCAGGAGGAGTCGGCGAAGCAGTTCGCCGAGCAGAACGAGCAGCTCTACGAGGCCGGGTTCAAGGCGCAGTTCAACAGCGGGGTCATGCAGCCGCTGATGATGTTCGTCTCGAACCTCAACTACGTCCTCGTGGCCGTGGTCGGCGGTCTGCGGGTCGCCTCGGGCTCGCTGTCCATCGGTGACGTGCAGGCGTTCATCCAGTACTCGCGGCAGTTCTCGATGCCGCTGACCCAGGTCGCGTCGATGGCGAACCTGGTGCAGTCGGGCGTCGCCTCGGCCGAGCGGATCTTCGAGCTGCTCGACGCCGAGGAGCAGGGCGCCGACCCGCAGCCGGGCGTACGCCCCGACGAGCTGCGCGGCCGGGTCCGCCTGGAGAACGTCTCCTTCCGCTACGACCCCGACAAGCCGCTGATCGAGGACCTCTCCCTCAAGGTCGAGCCCGGTCAGACGGTCGCCATCGTCGGTCCGACCGGCGCGGGCAAGACCACGCTCGTCAACCTGCTCATGCGGTTCTACGAGGTCTCCGGCGGGCGCATCACCCTGGACGGGGTGGACGTCCGCGACATGACCCGCGACGACCTCCGCTCGAACATCGGCATGGTGCTCCAGGACACCTGGCTGTTCGGCGGGACGATCGCGGAGAACATCGCGTACGGGTCCTCTCGCGAGGTCACGCGGGGTGAGATCGAGGAGGCGGCGCGGGCTGCCCACGCGGACCGGTTCATCCGCACCCTCCCCGACGGCTACGACACGGTCATCGACGACGAGGGCACGGGCGTCAGCGCGGGTGAGAAGCAGCTCATCACCATCGCGCGGGCGTTCCTCTCCGAGCCGGTGATCCTCGTCCTCGACGAGGCGACGAGTTCGGTCGACACCCGCACCGAGGTCCTCATCCAGAAGGCCATGTCCAAACTCGCCGACGGCCGCACGTCGTTCGTCATCGCCCACCGTCTCTCCACAATCCGCGACGCGGACACGATCCTCGTCATGGAGAACGGCTCGATCGTCGAACAGGGCGCCCACGCGGAGCTGTTGGCAGCGGACGGCGCGTACGCCCGCCTGTACAAGGCCCAGTTCGCCCAGGCGGTCGCCGAGGTGGACTGAGCGTAGGGGCTGAGGTACGGGTGGGTGCACTGGCCGCGTTGAGCGGGTGCCGCTGCGCCCACCCGTGCCGCCTGGGGGCACCTCCCAGGCCCTTAAGGCACTGGGGGAGGCACGACTGCCCGCAGCTATGTGTTTTTAGGGGCGCGGGGAACTGCGCGACAAGCCACGACGGACCCGCACCCGGCATCAGTCCAGATATCCCCGAAGCTGATCCGCATACGTGTGATCCCGCAGCTTCCCCAGCGTCTTGGACTCGATCTGCCGAATCCGCTCCCGGGTCACCCCGAACAGCCGGCCGATCTCCTCCAACGTACGGGGCCGCCCATCAGCCAAGCCATACCGCAGCTGAACAACCTTCCGCTCCCGCTCCCCGAGAGTGGAAAGCACCGCGTCCAGATGCTGCCGTAGAAGAAGAAACGCCGCCGACTCCACAGGACTCGCCGCGTCCCCGTCCTCGATGAGATCCCCGAGGGCAACCTCATCCTCCTCCCCCACCGGCGCATGCAACGACACCGGCTCCTGGGCCAACCGCAGCACCTCACGGACCCGCTCCGGAGGAAGCTCCAGATGCGCGCCGACTTCCTCGGGCGTCGGCTCATACCCCCGCTCCTGCAGCATCCGCCGCTGCACCCGGACGACCCGGTTGATGAGTTCGACCACGTGCACGGGGACACGGATCGTCCGGGCCTGATCGGCCAGCGCACGCGACATCGCCTGGCGGATCCACCACGTGGCGTAGGTGGAGAACTTGTAGCCGCGGGCGTAGTCGAACTTCTCCACCGCGCGGATGAGCCCGAGGTTGCCCTCCTGGACGAGGTCGAGCATGGTCAGCCCGCGGCCGACGTAGCGTTTGGCGACGGAGACGACGAGCCGGAGGTTGGCCTCGATGAGGCGGCGCTTGGCGATGCGGCCCATGACGACGAGCCGGTCGAGTTCGCCGGCGAGACGGCTGTCGAGGTCGGGGGTGCCGCTGAGTTTCTCCTCGGCGAAGAGCCCGGCTTCGACGCGGCGGGCGAGTTCGACCTCCTCGGCGGCGGTGAGCAGCGGGATGCGGCCGATCTCGCGGAGGTACTGGCGGAACAGGTCGGCGGAGGGTCCGCCGGTCTCGGAGTGGACGGCGGCGCGCGCCGCGACGGGTTCGCGTTCGGGCTCGGCTTCCGCTTCGTCGCCGGTCAGGGCCTCCGCCGGGGGTTCGGCGGGCTCATGGGTCTCCTCGGGTTCCGCCTCCCGTCGGGGGCCGCTCTGCGAGGGCACGGCCATGAGTACGTCCGTCTCCGCGTCGGGCTCGTCACCGGGGGGTGTGACGGTTCCTGCGGTCTTGGTGAGCGTGTGGGTCCGCACGGGGGCGACCTCCAGGATGAGACGCGGCCTGCGCTCCGGGGGGCTGGGGCACCGCACCCAGTGTGGGGTACGACACATCTCCGCCACGAGGGGCGTGCGGTGACTTTTTGCGTCCGGTCCGTGACCGCGTGGTGATCCTGAGGCCCCGGAAGGCTAGAGCGCGTCCGCTCCGTGAGCGCGCAACGCCTGGTCGTACTGCTGGAGGACCCACAATTCGTTCTGCACGGAAGCCAGTTGGGCGGGGTCGCCGCCGGTGGCGAGCCGGGCCAGCTGGGACTGCACGTCCTGGATACGGCGCTCGACCGCGCGCCGGCGGACGACGACGAGCACGGTGCCCGCGTAGATGTCGTCCACGGTACGGCGCAGGATCGGCTCGACCGCCAGCTCGGTGACCATCGCGCGCACGGTGTCGTCGGGCGCGGCCTCGCGGACCCGGACCAGATACTCCTGCGGGTCGGCGAGCCCGTACTCGGCGCCGCCCGTCTCCGCGATGGCCTGGCGTACGGCGGCGTAGGGGGCGGCGGTGAACTCGTCGATGCCGTAGGCGTCGAAGGCCGGGGAGACCAACTCGGGGCGCTGGAGGGCGAGTTTGAGCAGTTCGCGTTCGGTGGCGAAGACCGGGTTGCGCAGGGTGAGCGCGGGGCCCGAGTTGGCCGGCCGGGGGGTCGTCTCCCACTGCTGCTGCGCGCCGCGGTTCGCCTGCGGCGGGGCGCCCTTGCCGCCGCGGTCCCTTGCCCAGCGGGCGAGTTGGGCGACGCGCTTGACGACGAACTGGGTGTCGAGGATGCCGAGCATGCCCGCGAGGTCGACCGCGACCTCGTGCTGGGCACCGCTGTTCTTGATGCGGGCGACGACCGGCGCGGCCTCGTCCAGCGCGGCCGCGCGGCCCGCCGGGGTGTCCAGGTCGTAGCGGGCGACGATCTGGCGGAGCGCGAACTCGAAGAGCGGGGTGCGGGGTTCGGCCAGGTCGGCGACCGCCTCGTCACCCTTGGCGAGGCGGAGTTCGCAGGGGTCCATGCCGTCGGGGGCGATGGCGATGTAGGTCTCGGCGGCGAACTTCTGGTCGTCCTCGAAGGCGCGCAGCGCGGCCTTCTGCCCGGCCGCGTCGCCGTCGAAGGTGAAGATCACGCGGGCCGAGCCGTTGTCCATGAGCAGCCGGCGCAGGATCTTGATGTGGTCGTTGCCGAAGGCGGTGCCGCAGGTCGCGATGGCCGTCGTGACCCCGGCGAGGTGGCAGGCCATGACGTCGGTGTAGCCCTCGACGACGACGGCCCGGCTCGACTTGGCGATGTGCTGCTTGGCGAGGTCGATGCCGTAGAGGACCTGGGACTTCTTGTAGATCGCGGTGTCGGGGGTGTTGAGGTACTTGGGCCCGTTGTCGGACTCGTAGAGCTTGCGGGCGCCGAAGCCGACGACCTCGCCGCCGATGTCGCGGATGGGCCACATCAGGCGGCCCCGGAAGCGGTCGATGGGGCCCCGGCGGCCGTCCTGGGCGAGCCCGGAGAGGATCAGTTCCTTGTCGCTGAAGCCCTTGCCGCGCAGATAGCGGGTGAGGTGGTCCCAGCCCTGGGGGCTGTAGCCGACGCCGAAGTGGACGGCGGCGGCCTGGTCGAAGCCGCGCTCGGCGAGGAAGATCCGTCCGGTGTCGGCCTCGGGGCTGGTGGCGAGCTGCTCGGCGTACCACTGGGCGGCGATCTTGTGCGCCTCGACCAGCCGGATGCGCTCGCCGCGCTGGTGGGCGGGGTTGTACCCGCCCTCCTCGTAGCGCAGCGTGATCCCGGCCTGGCCCGCCAGCCGCTCGACCGCCTCGGAGAAGGAGAGGTGGTCCACCTTCATGACGAAGGTGATCGTGTCTCCGCCTTCCTGGCAGCCGAAGCAGTGGAAGAGCCCCTTGCTGGGGCTGACCTGGAAGGACGGGGACTTCTCGTCGTGGAAGGGGCAGAGGCCCTTGAGGTTGCCGCCGCCCGCGTTGCGCAGCTGGAGGTACTCGGAGACCACGGCGTCGATCGGGACCGCGTCCCGTACCGCCTTCACGTCCTCGTCGTTGATCCGTCCTGCCACGGATGAATTCTACGGGGGTCCGGCGGCCTTCCCCGCGCGCGGAGACCTCAGGGCACCAGCTCGGCGAGCGGGACGTGCGGGTCGGCGAGGGCCTCGGTGTCCACCACGGCCCGGGATCGGACCAGCCGCTGGATGGTCTCTGTGACGTCCCACACGTTGACGTTCATCCCGGCGAGGACCCGGCCTTCGCGCACCCAGAACGCGATGAACTCGCGCTTGCCCGCGTCGCCCCGGATCACCACCTGGTCGTAGGAGCCGGGGGGCGCCCAGCCGCTGTACTCCAGGCCGAGGTCGTACTGGTCGGAGAAGAAGTAGGGCAGCCGGTCGTAGACGACGTCCTGGCCGAGCATGGCGCGGGCGGCGGCCGGGCCGCCGTTCAGGGCGTTGGCCCAGTGCTCGACGCGCAGCCGGGTGCCGAAGAGCGGCAGCGGGAAGCTGGCCACGTCCCCGGCGGCGTGGATGTCGGGGTCGGAGGTACGCAGGTGCTCGTCGACCGCGATGCCGCCGCCGAGGGCGGGGTCGGCCAGTTCGAGCCCGGCGGCCTCGGCGAGGCCGGTGCGCGGGGCGGCGCCGATCGCGGCGAGCACGTCGTGCGCGGGGTGCTCCTCGCCGTCGTCGGTGCGGGCGGCGAGGACCACACCGTCCTGGCCGACGATCTCGGTGAGGCGGACCCCGAAGTGGAAGCGGACCCCGTGCTCGCGGTGCAGCTCCGCGAAGAGGTTGCCCAGCTCGGGGCCGAGGACGCCGTACAGCGGGGTCGGCTCGGGCTCGATCACGGTGACCTCGGCGCCGTACTCGCGGGCGGCCGCCGCGACCTCCAGGCCGATCCAGCCCGCGCCCGCGATCACCAGATGGCCGTTGTCCCGGCCGAGGGCGGCGAGGACGCCCTTGAGGCGCTCGGCGTGCGAGAGGCGGCGCAGATGGTGGACGCCCGCGAGCGAGGTGCCGGGGACCTCCAGACGGCGGGGTTCGGCGCCGGTGACGAGCAGCAGCTTGTCGTAGCGGACGAGGGTGCCGTCGTCGCCGAAGCGGACGGTCCTGGCGGCGCGGTCGATGGCGTCGACGGTCTGGCCGAGGTGCAGCTCGATGTCGTGGCGCGCGTACCAGGCGGGCTCGTGCGCGAAGACGCTCTCGCGCTCCTCCTTGCCGAGGAGGTAGCCCTTGGACAGCGGGGGGCGCTCGTAGGGGTGGTCGCGTTCGTCGCAGATCAGTATCACCCGGCCGGTGAAGCCCTCCGTGCGGAGCGTCTCGGCCGCCCTGGCCCCGGCGAGCCCGCCTCCGACGATGACGAACGTCTGATCCGCGTCGACCACTTGATGCCTCCTCGTAAGGTGCCGCCTGCCGCCACAGGGGAGCGTCCCGCACGTGGCGTGCCGCGGGAAGGGGGAGTGACCCGATCAGGCCACTCGGGGGCACGTTCCTCTTACATATGCCCAGCCCTCGGGGTCACTCGCCCGTCGGTGTCCCGTCAGTCGCGTCCCAGGAGTCTCGCGTGCAGCGAGCGGGCCGAGGCGTCGGTCAGCGACGCGATCTGGTCGACGATCACCCGCTTGCGCGCGTGGTCGTCGGGCGCCTCGTCGAACAGGGCCCTGAACTGCGGTTCCAGCCCCTCCGGGGCGCGCAGGGTGAGCGCCTCGGCCAGCTCCGCGACGACGATCCGCTGATCGGCGCGGAGCAGCTCCTGCTCGGCGCGCTGCATGACGTACCGGTCGGCGACGGCCTTGAGCACCGCGCACTCCATGCGCGCCTCGCGGGGTACGACGAGTTCGGCGCCGTAGCGGGTGAGGCGCCCGGTGCCGTACGCCTCGCGGGTGCCGGCCTCCGCCGCGAGGCAGAAGCGGCCGATGAGCTGGCTGGTGGCGTCCTTGAGGCGGGCCTGCGCGGCCGCGGTGCCGTCGTAGCCGTGCGGCCACCACTCCTGGTCCTGGAGCCGGTCGAGGGCGGCGGCGAGTTCGGCGGGGTCGGTGTCCGCGGGGACGTACCGGCCGACGGCGACCTCGAACACGGCCTGCCGCTCGGGCTCGGCCTGGAGGCAGTTGGGGTCGATGTGCCCGGCGTGCAGACCGTCCTCGATGTCGTGCACCGAGTAGGCCACGTCGTCGGACCAGTCCATGACCTGGGCCTCGAAGCAGGTGCGGGTGCCGGGGGCCTCCTTGCGGACCCAGTCGAAGACGGGACGGTCGTCGTCGTAGACGCCGAACTTGGGGGACGCCGGGCCGGCCGGGTTCGCGCCGCGCGGCCAGGGGTACTTGGTGGCGGCGTCCAGGGTGGCGCGGGTGAGGTTGAGGCCGACCGAGCCCTCGGGGGTGAAGCGCTTGGGCTCGATGCGGGTGAGGAGCCTGAGGGACTGGGCGTTGCCCTCGAAGCCGCCGATGTCGTCCGCGAACTCGTTCAGCGCCTGTTCGCCGTTGTGGCCGAAGGGGGGATGGCCGAGGTCGTGCGCGAGGCAGGCGGCCTCGACGAGGTCGGGGTCGCAGCCGAGGGCCGCGCCCAGCTCGCGCCCGACCTGCGCGCACTCCAGGGAGTGGGTGAGCCGGGTACGGGGGCTCGCGTCCCAGGCGCGGCTGCGGGTGCCCGGCGTGACGACCTGGGTCTTGCCGGCGAGGCGGCGCAGCGCGGCGGAGTGCAGGATGCGGGCGCGGTCGCGCTGGAAGGCGGTGCGGCCGGGGCGTTTGTCGGGCTCGTGGGCCCAGCGCTCGGTGGACGCGGGGTCGTAGACGTCGTCGGTCGAGGGGTGTGCGGTGCCTTCCATGCCTCGACAGTAAGCGGCGGCGGTGACGATCGGGGAAGGCGGTGCGGGTGATTGTCCGCTTGGCGGGGTTTTATGGGCGTTTCACGCGGAGAGCTGTTCGACGGTCGCGCCGGTGCGCGCGGAGGCGGGGAGGACGTCACCGCCCTCCGCCGACGGGACGAAGCCGGGCGGGGTGACGTGGCGCAGCTGCCGCGCGAGGTGAGTACCGATGCTGCCCATGAGGTGGGCGGTGCTGCCCAGGTCGATGGACAGGTCGTCGCTGAGTGAAGTCGGCACCGTCATAAGGGGCATCCTGCCCCAGCGAGGTTGCGCGTCCGTTGCCGTGCCGTCACGGACACGCGGCGTACAAAGAAGTGGGGTGCGAACCGGCCCGACCGGACTGGCCCGGTGTGAACCGGCCCCGTGTGCACCGGCCCGGTGTGAACCGGCCCGGCCGGAGCGGCCCCCGTGAACCGCGCCCCCTCCCCGCGCGTCTCCCTGGTCGGAACACGATCACCAGGAGCCCGCATGAAGATCCGCACGCCCCGCCTGCCGCGCACCCGGCGCGGGCAACGGCGCCTGCTCCAGGCCGTCATGGCCGCCTGCGTGCTGGCTCTCCTCCCGTCCGCCTGGCTGTACGTCTCGACGGCGGACCGGCTGCGGACGGTCGCGGACGTGCCGCGCGAGAAGGTCGCCATCGTGTTCGGCGCCGGGCTCTGGGACGGCGAGCCGTCGCCGTATCTCGCCCACCGCCTCGACGCGGCGGCGCGCCTGTACCGGGCGGGCCGGATCGAGGCCGTCCTCGTCACCGGCGACAACAGCCGCGAGGACTACGACGAACCGGACGCGATGCACGCCTACCTCACCCGTCACGGCGTGCCCGCCGCCCGGATCGTCGCGGACTACGCGGGCTTCGACACCTGGGACTCCTGCGTCCGCGCCCGCAAGGTGTTCGGCGTGGACCGGGCCGTACTGATCAGCCAGGGCTTCCACATCCGCCGCGCGGTCGCGCTGTGCGAGGCGGCGGGGGTGGACTCCTACGGCGTCGGCGTCTCCGCCAAGCACGACGCGACCTGGTACTACGGCGGCACCCGCGAGGTGTTCGCGGCGGCCAAGGCGAGCCTGGACGTGGCGTTCCGGCCGGCGCCTCGGTTCCTGGGGCCGAAGGAGGACGGGGTGGAGCGGGCGCTGGCCGGGGCGGCCGCCGGGGGACGATGAGCGGGCAGACCGTCTGTACGCATGCGAGGAGTACGCCGTGAGGGGCGACCAGAGACAGCCGCGCCGGCTCCGGGTCCTGGCGGACTACTTCTGCCATCCCCTCTGGCTCCCCGGGGAATCCGACAACGTGTCACCGGCGGACCCCCGGCTGGGCCTTTCCGCCGGGCTCGCCGAGCGGCTGACCGCGTGGGCGGCGGAGTTCGACGGAATCCTGTGCGGGGAGGACCCGGCGTCCACGGCCTTCGAGTCCCCTCAGGCCGAGCGCCGCTTCGGCGAGACCGGTGAGGCGCTGGCCCACGCGGTGGCACGGGAGCTGGGGGCCGGCTGGAGCGTCACCTACTTCGACATCCGGACCGGCGCGGACCGGGAGATCCCGTACGTGCCGCAGGGGAGCTAGGGGGTGTCTCGTCGATCAGGCCGGATCAGGGAGCGGCGTCTGGTGCCGTGCGTCGCAAGGCGGAGGAGGGAGTCGATGCGGAGCATCGGC
>NZ_JBEXEQ010000015.1:0-198015 GCF_040703155.1 Streptomyces sp. NPDC005435
TTCCGTCTACTGGCGATCGCCGTACCCGGTTCAAGCGGCTCGGAGAACATTACGCATCTTCCAAGAGCGAGTCAACGTGACCTGCGTCTCGGTACGACACGGGGGAGGGCAGGTCCGGAGACCTGCCCTCCCCCGACGACGCTGTCCGGATCAGTGCGCCGCGGACTCCCAGTCCGGGCCCACGCCCACCGAGACGTCCAGGGGTGCCCGGAGGGACACCGCGTCGGCCATTTCGCGGCGGACGATCTCCTCGACGGCGGCGCGCTCGCCGGGGGCGATCTCCAGGACGATTTCGTCGTGGACCTGGAGGAGCATGCGGGAGGTGAGGTCCGTGGCGCGCAGGGCGCGGTCCACGTGGAGCATGGCGATCTTGACGATGTCGGCCGCCGTGCCCTGGATGGGGGCGTTCAGCGCCATCCGCTCGGCCGCCTCGCGGCGCTGGCGGTTGTCGCTGTTGAGGTCGGGGAGGTAGCGGCGGCGGCCGAACAGCGTCGCCGTGTACCCCGTGGCCCGCGCCTCGTCGACCACCCGGCGCAGATAGTCCCGTACCCCGCCGAAGCGCTCGAAGTAGGTGTCCATCAGCGCCCGCGCCTCGCCGGCGTCGATGTTCAGCTGCTGGGAGAGGCCGAAGGCGGAAAGGCCGTACGCCAGGCCGTACGACATGGCCTTGATCTTGCGCCGCATCTCCGGGTCGACCGCGTCCCGGCCGACGGAGAACACCTGGGAGGCGACCGTGGTGTGCAGGTCCTCGCCGGAGGTGAACGCCTGGAGGAGGCCCTCGTCCTCGGAGAGGTGGGCCATCACGCGCAGCTCGATCTGGCTGTAGTCGGCGGTCATGAGGGACTCGAAGCCCTCTCCCACCACGAAGCCCCGCCGGATCGCGCGGCCCTCGTCGGTGCGGACCGGGATGTTCTGCAGGTTGGGGTCCGTGGAGGAGAGCCGGCCGGTCGCGGCCACCGTCTGGTTGAAGGTGGTGTGGATACGGCCGTCGCCCGCGATGGTCTTGATCAGGCCCTCGACGGTGACCCGCAGCTTGGCCTGCTCCCGGTGGCGGAGCATGATCACCGGCAGCTCGTTCTCCGTCTGGGCGGCGAGCCAGGCGAGAGCGTCGGCGTCGGTGGTGTACCCGGTCTTGGTCTTCTTCGTCTTGGGCAGCGCCAGCTCGTTGAAGAGGACTTCCTGGAGCTGCTTGGGCGAGCCGAGGTTGAACTCGTGCCCGGCGGCCGCGTGGGCCTCCTTCACGGCCTGCTGGACCGCGCCCGCGAAGGTCTGCTCCATGGTCTCCAGGTGCGTGCGGTCGGCCGCGATGCCGTACCGCTCCATGCGCGCGAGCAGCGCGGAGGTGGGCAGCTCCATGTCCCGCAGCAGATCGGCGGCGCCGACCTCCGCCAGCCGGCCTTCGAACGCCTCGCCCAGGTCGAGGATCGCGCGGGCCTGGACCATCAGCGCCTCGGCCTCCGCGCCGTCGTCCGCGCCGAACGCCAGCTGCCCGTCGGCCGCGGCGGCCGGGGCCAGCTCGCGGTGCAGGTACTCCAGCGAGAGCGCGTCCAGATCGAAGGAGCGGCGCCCCGGCTTGACCAGGTACGCGGCGAGCGCGGTGTCCATGCGGACGCCCTCGACGCTCCAGCCGTGCTCGCCGAAGACCCGCATCGCGCCCTTGGCGTTGTGGAACACCTTGGGGCGCTCCGCGTCCGCCAGCCACGCGGCGAAGGCCCGCTCATCGGTCTCGTCCAGCTCGGCCGGGTCGAACCAGGCGGCCGCTCCGCCGGCGGCCGCGAGGGCGACCTCGGCCACCGAGCCCGCACCCAGCGCCCAGGTGTCCACGGTGGCGACGCCCAGGATCTCCGTGCCGTGCTCCGCCAGCCAGGGGGCCAGCTCGCCGGTGCCGAGAACCGTGCCGTCGATCTCCACGCCCTCGGTCACGACCGGGGTCGTCTCCGCCTCCTCGGCGCCGGGGTCGACGGCGAAGAGCCGCTCGCGCAGGGAGGGGTTGCGGATCTCCAGGGTGTCCAGGATCGTCACGACGGCCTTGCGGTCGTACGCGCTGCGCTCCAGCTCGGCGACCGTCTTCGACAGCTCGACCGCGCGCTCCAGCTCGGTCAGGACGCGGTTGAGCTTGACCGACTCCAGGTGGTCGCGGAGGTTCTGCCCGGCCTTGCCCTTGACCTCCTCGACCCGCTCGACCAGCTCCGCGAACGAGCCGAACTGGTTGATCCACTTCGCGGCGGTCTTCTCGCCGACGCCGGGGATGCCGGGCAGGTTGTCGGACGGGTCGCCGCGCAGGGCGGCGAAGTCGGGGTACTGCGCGGGCGTCAACCCGTACTTCTCGAAAACCTTCTCCGGGGTGAACCGGGTCAGCTCCGAGACGCCCTTGGTCGGGTACAGGACCGTGATGTGGTCGCTGACCAGCTGGAAGGAGTCGCGGTCACCGGTGACGATCAGTACGTCGAAGCCGGCGGCCTCGGCCTGGGTGGCGAGGGTGGCGATCACGTCGTCCGCCTCGAAGCCGTCGACCGCGAAGCGGGGCGCGTTCATGGCGTCGAGCAGCTCGCCGATCAGCTCGACCTGGCCCTTGAACTCGTCCGGGGTCTTGGAGCGGTTCGCCTTGTACTCGGTGAAGCGCTCCGAGCGCCAGGTCTTGCGGGACACGTCGAACGCCACCGCGAAGTGCGTGGGCGCCTCGTCACGCAGGGTGTTGGCCAGCATCGAGGCGAAGCCGTAGATCGCGTTCGTCGGCTGGCCCGTCGCGGTGGTGAAGTTCTCCGCGGGCAGCGCGAAGAACGCGCGGTACGCCAGCGAATGCCCGTCCATGAGCATCAGCCGGGGCCGGCCGGGGTTGGTCTCGTTCTTCTTCGATGCTGTCTCTGCCACGCCCCCGATCCTGCCACGGCCCACTGACACCCGGGTCCACGTCGCCACCCCGGCCCGGACCGGGAGCCCACCATCGCCGGCCCGGGCCGCACCGCCACCCGCCGGTCCTGTCACCACCGCCCCCACCCCCTCGACCACTCACCGCCCCCACCCGCCCACTCACCGACCGCCCGCGCCCACCCCCTCCCCCTCCGCCCCCTCGCCAGGCATCCTGATGCGCGGGACGTGGGAACGGGTCGCGGATACGGCGTGGCACCGGGCCCGGAGACACCGTCGAAGGGGAGCGGGCACATGGCGACGAAGCCGCCCAAGAGCGATCCGGTGCAGGACGCGCCGCGGACAGGGGAGCCGAAGCACGCGGCGGCGGGGCTGCCCGCGGTGGTGCATTCCTTGAAGATCGCGCAGGAGCAGATGGGGGTGAGGCGTACCGCGCTCACCCTGCTGCGGGTGAATCAGAAGGACGGCTTCGACTGCCCGGGCTGCGCGTGGCCGGAACCCGAGCACCGGCACACCGCGGAGTTCTGCGAGAACGGTGCGAAGGCGGTGGCCGAGGAGGCCACGCTGCGCCGGGTCACCCCGGAGTTCTTCGCGGAGCACTCCGTCTCCGATCTCTCCGGCAAGAGCGGTTACTGGCTGGGGCAGCAGGGCCGCCTCACGCACCCGATGTACCTCCCCGAGGGCGCGAGCCACTACGAGCCGGTGACCTGGGAGCGTGCCCTCGGCATCGTCGCCGAGGAGATCGCCGCGCTGGACTCCGCCGACGAGGCCGTCTTCTACACCTCGGGCCGTACCAGCAACGAGGCCGCCTTCCTCTATCAGCTGTTCGCGCGCGAGCTGGGCACCAACAACCTGCCCGACTGCTCCAACATGTGCCACGAGTCCTCCGGCTCGGCCCTGTCGGAGACGATCGGCATCGGCAAGGGCAGCGTCCTCCTCGAAGACCTCTACCGCGCCGATCTGATCATCGTCGCGGGGCAGAACCCCGGCACCAACCACCCCCGCATGCTCTCCGCGCTGGAGAAGGCCAAGGAGTCCGGGGCGAAGATCATCAGCGTCAACCCGCTGCCCGAGGCGGGGCTGGAGCGGTTCAAGAACCCGCAGACCCCGCAGGGGATGCTCAAGGGCGCCGCGCTCACCGATCTGTTCCTGCAGATCCGGCTCGGCGGCGACCAGGCCCTCTTCCGTCTCCTCAACAAGCTCGTCCTGGAGACCGAGGGCGCGGTGGACGAGGAGTTCGTCCGCGAGCACACCCATGGATACGAGGAGTTCGCGGACGCCGCCCGCAAGGCGGAGTGGGACGAGACCCTCGCCGTGACCGGGCTGGCCCGCGAGGAGATCGAGCGCGCGCTCGCCATGGTGCTCGGCTCCCAGCGGATCATCGTCTGCTGGGCCATGGGCCTCACCCAGCACAAGCACTCCGTGCCGACCATCCGCGAGGTGGTCAACTTCCTGCTCCTGCGCGGCAACATCGGCCGCCCGGGCGCGGGTGTCTGCCCGGTGCGCGGTCACTCGAACGTGCAAGGCGACCGCACCATGGGCATCTTCGAGCGGCCCGCGCCGGCCTTCCTGGACGCGCTGGAGAAGGAGTTCGGGTTCGCTCCCCCGCGCGCGCACGGTTTCGACGTCGTACGGGCCATCCAGGCGCTGCGGGACGGCGAGGCGAAGGTGTTCTTCGCCATGGGCGGCAACTTCGTCTCCGCCTCCCCCGACACCGAGGTGACCGAGGCGGCGATGCGCCGGGCGCGGCTGACCGTGCACGTGTCGACCAAGCTGAACCGCTCGCACGTGGTCACGGGCGCCCGCGCCCTGATCCTGCCGACGCTGGGCCGTACCGAGCGCGACGTCCAGGGCGGCCGCGAGCAGTTCGTGACCGTCGAGGACTCCATGGGCATGGTGCACGCCTCGCGCGGACGGCTCGCGCCCGCGGGCCCGCAGCTGCTGTCGGAGCCCGCGATCGTGGCCCGCCTGGCCCGGCGGGTGCTCCCGGACAGCGAGGTGCCGTGGGAGGAGTTCGAGCGGGACTACGCGGCGATCCGCGACCGCATCGCGCGCGTGGTCCCCGGTTTCGAGGACTTCAACGCGCGCGTGGCCGAGCCCGGCGGCTTCACCCTGCCGCACGGCCCGCGCGACGAGCGCCGCTTCCCGACGGCCACCGGCAAGGCCAACTTCACGGCCGCCCCGGTGGAGCACCCCGAGCTGCCCGAGGGCCGGCTGCTGCTGCAGACGCTGCGCTCGCACGACCAGTACAACACCACGATCTACGGCCTGGACGACCGTTACCGGGGCATCACCGACGGCCGCCGGGTCGTCCTGATCCACCCCGAGGACGCCCGTGAACTGGGCGTGGCGGACGGCCAGTACGTCGATCTCGTGGGCGAGTGGCGCGACGGGGTGGAGCGGCGGGCGCCCGGGTTCCGGGTGGTGCACTACCCGACGGCGCGGGGCTGTGCGGCCTCGTACTACCCGGAGACCAATGTGCTGGTGCCGCTGGACGCCACCGCCGACACCAGCAACACCCCGGCGAGCAAGTCGGTGGTGGTCCGGCTGGAGGCGGCCGCGGCACCCCGTCTGGAACAATCGGCGACCGACTGAGCGTTCGCTCAGCGACAGGACGTGCCGTCGGGGACCAGGACGCGCCGTCGGACGGGCGTGGCGAGAACGGAGCCGGACCATGGGTGAGCAGCAGCAGGTGAAATTCCCGCAGGAGATCATCGACGAGTACGCGGCGCTCGGTGTGGACCTGCCCGCGCTGTTCTCGGCGGGTCACCTCGGGACGCGGATGGGGGTGCAGATCCTGGAGGCGGCCCCGGAGCGGGTGGTGGCCACCATGCCGGTGGAGGGCAACACCCAGCCGTACGGCCTGCTGCACGGCGGCGCCTCGGCCGTGCTCGCCGAGACCCTGGGCTCGGTCGGGGCCATGCTGCACGGCGGCAGCTCGAAGATCGCGGTGGGCGTGGACCTGAACTGCACGCACCACCGGGGCGTGCGCTCCGGCCTGGTGACCGGCGTGGCCACCCCGGTGCACCGGGGCCGTACGACGGCGACGTACGAGGTCGTGATCAGTGACGAGGAGGGCCGCCGGGTCTGCACGGCCCGGCTGACCTGCCTGCTGCGGGACGCGCGGCCCGGCGGCGCCGAGGGCTGACCACCCCACGGGCGGGACCAAGTCACCGTCCGCATTCGTGAATTGATGAAGCGTCAGGGCCGGGGGCCCGCGCCGGCCGGAGCACCGGCCACGCGGGCCCCCGGCCCTCGCCATGCCCGCATATGACCGAATTCCGGGAAACCGGAAGGCGCCGAATCATTTCCCTGAAAGTAACTCTGTGTAATACGCGCGCAATACGGATTCCTGTTCCACCCGGCCTTCCCGACCCGCCCGGCAGATCGCCGGGGCCGCGAATGTCACGTGCGGCAACGAGCCTCGCGTCATCACCAAAACCCTTGAGACGCCTGAACAGTTGAGGTTCGTTCCTGCGGGTTCTCACGATGTGGACCGGGCGAACCGGATCGAATTCCTGCCTTTCCCCCACCGCGTACCGCTCTGCATTACCTCGTGTCATAACAAGAGCGTCACAGCATTCGTCAGACCCTCCTCCACGTTCCCCACACACGCCTAGAGTCACGGCCAGTCACCGCGCCCCGGATTCACTTTTCGGCCAGTGCGCGGCTCGACCGTTTCCATGAGGATGCGGTCGTCCAGGGAAAGGACTGATCGTGCGTCAACGTTCGCTCATCGCCATCACCGCCGCGCTGGCTGCGGGAGCTCTCACCCTGACCGCCTGCGGCTCGCGCGACAGCGGCGACAAGGGGAACAGCTCCGCGGGCGGCGGCACCACCGTCGTCATCGGCGTCGACGCCCCGCTGACCGGCGACCTGTCCGCGCTGGGAATGGGCATCAAGAACTCGGTGGACCTCGCGGCCAAGACCGCGAACAAGAAGGAGTACGTCAAGGGCGTCACCTTCAAGATCGAGGCCAAGGACGACCAGGGCCAGCCCTCCTCCGGCCAGCAGAACTCCACCGCCTTCGTCACCGACAAGAACGTCCTCGGCGTCGTCGGCCCGCTCAACTCCTCCGTCGCCGAGTCGATGCAGAAGGTCCTCGACGACGCCAAGCTGGCCGAGGTCTCCCCCGCCAACACCGGCGTCAGCCTCACCCAGGGCCCCGACTGGCAGCACACGAAGAAGCGCCAGTACAAGTCGTACTTCCGCACCGCCACCACGGACGCCGTCCAGGGCCCGTACGCGGCGCAGTACGTCTACAGCAAGGCCAAGAAGAAGAAGGTCTTCGTCATCGACGACAAGAAGACCTACGGCGCGGGCCTCGCCGCCACCTTCACCGCCGCCTTCAAGAAGCTCGGCGGCAAGGTGGTCGGAACCGAGCACATCAACCCCGACACCAAGGACTTCTCCGCGGTCGCCACCAAGGTGAAGAACTCCGGCGCCGACATCGTCTACTACGGCGGCGAATACCCGCAGGCCGGCCCGCTCAGCAAGCAGATCAAGGCCGCCGGTGCCAAGATCCCGCTCATCGGCGGCGACGGCATCAAGGACGACACCTTCATCAAGCTCGGCGGCCCCGCCGCCTCCGGCGACTTCGCCACCTCCGTCGGCGCCCCCGTGGAGACCCTGCCCTCCGCCAAGCAGTTCGTCAGCGACTACAAGGCCGGCGGCTACAAGGAGGACTACGCGGCCTACGGCGGCTACTCCTACGACTCCGCCTGGGCCATCATCGAGGCCGTCAAGAAGGTCGTCGACGACAACGGCGGCAAGCTCCCCTCCGACGCCCGCGCCAAGGTCACCGCCGCCCTGCAGAACGTCTCCTTCGACGGCGTGACGGGCAAGGTCTCCTTCGACGAGTACGGCGACGCCACCAACAAGCAGCTCACCGTCTACGCCGTCAAGAACGGCGCCTGGACCGCCGTGGAGTCCGGCACCTACAACGGCTCCTGACCCACACACCCGCACCAGCCGAGCCGCGCGGGGCGCTGAAGTGGCGCCCCGCGCGGACTCACATCCGGACACATCCGTCGAACTCATCCGAACGCTCGGAGGACATGCGGTGAACGAACTGCCGCAGCAGCTGGTCAACGGCCTGCTACTAGGTTCCATGTACGGGCTGGTCGCCATCGGCTACACCATGGTCTATGGCATCGTCCAGCTCATCAACTTCGCCCACGGCGAGATTTTCATGACCGGCGCCTTCGGCGCCCTCACGGTCTACGTGTACGTCCTTCCCGACGGCACCTCCATGTGGATCGCCCTGCCGCTGATGCTCGTCGGCGCCATCCTGGTCGCCGTCACCGTCGCCGTCGGAGCGGAACGATTCGCCTACCGGCCGCTGCGCAGCGCCCCCCGGCTCGCCCCGCTCATCACCGCCATCGGCCTCTCCCTGGCCCTCCAGCAGGCGGTCTGGGCGTGGTACCCCGAGGCCAAGTCCGCGCGCACCTTCCCGAGCATCCCCGGCGGCCCCTTCGAGCTCGGCAGCGTCACCATCCAGACCGGAGACGTCTTCCTCCTCATCGCCGCCCCCCTCAGCATGGCCGTCCTCGCCTACTTCGTGATGCGCACCCGCACCGGACGCGGCATGCAGGCCACCGCCCAGGACCCGGACACCGCCAAGCTCATGGGCGTCAACACCGACCGCATCATCGTGATCGCGTTCGCCCTCGGCGCCGCCTTCGCCGCGGTCGGCTCCGTCGCCTACGGCTTCAAGTACGGCCAGATCGACTTCCGCATGGGCTTCATCCTCGGCCTCAAGGCGTTCACCGCGGCCGTCCTCGGCGGCATCGGCAACATCTACGGCGCCATGCTCGGCGGCCTCGTCCTCGGCGTCGCCGAAGCCCTCTCCACCGCCTACATCGCGGACATCCCCGGCATGGACAAGTTCGGCAGCCAGTCCTGGGCCGACGTCTGGGCGTTTGTACTCCTCATCCTCGTGCTCCTCCTGAGGCCACAGGGCCTGCTCGGCGAGCGCGTCGCGGACAGGGCGTGACACCGATGACCACACAGACCACCGCACCCGGCACCCCGGAGACCCCGGACACCCCGGACACCACCGCCCCCGCGGCCACCGGCCTGATCGGCCTGCCGGCCACCGTCGGCCGCGCCCTGGCCACCGGTGGCGGCGCCCTGGCCGTCGTCTCCACCTTCCTCGCCTGGACCTGGACCTCCGAGTTCCCCGGCGACCTCACCGTCTACGGCTACCCCGGCGGCCTCCAGGTCCTCGTCCTCATCGGCGGACTGCTCACCACCCTGTTCGGCCTCGCCTCCTACGGCGTCAAGGGCCTGCGCGCCCTGACCCCCGGCAGCGCCGACAGCGCCCTCAAGCTCGCCGCGCTCGGCACCTTCGCCACCGCCTGGTACACCGTCATCGCCATCAGCGTGAAGCTCGGCGGCGTCGTCAACCTCGAACCCGGCGGCTACCTCGTCGCCGTCGCCACCCTGGTCGCCCTCCTCGGCGCCCTCGCGCTGCCCTTCCAGCGGCCCGCGCCCGACCTCGCCGACCCCGACGACACCGGCTGGGAAGCCTTCCGGCACCGCGCACGGCAGAACCGGCAGAACTTCAAGGCCGCCTTCGCCGCCGAGACCCCCGCCCCCGGCCGCACCCTGCCCGCCTGGGCGGAGATCCTCCTCATCGCCGGCGTCATGGCCCTCGGCCTGCTCGTCTTCACCTACGGCATCGGCACCGAATACGACGAACTGTTCATCGGCTTCCTCATCACCGCCGGATTCGGCTTCGCCGCACTCGCCAAGGCCGGACTCGTGGCCCGGATCTCGGCGATTACCGCACGGCACCGCACCGTCACCATGACCGGCGCCTTCGTCGCCGCCGCGGCCTTCCCCTTCACCCAGTCCGACGACCAGTACGCCACCATCGGCGTCTACATCCTGATCTTCGCCACCGTCGCCCTCGGCCTCAACATCGTCGTCGGCCTCGCCGGCCTCCTCGACCTCGGCTACGTCGCGTTCCTCGGCGTCGGCGCCTACACCTCCGCCCTCGTCTCCGGCTCCCCCTCCTCGCCGCTGCACGTGCACTGGCCCTTCTGGGCCTCCGCCCTGCTCGGCGCGGTCGTCGCCATGATCTTCGGCGTCCTCATCGGCGCCCCCACCCTCCGCCTGCGCGGCGACTACCTCGCCATCGTCACCCTCGGTTTCGGAGAGATCTTCCGCATCACCGTCCTCAACATGGACGGCACCTCCGGACCCGACATCACCAACGGCTCCAACGGCATCTCCTCGATCCCGAACCTGAACATCCTCGGCTTCGACTTCGGCCAGGAACACCAGATCCTCGGCACCACCATCGGCCGGTTCGCCAACTACTTCCTGCTGATGCTCCTCATCACCCTCGTCGTGGTCGTCGTCTTCCGGCGCAGCAGCGACTCCCGCATCGGCCGCGCCTGGATCGCCATCCGCGAGGACGAGACCGCCGCGCTCGCCATGGGCATCAACGGCTTCCGGGTCAAGCTCATCGCCTTCGCGCTCGGCGCCTGCCTCGCCGGACTCGCCGGCTCCGTCCAGGCCCACGTCACCTACACCGTGACCCCGGAGCAGTACCAGTTCGCGCACGTCGTACCGCCCAACTCGGCCTTCCTCCTCGCCGCCGTCGTCCTCGGCGGCATGGGCACCATCTCCGGCCCCCTCGTCGGCGCCGCGCTGCTGTATCTGATCCCGGCCAAGCTCCAATTCCTGGGCGACTACCAGCTCTTCGCCTTCGGCGTCGCGCTCGTACTGCTGATGCGCTTCCGCCCCGAGGGCCTCATCCCCAACCGGCGCCGCCAACTGGAGTTCCACGAGGACACCGACGCGCCCGCCGTCCTCAGCAAGGCAGGGGCCTGACCACCATGACCACCGACACCACCACCCAGGAAACCGCCCCCGGCACCACCCCCGGCGAGCCGGTCCTCGAAGCCCGCGGCGTCACCATGCGCTTCGGCGGCCTCACCGCCGTCCGCGACGTGAACCTCACCGTCAACAGCGGCGAGATCGTCGGCCTCATCGGCCCCAACGGCGCCGGAAAGACCACCTTCTTCAACTGCCTCACCGGCCTCTACATCCCCACCGAGGGCGAAGTCCGCTACAAGGGCACCATCCTGCCGCCCAAGTCCTTCAAGGTCACCGCGGCCGGCATCGCCCGCACCTTCCAGAACATCCGGCTCTTCGCCAACATGACCGTCCTGGAGAACGTCCTCGTCGGCCGCCACACCCGCACCAAGGAAGGACTCTGGTCCGCCCTGCTGCGCGGCCCCGGCTTCCACAAGGCCGAAGCGGCCTCCCGCGCCCGCGCCATGGAACTCCTCGCCTTCGTGGGCCTGGACCACAAGGCCGAGCACCTCGCCCGCAACCTCCCCTACGGCGAGCAGCGCAAGCTGGAGATCGCCCGGGCCCTTGCCAGCGAGCCCGGCCTCCTCCTGCTCGACGAGCCCACCGCGGGCATGAACCCGCAGGAGACCCGCGCCACCGAGGAACTGGTCTTCGCCATCCGCGACCAGGGCATCGCCGTCCTCGTCATCGAGCACGACATGCGCTTCATCTTCAACCTCTGCGACCGCGTCGCCGTCCTCGTGCAGGGCCAGAAGCTCGTCGAGGGCGACAGCGCCACCGTCCAGGGCGACGAGCGCGTCGTCGCCGCCTACCTCGGCGAACCCTACGAGGACGCCCCCGGCGCCGAAGAGGCCGCCGAGGTCGAGGCGGCCGAGGCGGCCGTGGCGGGGGCCGAGGCGGAGACCGCGGAGGCCGAGACCGCGGAGGCCGAGGCGGAGACGGCGGAGACCGCGGAGGCGGACACGGCGACGGCCGAGGCAGAGGCCGAGGCCACGACCGGCACCGCGACCGACACCGCGTCCGGCGAGGAGAACGGCAAGGAGAACGACCGATGACCGCACTGCTCGAAGTCGAGGACCTGCGGGTCGCCTACGGCAAGATCGAGGCCGTCAAGGGCATCTCGTTCAAGGTCGAGGCCGGCCAGGTCGTCACCCTCATCGGCACCAACGGCGCGGGCAAGACCACCACGCTGCGCACCCTGTCCGGGCTGCTCAAGCCGGTCGGCGGCCAGATCCGCTTCAACGGCAAGTCGCTGAAGAAGGTCCCCGCCCACGACGTGGTCTCCCTCGGACTCGCCCACTCCCCCGAGGGCCGGCACATCTTCCCCCGCATGACCATCGAGGACAACCTCCGCCTCGGTGCCTTCCTGCGCAGCGACAAGCCCGGCATCGAGAAGGACATCCAGCGCGCCTACGACCTCTTCCCCATCCTCGGGGAGCGCAGGAAGCAGGCCGCGGGCACCCTCTCGGGCGGTGAGCAGCAGATGCTGGCCATGGGGCGGGCGCTGATGTCCCAGCCCAAGCTGCTCATGCTGGACGAGCCGTCCATGGGGCTCTCGCCCATCATGATGCAGAAGATCATGGCGACGATCGCCGAGCTGAAGTCCCAGGGCACGACCATCCTCCTGGTCGAGCAGAACGCCCAGGCGGCGCTCTCGCTCGCCGACCAGGGCTACGTCATGGAGATCGGCACCATCACGCTCTCCGGCAGCGGGCGGGACCTGCTGCACGACGAGTCGGTACGGAAGGCGTACCTCGGCGAGGACTGAGCCGTCGTACGACCGAGGCCCGCGCTTCCCCTCCCGGGGGCGCGGGCCTCGTCACGTGGAACGTGGAGCGGGACTCAGTCCTTGTCCTTGTCCTTCTTCTTGGACGCCTTCTTCTCCTGGTCGTCCGTGATGACCGCCTCCGCGACCTGCTGCATCGACAGGCGGCGGTCCATCGAGGTCTTCTGGATCCAGCGGAAGGCCGCCGGCTCGGACAGGCCGTACTCCGTCTGGAGGATCGACTTCGCGCGGTCCACCAGCTTGCGGGTCTCCAGGCGCTGGGTGAGGTCCGCGACCTCCTGCTCCAGCTGGCGCAGCTCGGTGAAGCGGGAGACGGCCATCTCGATGGCCGGGACCACGTCGCTCTTGCTGAAGGGCTTCACGAGGTAGGCCATGGCACCGGCGTCGCGGGCGCGCTCCACGAGGTCGCGCTGCGAGAACGCGGTGAGCATCAGGACCGGGGCGATGGACTCCTCGGCGATCTTCTCGGCCGCGGAGATGCCGTCGAGCTTCGGCATCTTCACGTCCAGGATCACCAGGTCCGGCTTGTGCTCCCGGGCCAGCTCCACGGCCTGCTCACCGTCGGCGGCCTCGCCTACGACGGTGTAGCCCTCCTCCTCCAGCATCTCTTTGAGATCGAGCCGGATCAGCGCCTCGTCCTCCGCGATGACGACACGGGTCGTCAGCGGGGGCACATGCGACTTGTCGTCGTCGGACACGTCTGCGGGCTGGGGCGACTCGGGGGTCACTGATGCTCTCCGTTCAGGCAGGGGTACTGCTGACAAGAGCCTACCTAGCTGCGGTAAAGTGGGGCCACAGCAAGTGGCCGCCGACCTTCATTTTACAGGACGCCCCGGTAGTCCAGCGGTAGAGACACGGTGCTCAAACCACCGACAGCGTGGGTTCGAATCCCACCCGGGGCACTTTTCCTTCGATTCCAAGGTCACGAATAAGCGGATGTTCACGTTCTCGTGAACATCCGCTTTTTGCTGCGCGTCGCCGCGCCCTCTCCCACAAAGTGGCCGCATGTACGACCTCAGCACACGCAAGCGAGCGCTCGCGCTCGTGGCCCAGGGGCGCAGCCTCAACTCCGTGAGCAAGGAGACCGGAGTCTCCCGCAGCGCGATTCGTTCCTGGCGGACCCGCGTCACCCCGCTCCCCCGCATGGAGCGCACCCCGTGCTCACTGTGCGGGCCTGCGGGCGAGCCGCCCGCGGACAGGGCTTCGTACAGCTACCTGCTCGGCCTCTATCTCGGTGACGGCTGCATCAGCCCCGGCATGAAAGCCGGCTACTACCTCCGCATCGCCTGCTCCGACGCGTGGCCAGGCCTCATCGAGGCCTGCGCCGCCGCCGTCGAAGCCATCAACCCGAGCAAGAAGTCGTACCGGGTCCAAGCTGTCGGCTACACCTCTGTGGTCGGTTACAGCCGGCACTGGCGCTGCCTCTTTCCGCAGCACGGCCCCGGCAAGAAACACGAGCGGGTAATCGCCCTCGAACCCTGGCAACAGGAGATCGTCGACGCCCGCCCCTGGGAGTTCATCCGGGGGCTCATCCACTCCGACGGGTGCCGCATCACCAACTGGACCGAGAAGCTGGTCGGCGGCGAGCGCAAGCGTTATGAGTACCCGCGGTACTTCTTCGCCAACGTCTCCGACGACATCCGGCGCCTCTTCACCGACACCCTCGACAGACTCGGTGTGGAGTGGACCCAGTGCACGCGCAACGGAAACCCCTTCAACATCTCCGTAGCCCGCAAACCCTCCGTCGCCCTCATGGACGCCCACGTAGGCCCCAAGTACTGATTGGCGCCTACCGAGGACTGTCGTCCTCCCCCACGTGGTGTACCCGGACCAGGTTCGTCGTGCCGGAGACGCCCGGCGGGGAGCCTGCTGTGATGACCACCATGTCGCCCTTCTCGCAGCGGCCGTAGCGGAGCAGCAGCTCGTCCACCTGGGCGACCATCGCGTCCGTGGAGTCGACATGGGGACCCAGGAACGTCTCCACGCCCCACGTCAGGCTCAGTTGCGAGCGGGTCGCCGGTTCGGGGCTGAAGGCGAGGAGGGGGATCGGGGAGCGGTAGCGGGAGAGGCGGCGGGCGGTGTCGCCGGACTGGGTGAAGGCGACGAGGAACTTGGCGCCGAGGAAGTCACCCGTCTCCGCCGCCGCGCGGGCGACCGCGCCGCCCTGGGTGCGGGGCTTGTCGCGTTCGGTCAGCGGTGGGAGGCCGCCGGCCAACATGTCCTCCTCGGCGGCGGTGACGATCTTCGCCATGGTGTGCACGGCCCCGACCGGGTATTTGCCGACGCTGGTCTCGCCGGAGAGCATCACCGCGTCCGCGCCGTCGAGCACCGCGTTGGCCACGTCGGAGGCCTCCGCGCGGGTCGGCCGGGCGTTCTCGATCATGGAGTCGAGCATCTGGGTGGCGACGATGACCGGTTTGGCGTTGCGCCGGGCGAGTTGGCAGGCACGTTTCTGGACGACGGGGACGTGTTCGAGCGGCATCTCGACGCCGAGGTCGCCCCGGGCGACCATGATGCCGTCGAAGGCGGCGACGATCCCCTCGATGTCCTCGACGGCCTGGGGTTTCTCCACCTTGGCGATGACGGGCAGGCGGCGGCCCTCCTCGTCCATGACGCGGTGGACGTCGAGCACGTCGCGTCCGGCGCGGACGAAGGAGAGGGCGACGGTGTCGAAGCCGGTGCGCAGGGCCCAGCGCAGGTCGTCCTCGTCCTTCTTGGTGAGGGCGGGGACGGAGACGGCGGCTCCGGGGAGGTTGAGTCCCTTGTGGTCGGAGACGACGCCGCCTTCGAGGACGCGGGTGCGGACGCGGGGTCCGTCGACGGAGGTGACCTCCAGGCAGACCTTGCCGTCGTCGACGAGGACGCGTTCGCCGGGGGTGACGTCGGCGGCGAGTCCGGCGTAGGTGGTGCCGCAGCGGTGGCGGTCGCCCTCGACGCCTTCTTCGACGGTGATGGTGAAGGTGTCGCCGCGTTCGAGGATCACAGGTCCTTCGGCGAAGCGGCCGAGGCGGATCTTCGGGCCTTGAAGATCGGCGAGGATTCCGACGCTGCGGCCGGTTTCGTCGGCGGCCTTGCGTACGCGCTGATATCGCGCCTCGTGTTCGGCATGGCCGCCGTGGCTGAGGTTGAAGCGGGCGACGTCCATTCCGGCTTCGACCAGTGCCTTGATCTGGTCGTACGAGTCGGTGGCCGGCCCGAGTGTGCAGACGATCTTTGCTCGGCGCATGGTTCGAGCCTAGGGCTTACCGGCGGGTAGAGAATCCGGGGCCGATGGCCATTCAACGACCTTTATGCAAAGGCTTATTGACAAGTGTTGAATTGTGCGGCGACCCGCTCCTATGAGCGATGTTTTTCGCGCAACAGTTCGTCACCCATTTCGCTCACGCATTCACCTCACCTATTCATCCTGCCCGTTCACGCCGCCCGTTCACGCCGCCCATTTCCGGGCCCGCGTTTTCACAGCCTCGGCGGCACCAGCGTGAAGCGCGCCGTGACCTGCGCGGCCACCGTGATCCGTGCGGGTTCCAGGTCGAGGGCCTCGGGCGGTTCGGCGGGGCCGCCTCCGGCGAAGGGGCGGGCGGCGCGGCCATAGCCGGCGGTGGTGCGGGGGCGGGCGGCGCCGGCGTCGGCGAGTTCGACCAGGGCGGCGACGGAGGTGCCGAGCGCTTCGGCGTATTCGCGGGCGCGCTGGAGGGCGTCGGCGACGGCGCGGCGGCGGGCCTCGGTGTGGACCGGGGAGCCGGGGCGCAGGGACCACCAGGGGCCGTCGACTCGGGTCATTTCCAAGTCGGCCAGTCGGGTGGTGAGTTCGGCCAGTGCGGTGAAGTCGGTGAACTCGGCGTCGAGGCGGACCTGGCCCTGGTGGCTGCGGACGTGTTCGTCCCGGCCGCGTCGGTTGAGTTCGGGGGTGAGGGAGAAGACGCCGGTGGAGAGTTCGGCGACGGCTTCGCCGTAGGACTTGACGAGGTCGAGGACGGCGGCGTTGCGGCGGGTGAGGTCGTCGAGGGTGGCGCGCCGGTCGCGGCCCCGGGCGGCGACGGTGATGCCGATGCGGGCGATCTCGGGTCCGGTCTCGAACTCCGCCTCGCCCTGGACCACGAGGAGGGGGGCGTCGGGGGTGCCGTGCGCGGGTGCCGGTGGAGTGGTCATGTGTCCCACTGTGTCATGTGACGCCCGTACGGGTGGCGGGAGTTCGGGGGGTACCGGTCACCGGATCGCAACCTGGGAGGTCTGTTGCGGCGGGGCGTGGCCCGGCACAATCTACGCGCGTTGTCCGATCGTGCCGAGAGAGGCCACCGATGTCGTTGAACCGCCGGAAGTTCCTGAAGAAGTCCGCCGTGACCGGGGCGGGGGTGGCCGTCGCGGGCGGAGTCGGGGCGCCGGCGGCCGAGGCCGCGCCCGCCACGCACGGCGAGCACGACCAGCACGGCAGGCACCACGAGAAGCGGTACGCGCTGACCGTGATGGGCACGACCGATCTGCACGGGCACGTCTTCAACTGGGACTACTTCAAGAACGCGGAGTACGCCGACCCGGCGGGCAACGCGCTGGGTCTGTCGCGGATCTCGACGCTGGTGAACCAGGTCCGTGCGGAGAAGGGGCGGCACAACACGCTGCTCATCGACGCGGGCGACACGATCCAGGGCACCCCGCTGACGTACTACTACGCCAAGGTGGACCCGATCACCGCCAAGGGCGGTCCGGTGCATCCGATGGCGCTGGCGATGAACGCGATCGGGTACGACGCGGCGGCGCTGGGCAATCACGAGTTCAATTACGGCATCGAGACGCTGCGGAAGTTCGAGAGCCAGTTGCGTTTTCCGCTGCTGGGCGCGAACGCGGTGGACGCGAAGACGCTGAAGCCGGCGTTCCAGCCGTACGTCATGAAGCAGTACCGGGTGCCGGGGGCGCCGCCGGTGAAGGTGGCGGTGCTGGGGCTGACGAACCCGGGCATCGCGATCTGGGACAAGGCGTACGTCCAGGGGAAGCTGGCGTTCGAGGGGCTTGAGGAGCAGGCGGCGAAGTGGGTGCCGAGGCTGCGCTCGATGGGTGCGGACGTGGTGATCGTCTCGGCGCACTCGGGTACGTCGGGCACGTCGTCGTACGGGGACCAGGTGCCGTACGTGGAGAACGCGGCGGCGAACGTGGCGCGGCAGGTGCCGGGGATCGACGCGATTCTGGTGGGGCACGCGCATGTGGAGATCCCGGAGCTGCGGGTCGTCAACGAGAAGTCGGGGAAGACGGTCGTGCTGTCGGAGCCGCTGTGCTTCGCGGAGCGGCTGACGCTGTTCGACGTGGAGCTGGTGCTGCGGCGGGGGAAGTGGGAGGTGGAGTCGGTCGCGGCGTCGCTGCGGGACTCGCGGACGGTCGCGGACGACCCGAAGATCACCCGGTTGCTGACGGCGGAGCACACGAAGGTGGTCGCGTACGTCAACCAGGTGGTGGGCCGGGCGACCGAGACGCTGACGACGGTGGACGCGCGGTACAAGGACGCGCCGATCATCGACCTGATCAACAAGGTGCAGGAGGACGTGGTCAAGGCCGCGCTGGCGGGCACCGCGTACGCGTCGCTGCCGGTGCTGTCGCAGGCGTCGCCGTTCTCGCGGACGAGTGAGATCCCGGCGGGCGATGTGACGATCCGGGATCTGTCGAGCCTGTACGTGTACGACAACACGCTGGTGGCGAAGCTGCTGACGGGTGCGCAGGTGCGGGCGTACCTGGAGTACTCGGCGGAGTACTTCGTGCAGACGGCGCCGGGTGCCCCGGTGGACGTGGACAGGCTGACGAACGCGAACGACCGCCCGGACTACAACTACGACTATGTGTCCGGGCTGTCGTACGACATCGACGTGGCGCAGCCGGCCGGGTCGCGGATCAAGAACGTGACGTTCGGCGGGGCGCCGCTGGACGATGCCGCGCAGTTCGTGTTCGCGGTGAACAACTACCGGGCGAACGGTGGGGGCGCCTTCCCGTATGTGGCGTCGGCGAAGGAGCTGTGGTCGGAGTCCACGGAGATCCGGACCCGGATCGCGGAGTGGGTGACGGCGAAGGGTGAGCTGGATCCGAAGGACTTCGCGTCGGTGGACTGGAAGCTGACGCGGAACGGCACCCCGGTGTTCTAGAAGGTGTTCTAGAAGCCTTCTGTCGCTAGACCGGTGCCCCGGCGACGGTGCGGACCTGATGAGTCCTGCCGTCGCCGGGGTTCGTGCGTTGGGGGTGGAGTCCGAAGGTGGTGAAGGCGGTGCGGGTGGGCAGGGGGTACTGCTCCTTGCCCGTCAGGGAGTTGAGGATGCGGGCGCTGCGCCAGGCGGCGAGTCCGAGGTCGGGGGCGCCGACGCCGTGGGTGTGGAGTTCGGCGTTCTGGACGTGGACGGCGCCGGTGACGGCGGGGTCGAGGACGAGGCGGAACTCGTCGTCGATCAGGGGGCGTCCGGCGCTGTCGCGGCGCAGGTGGGGGGCGAGTCCGGCGAGGACGCCGTCCAGGGGGCGCTGGCGGTAGCCGGTGGCGAGGACGACGGCGTCGGTGGCGAGGCGGGTGCGGCTGCCCTGGTCGTGGTGTTCGAGGTGGAGTTCGACCTGTCCGGTGCCGAGGCGCCCTGCGGTGCGGACGTGGACGCCGGGGGTGAGGACGGCGTCGGGCCAGCCGCCGTGGAGGGTGCGCCGGTACAGCTCGTCGTGGATGGCGGCGAGGGTGCCCGCGTCGACGCCCTTGTGGAGCTGCCACTGTGCGGGGACGAGCCGGTCGCGGACGGGTTCGGCCAGGGCGTGGAAGTAGCGGGTGTGGTCGGGGGTGAAGTGTTCCAGGCCGAGCTTGGAGTACTCCATGGGGGCGAAGGCGGGGGTGCGGCCGATCCAGTGGAGGCCCTCGCGGCTCTGGGGGCGGTGGCGCAGGAGGTCGAGGAAGACCTCGGCGCCGGACTGTCCTGAGCCGACGACGGTGACGTGGGCCGCGGCGAGGAGGGTGTCGCGGTGGGTGAGGTAGTCGGCGGCGTGCAGGACGGGGACGCCGGGGGCGGCGGCGAGGGGGCGCAGGGGTTCGGGGACGTGGGGTGCGGTGCCGATGCCGAGGACGAGGTTGCGGGCGCGGGTGCGGCCGAGGGATTCGGCCTGGCCTTCGGTGTCGAGGCGGGTGAAGTCGACCTCGAAGACCTCGCGTTCGGGGTCCCAGCGGACGGTGTCGACCTGGTGGGAGAAGCGCAGTCCGGGCAGGTGCCGGGCGACCCAGCGGCAGTAGGCGTCGTATTCGGCGCGCCGGATGTGGAAGTGCTCGGCGAAGTAGAAGGGGAAGAGGCGCTGGCGGGCGCGGAGGTAGTTGAGGAAGCTCCAGGGGCTGGTGGGGTCGGCGAGGGTCACCAGGTCGGCGAGGAAGGGGACTTGGAGGGTGGCGTCGTCGATGAGCAGGCCGGGGTGCCAGTGGAAGCCGGGGCGCTGTTCGTAGAAGACGGCGTCGAGTTCGGCCAGCGGGTGGGCGAGGGCGGCCAGGGAGAGGTTGCAGGGGCCGATGCCGATGCCGACGAGGTCGCGGGGGGATGCGGGCTCGTGCCGTGGGGGCTGGGTCATCTGGGCGTGTGTCCTTCGACGAGTTTCAGGAGGTGGGCCAGGTCGTCCGGCCGGGTGTGGGGGTTGAGGAGGGTGGCCTTGAGCCAGAGGCGGCCGTCGGCGCGGGCCCGGCCGAGGACGGCGCGGCCCTGGTGGAGGAGGGTGCGGCGGACGGCGGCCACGGTGTCGTCGGGGGCGTGGGCGGGCCGGAACAGGACGGTGCTGATGCCGGGGGCGCCGTACAGCTCGAAGCGGGGGTGGTCGCGGACGAGTTCCGCGAACTCCTCGGCGCGGGCGCAGACTTGGTCGACCAGCTGGGCGAGTCCGGTGCGGCCGAGGGTCTTGAGGGTGACGGCGGTCTTGAGGATGTCGGGGCGGCGGGTGGTGCGCGGGGAGCGGCCGAGGAGGTCGGGGTAGCCGGCGTCGGTGTCGTCGTCGGCGTTGAGGTAGTCGGCGCGCTGGTGGAGGGCGGTCAGTTCGGCGGGGCGGGCTACGGCGAGGAGTCCGGCGGCGACGGGCTGCCAGCCGAGTTTGTGCAGGTCGAGGGTGACGGTGTCGGCGGCGTCGAGTCCGGTGAGCCGGGCGCGGTGGCGGTCGCTGAAGAGGAGTCCGCCGCCGTAGGCCGCGTCGATGTGGAGGCGGGCGTGGTGGGCGGCGCAGCGGGCGGCGATCTCGGGGAGCGGGTCGATGAGTCCGGCGTCGGTGGTGCCCGCGGTGGCGGCGACGAGGGCGGGGCCCTGGAGTCCGGCGAGCGCGGTGTCGAGGGCGGCGGGGTCGAGGGTGCCGTCGGGGGTGGGCAGGACGAGCGGGGCGGGCAGGCCGAGGAGCCAGGCGGCGCGGGGCAGGGAGTGGTGGGCGTTGGCCCCGCAGACGAGGGTGAGGGCGCTGCCGTGGGTCTCGCGGGCGAGGAGCAGGGCGAGCTGGTTGGACTCGGTGCCGCCGGTGGTGACGAGGGCGTCGGCGAGTCCGGCTTCGCGGGCGAGGGCGCGGGTGACGCGGGCTTCCAGGGCGGAGGCGGCGGGGGCCTGGTCCCAGGAGTCCAGGGAGGGGTTCAGGGCGCTGACGGCGAGGTCGGCGGCGGTGGCGACGGCGAGCGGCGGGCAGTGCAGATGGCCGGCGCAGAGCGGGTCGGCGGGGTCGGCGGCTCCGGCGGCGAGGAGGTGGACGAGGGCGCGCAGGGCGTCGGGGTCGCCGTGCTCGGGCAGGACGTCCCCGAGAATCGTCTCGGCCCGGGCTTCCACGGTGTGCGGTCCTCCGGCGGGCAGTGGTCCGCCCCGCTCCGCCGCTCCCGCCGCGAGGGCGTCGAGCACGGTGTCCAGCAGGGGCCGCAGCGCGTCGGGGCCGTGGGGTCCGGCGGCGAGGGGCGGGGTGCTCATGGGCTCTCCTGCGGGGCGGGGGACCTCCGGCCGGGCGGATTTGGGGCCGGGTGTCCGCGATGTCCAACGACCGAAGCCGGTCGTGGGTACTGCCGTGCGGGGAAAACACGTCGGAGGAGTGCGTGTACGGGCCTATCGTCGGCGGGATGAACGAGGTGTGGCCGATCGATGTCCCGGGTGAGCGGGTCCTCGTCCGGGAGGTGGACCCCCGCGACGAGGGGCCGCTGCTCCGGCTGTTCGAGGAGTGCGAGGACTGGTTCCTGGCGGCGACGGGGCTGCCGTCGGGGCCGGGTGACGTGCAGAGTCTGTTCTACGCGCTGCCGGCGGGCGCGGATCCGGCGGCCAAGGCGCTGCTGGTGGTGGAGCGCAACGGCGAGATCGCGGGGGTGATCGACGCGGTACGGGACCATCCCGAGCCGGGGGCGGTGGCGGTGGGGCTGTTCCTGCTGGCGCCGTGGGCGCGGGGGCGGGGTCTGGGCCGGGCGGTGGCGGAGGCGCTGCTCCCCCGCTTCGGCGAGCCCCCGCTGGTCACGGCGACGGTTCCGCCGGGGTGGGTGCCGGGTGAGCGCTTCCTGACCTGCCTCGGTTTCGCCCTGGACGCCCCCGAGACGGACACGGCCGGCGGGGGTACGGGGGCGCCGCGCCGGGCGGTGCTGCGCAGATCGGCTTCCGCCTGACCGCACGGCCCGACGCCCGGCACCCGACGCCGGGCACCCGGCGTCCGACGCCCGGCGCCCCTGTCGGCTGCTACTCCCCCCGTACGCGCAACGCCCGCCCCAGATCGTCGAGTTCGTCGATCAGCTTGCGGCGCAGGGCCGTCGGCGGGGCGTCCTCGCGCAGACAGGTCTCGCCGAGGGTGAGGGTCTCGCGGTCGACGGCGTGGCGGGGGAAGGCCCAGACGCCCGCGGCGGCGGCGATGGCGGGGCCGCGCCGGGCGGCGAGGGCGGGGGCCTCCTTGAAGTAGCGGGTGACGTACTCCCGTACCAGGTCGGCCTGTTCGGGCTGCCAGAAGCCCTGGGCGACGGCCTTGAAGAGGTAGTTGGAGAGGTCGTCGCCGGTGAACATCGCGTCCCAGGCGGCCCGCTTGGCCTCCGGGTCGGGCAGGGCGGCGCGGCAGCGGGCGGCGCCCTCCTGGCCGCTGGCGGACGGGTCGCGCTCCAGCTCGGCGGCGATGGCGGCCTCGTCGGTGGCGCCGAGCACGGCGAGCCGGCCGAGGATGCGCCAGCGCAGCTCGGGGTCGAGCTCGGGTCCGCCGGGCACCGTGCCGTCGGCGAGCCAGGCGTCGAGGGTCTCGGGGTGGGCGGCGACGTCGATGAGGCGGCGTACGGCGATCAGGCGCAGGCCGGGGTTGTCGCCGTCCTCGGTGCGGCGGATGAGGTCGCGGCAGAGCGAGGTGAGGGTGGCGAGCGCGGCGGGGCGCTCCTCGGGGGTGAGGTAGCGCAGCGCGATGTTGCCGATGGCGAAGGCGAGGACGCCCTCGACGAGGGCGAGGTCGCTCTCCAGCGGGAGGTGGGCGCGGGCGGTCTCCAGGTAGGCGGCGGGCGGGAGTTCGCCGTCGCGTACGGCGTCGCGCAGGGCGTTCCAGACGACCGCGCGGGTGAGCGGGTCGGGCAGTCCGGACAGGCCGGTGCGGATCGTGTCGAAGGAGTCGGCGTCGAAGCGGATCTTGGCGTAGGTCTGGTCGCCGTCGTTGAGGACGACCAGCGCGGGGCGCTTGCCGATGGAAGCGGGGCCCTCGTGCGGGATGTCGAGGCCGAGGGGTGCGCGCGGGGTGAGGCGGCCCTCCTCGGTGAGGTCGTGGTCGTAGAGGCCGACGGTGATCCGGTGCGGGCGGCCGCCCTCGTGCTCGACGGTGAGGGTGCGGGTGCCGTCCTCGGCGGAACCGATGTGCGCGCTGAGCTTGTCGACGCCGGTGGTGCGCAGCCAGGCGTCGGCCCAGGCGTGGACGTCGCGTTCGGTGGCGGCGGCGAGGGAGTCGATGAAGTCGGCGAGGGTGGCGTTGCCGAAGCGGTGCCGTTCGAAGTGGATGTTGATGCCCGCGAGGAAGTCCTTCTCGCCGAGCCAGGCGACCAGTTGGCGCAGCGCGGAGGCGCCCTTGGCGTAGGAGATGCCGTCGAAGTTGAGGAGGGCGGCGGCGGTGTCGTCGACGGCCTCGGGGGCGACGGGGTGGGTGGAGGGGCGCTGGTCGGCGTCGTAGCCCCAGGCCTTGCGGGTGACGCCGAACTCCACCCAGGGTTCGGTGAAGCGGGTGGCCTCCAGGGTGGTCTGGTAGCCCATGTACTCCGCGAAGGACTCGTTCAGCCAGATGTCGTCCCACCACTTGAGGGTGACGAGGTCGCCGAACCACATGTGGGCCATCTCGTGGGCGATGACCATGGCGCGAGTCTGCCGCTCGGTGTCGGTGACGGCGGAGCGGTAGACGAACTCGTCGCGGAAGGTGACGAGTCCGGGGTTCTCCATGGCGCCGGCGTTGAACTCGGGGACGAACGCCTGGTCGTAGGAGTCGAAGGGGTAGGGCTCGGCGAACTTCTCGTGGTAGCGGTCGAAGCAGGCGCGGGTGACGTCGAGGATCTCGTCGGCGTCGGCGTCGAGGTGGGGGGCGAGCGAGCGGCGGCAGTGGATGCCGAAGGGCAGGCCGCGGTGTTTGGTGTACACCGAGTGCCAGGGGCCGGCGGCGACGGCGAGGAGGTAGGTGGAGATGGGCGGGGTGGTGGCGGCCTTCCAGCGGCCCTCGCCGAGGTGTTCGGTGACGCCGTTGGCGAGGACGGTCCACTCCTCGGGGGCGGTGACGGTGACGTCGAAGACGGCCTTCAGGTCGGGCTGGTCGAAGGCGGCGTAGACGCGCTGGACGTCGTCCAGGAAGAGCTGGGTGTAGAGGTAGGTCTCGCCGTCGGTGGGGTCGGTGAAGCGGTGCATGCCCTCGCCGGTGCGCGAGTAGCGCATGACGGCGTCCACGGTGAGCTCGTGCTCGCCCTCGGTGAGGTTCTTCAGCGGCAGCCGGTTGCCGTCCAGCGACTCGGGGTCCAGCGGCTGTCCGTCCAGGGTGACGGAGCGCAGCTCGGCGGGCTTCAGCTCGACGAAGGTGTCCCCGTCGGACCGCGCGCCGAACGCGATCACGGTACGGGAGCCGAAGGTCTCTTCCCCGGTGGTGAGGTCGAGGTCGACGGTGTAGCGGTGGACGTCGATGAGCTGTGCTCGGGCTTGCGCTTCGTCGCGCGTCAGTACGGACATGCAGGCCATGCTGCCCGATGCCGCCGGTGCCGGACAGAGGCGGACCGGTACATGGCTTATGTCCGCCCCTCGCCCGCTCTTCCCCCGGCTCACCAGAGGCTTCGTGTCCCGCTCCTCCCTCAGTTCGCCGGAGGCCTGGCCGTGTCCTCGCCGGAGCGGCCCACGTGAGGTGCGGCCGCACGCGCGTGCCACGGATGCCGGCCAGCCGTCGGAAACGGCCGCGCTCGCTGCCGCCTGCGGCAACGGGTGGTGAGACGAATCCCCAGTCGCTACACAGCCCGAGCCGTGATGCACGCCGGGCATGTCCTCCCGCAGCGCGCGCCCCGCATGCCTGTCGGCGTCAGCGTGGGCGCGCGGCCGCGCTCGGCCGGTGGACGCCGGCGGACGGGGCGGCCGAGACGCACGCCGGGTGTGGCCGCCGGCACCGGATTCGGGGGCCCTCGGCCACCCCCGTCAACTCGCCGGAGGCTTCGCCGCCGTGTCCTCGGCGATGCGCTCGTGGTGGCGGATCACCTCGGCCACGATGAAGTTGAGGAACTTCTCGGCGAAGGCCGGGTCCAGGCGGGCGTCCTCGGCGAGGCTGCGCAGGCGGGCGATCTGGCGGGACTCGCGGGCCGGGTCGGCCGGGGGGAGCCGGTGGCGGGCCTTGAGGCGGCCGACCTGCTGGGTGGCCTTGAAGCGCTCGGCCAGCATGTGGACGACGGCCGCGTCGATGTTGTCGATGCTCGCCCGCAGCCGCTCCAGCTCCTCGCGGACCTCGGGCTCGACGTCACCGGTACCGGTGTTGCTGATGGTCATGGGCGACAACCCTACGGGGCGCGGCCCGGCGCCGTTCCGGGACGGTCGGGGCGGCCCTATGGTGGAGGGGGCTTCCCGGCGTCTTTGGGGGTGCGGACGTGGCGAACGGCGGACCGGTCGAGCACGGTTTCCCGCATCTGGCGACGGTACGGCGGGCGGTCACCGCGCTGTACAAGCGGCTGTCGTACGACGTGGTGGAGACCTTCTCGGCCAGTGTGGCCCCGGCCGACGTGGCCTTCGGCGACGCGGACGACCTGCATCTGGGCGCGCAGCGGGTGGCGCGCGAGCTGGTGCGGCACTTCCGGCTGCCGGACGCCCGGCTGATCGTGGGCTTCCGGGAGATGACCCACGCGGCGAACGTCGAGCTGGCGGCGGGCCCGGAGTACTTCGTGGAGCTGAACGACCGCTTCCGCACCCACCGCGAGGACATCGGCGCGGCCCTCGCCCACGAGGTCACGCACGTCTATCTGCACCGGCTCGGCCTGGCCTTCCCGACCACGGCGGAGAACGAGATCCTGACCGACACGGTGGCGGTCTACCTGGGCGCGGGCTGGCTGCTCCTGGACGCCTACCGCGAGCACGGCCCGGCCTCGCAGAAGCTGGGCTATCTCACCCCGGAGGAGTTCGGGTACGTGCTGGCCAAGCGGGCCCTGCTGTTCCACGAGGACCCGGCGGTGTGGTTCACGAGCCCGCAGGCGGCGGACGCGTACGCCAGGGGTCTCGCCCGCGCCCGGCACGACGAGCGCAGGCCCCCGCTGACGACGGCGGGCCGACTGGCCCGGCTCCGTTACACCCATGACCGGCACGCCCACGACCGGCACGCGCACGACCGGCGCCGCCCGCCGCACGGCCCCCCGGACCCGGAGGCGGGGTACACCTTCACCTCCGGGGCCGACGGGCGCCCGCGTGTCTCCTTCGACTGCCCGGTCTGCCACCAGCGGATCAGGGTGCCGGTGCGGGGCCGGGTCAAGGCGCGGTGCGGGCTGTGCCGCACGGTGCTGGAGTGCGACACCTGAGCCGCGGGCCGGGGGTCAGTCCGGCAGCCGGTCGAGCAGCCAGGACGCCAGTTCCCCGGTGACGGCGGTGTGGGCCGTCGTCTCGGAGGAGCAGAGGTAGTCGTCGACGTCGGACTCGTTCGGCGGAAGGTCCTCGACGGCCGCGTACAGGTCCTTCTGCTGGTCCAGGTCGCGGATCGAGACCGCGCTGACCGTGGGCACGAAAGAGATCTCCGGGTGCCGCAGGTCCACCTGCGCGCCCGCCTTCTTCAGCGCGTCGGCGAGGATGCCGTAGGAGCGCAGGGTGCCGCCGGGGGCGCCGTCCAGCTCGGGGAAGTCGCTGGTGGTGATGGTCTTCTCGGCGGCCGGGAAGCGCCGCTTCAGCTCGGCGACGGTGACGTTGCGGCCCTGGGCCTGGGCGTAGAAGGCGGTGCCGGGGTAGACCTTGTCGGCCTTGAGCACGGTCTCGCCGGGCGGTACGGCGATGCCGGTGCCGTCGCCCCGGCCGTTGGCGACCGCGAGGAGGCGGGGGATGCGGGGCCAGTCGCCGACCCGGGACAGCTCCTGGAGGAACTGCGTGCGCTCGGGGGCCACACCGCTCTCGCCGCTCTTCGGGTCGTAGTGGCGCCACAGCATCTGGCGGGCGGCGGGGCTGTCCATCTGCCGGGCGAAGTCGTTCGGCACGGGGATGAAGTGCGAGAACGCCTGGAGCCCGACGGGGATGTACGCGCCCCGGTGCGGGGTGTCGTACGAGAAGTAGACGCCGGTCTGGTGGTCCATGCGCTGCGTCTCCAGCCTGGCCAGCGCGTAGCGGGTGATCAGGCCGCCCATGCTGAAGCCGCCCACCGTGAGGCGGGTGCCGCCGAGCCGTTCGGCGATGGCCCGCATGATGGCGGCGGTCGCGGTCTGCGCGTTGTCGAGGATCGACGCGGTGCGCTCCTCGAAGCCGATCAGGATGACGTCCCGGCCCCGGCGGCGCAGTTCGGTCAGGAAGGGGTGGCCGCCGTCGAGACCCGCGTAGAGCCAGTCGAGGTCGCTGCGGCCGAGGTTGAAGCCGTCGGCCATGAGCACGGGCCGCACGAGGCCCCGGTGGCCCGAGCCGTAGTAGACGTGGGCGAAGCCGCCCGGCAGGTCCCACTTCTCGTCGGGCTCGGGGGCGGTGTACCCGGCGCGCGGGGCGGCGGACAGCGGGCCGGTGAGCGTGAACTCTCCGACGCCGCGCTCGGCTTGCTCGTTCTGCTCGGACAAGGCCGGCTCCTTCCGGATCCGCGCACGGCGCAGCGGCCCGCGAGGGGCGGGCCGGGTGACTGCGGTGGGGCGCGATGATCCGGGACATCATCAGCACGCCCTCCCACCAGCGCGGACGTGCCTCGCCGCACCTGTCATCCCTAAGAGTGCGCGGGCTTCGGGGCGATGACGCGGTGTCGGGAAATCAGGTGATCACAGCAGGACGGCCGGCGCTCCCTCCGCCCTCCCCCGTCGTTCCCCCGCCGTCCGCCCCGGTCCGATAGTTTGTTCGCCGCCGCCCCACCGGCTCTTCCTGTCCAGTCTTCACCGAGTTCTCCCCGAGGAGCCGGCCGTGACCGCCGAGTCCGACGTGACCACCTGCTTCCGCCATCCCAGGGTGGAGTCGCACGTCCGCTGCACCCGCTGCGACCGCTACATCTGCCCGGACTGCATGCGCGAGGCGGCGGTCGGCCACCAGTGCGTGGAGTGCGTGAAGGAGGGGACGCGGTCGGTCCGGCAGGCGCGGACGGCGTTCGGCGGCAGGATCAGCGCGGTGCCGCTGGTGACGTACGTGCTGGTCGGCCTGAACGTGCTCGCCTACCTCTGCGAGCTGGCCCGGCCGTCCCTGGTGGACCGGTTCGGGATGCTGGGCGCGGGGCTGCTCGGACCGCACGGCGGGCACTATCTGTGGCAGTACCCCTACGACCCGGTGCTGCGCCCGGAGGGCCTCGCGGGCGGGCAGTGGGAGCGGCTGCTGACCGGTGAGTTCCTGCACATGCCGCCGGACGAGGGCATGGGGATGGTGCACATCGTGATGAACATGGTGTCGCTGTGGAGCATCGGCCGGGTGGTGGAGACCCAGTTGGGGCGGGCCCGCTATCTCGGGCTGTATCTGCTCTCCGCGCTGGGCGGTTCGGTGCTGGTGCTGCTGGTCGCGCCCGACGACCTGACGATCGGCGCCTCGGGCGCCATCTTCGGCCTGGGCGCGGCGTATTGGGTGATGGGGCGCCGCCTGGGCTACGACATGCGGGCGGTCAACCAGTACATGACCGGGCTGCTGGTGTGGCTGGTGGTCTCGGCGTTCATGACGTCCTGGGAGGCGCACCTGGGCGGCCTGCTGACGGGCGGTCTGGTGACGCTGGCGTACGCCTACGCGCCCCGCGACAAGCGCCGGACGCTGATCCAGACGGGCGCGTGCGCGGCGCTGGTGGTGGCGCTGCTGGTGCTGGCGTGGGTGAAGGTGGCGGGCTTCACGGGCACCATGGCCTGAGCCGGGCGCCTTCGCGCCCTTTCCGCACCCGGCCCCGGACAGGCGGCGGCGCCTGCCGGGGCGTCCGGTCGGGGACTGTCGGGCAGGCGCCGCCCGATGCCGCGTACGTCGTTGTACGGGACATCCGGTGGTGGGGCCGTCAGACCGCCAGGGCGCGGTCGGTCGGACGGATCGGGGCGGGCAGGTCGCTCGCCCCGGTGAGGTGGCGGTCCACACCGCGGGCGGCGGAGCGGCCCTCGGCGATGGCCCACACGATGAGGGACTGGCCGCGGCCGGCGTCACCGGCGACGAACACGCCGGGCACGTTGGTCTGGAAGTCGGCGTCGCGGGCGATGTTGCCCCGCTCGTCCAGGTCGAGACCGAACTGCTCGACCAGACCGTTGTCCCGGTCGGTGCCGGTGAAGCCCATGGCGAGGGTGACCAGCTGGGCGGGGATCTTGCGCTCGCTGTCCGGCTTGGGGGTCAGCCGGCCCTCGATGAACTCGACCTCGGTCAGGTGCAGCCACTGGACGTTGCCGTCCTCGTCGCCCTCGAAGTGGGTGGTGGAGACGGAGTAGACCCGCTCACCGCCCTCCTCGTGGGCGCTGGTGACCTTGTAGAGCATGGGGAAGGTCGGCCAGGGCTGGTTCAGCGCGTGGCGCTCGTCGTTCGGGCGGGGCATGATCTCCAGCTGGGTGACGGAGGCCGCGCCCTGGCGGTGGGCGGTGCCCACACAGTCGGCGCCGGTGTCGCCGCCGCCGATGACGACGACGTGCTTGCCCTCGGCCGAGATCGGCGGGGCCACATAGTCGCCCTCCTGGACCTTGTTGGACAGCGGCAGGTACTCCATCGCCTGGTGGATGCCGCTCAACTCCCGTCCGGGGACGGGGAGATCGCGGGCGGTGGTGGCGCCGACGGCCAGGACGACCGCGTCGTAGCGCTTCTTGAGGTCGGTCGCCTTGAGGTCGCGGCCGATCTCGACGCCGGTGCGGAAGCGGGTGCCCTCCGCGCGCATCTGCTCTATGCGGCGGTTGATGTGCCGCTTCTCCATCTTGAACTCGGGGATGCCGTACCGCAGCAGGCCGCCGACGCGGTCGGCGCGCTCGTAGACGGCGACCGTGTGCCCGGCGCGGGTGAGCTGCTGGGCGGCGGCGAGGCCGGCCGGGCCCGAGCCGACGACGGCGACGGTCTTGCCCGAGAGGCGCTCGGGGATGCGCGGGGCGACGTCCCCGGTCTCCCACGCCTTGTCGATGATGGAGACCTCGACGTTCTTGATGGTCACCGGCTGCTGGTTGATGCCCAGCACACAGGCCGACTCACAGGGGGCGGGGCAGAGGCGGCCGGTGAACTCCGGGAAGTTGTTGGTCGCGTGCAGCCGCTCGGAGGCGGCGGCCCAGTCCTGCCGGTAGGCGTAGTCGTTCCACTCGGGGATGAGGTTCCCGAGCGGACAGCCGTTGTGACAGAACGGGATGCCGCAGTCCATGCACCGGCTGGCCTGCTTGCTGATGATCGGCAGCAGGGAGCCGGGGACGTAGACCTCGTTCCAGTCCTTGAGGCGCACGTCCACGGGGCGGGTGCGGGCGACCTCGCGGCCGTGGTTCAGAAAGCCCTTGGGATCAGCCATTGGTCGCCGCCTCCATCATCTTCTCGGTGATCTCGGTCTCGGAGAGACCGGCTCGCTCGGCGGCGTCCTTGGCGGCGAGCACTGCCTTGTAGGTGCTGGGGATGATCCTGCTGAACCGCTCGACGGCCCGGTCCCAGTCGTCGAGCAGCTTGGCGGCGACCGTGGAGCCGGTCTCCTCCGCGTGGCGGCGCACGGCCTCGTGCAGCCAGACGCGGTCGGCGGCGTCCAGGGGCTCGATCGCGCCGGCGTTGCCGGGGTTGACGTTGTCCCGGTCGAGGTCGATCACATAGGCGATGCCGCCGGACATGCCCGCCGCGAAGTTGCGGCCGGTCGGGCCGAGGACGACGGCGTGGCCGCCGGTCATGTACTCGCAGCCGTGGTCGCCCACGCCCTCGGAGACCACCAGGGCGCCGGAGTTGCGGACGCAGAAGCGTTCGCCGGTGCGGCCGCGCAGGAACAGCTCGCCGCCGGTGGCGCCGTAGCCGATCGTGTTGCCCGCGATGGTGGAGTACTCGGCGAGGTGGTCGGCCGCCCGGTCGGGGCGGACGACGATCCGGCCGCCGGAGAGGCCCTTGCCGACGTAGTCGTTGGCGTCGCCCTCCAGGCGGAGGGTGACTCCGCGCGGCAGGAAGGCGCCGAAGGACTGCCCTGCCGAGCCGGTGAAGGTGATGTCGATGGTGTCGTCGGGCAGGCCCGCGCCACCGAACTTCCGGGTCACCTCGTGGCCGAGCATGGTGCCGACCGTGCGGTTGATGTTGCGGATGGCGACCTGGGCGCGCACCGGGTGGGCCTCGGCGGCGTCCGGGGCGGCGAGCGCGTCGGCGGCGAGCTTGATCAGCTCGTTGTCGAGCGCCTTCTCCAGGCCGTGGTCCTGGGTGGTGATCTGGTGGCGCGCCGCGCCCTCGGGCAGCTCGGGCACGTGGAACAGCGGGGCCAGCTCCAGGCCCTGGGCCTTCCAGTGGTTCACCGCGCGCTCGACGTCCAGCACCTCGGCGTGGCCGACGGCCTCCTCGATGGAGCGGAAGCCCAGCTCGGCCAGGAGTTCGCGGACCTCTTCGGCGATGAACCGGAAGAAGTTGACGACGTACTCGGCCTTGCCGTTGAACCGCTCGCGCAGGACCGGGTTCTGGGTGGCGATGCCGACCGGGCAGGTGTCCAGGTGGCAGACGCGCATCATCACGCAGCCGGAGACGACCAGGGGCGCGGTGGCGAAGCCGAACTCCTCGGCGCCGAGCAGCGCGGCGATCACCACGTCACGGCCGGTCTTGAGCTGGCCGTCGGTCTGGACGACGATCCGGTCCCGCAGCCCGTTGAGCAGCAGGGTCTGCTGGGTCTCGGCGAGGCCCAGCTCCCAGGGACCGCCCGCGTGCTTGAGCGAGGTCAGCGGGGAGGCGCCCGTACCGCCGTCGTGGCCGGAGATGAGCACCACGTCCGCGTGCGCCTTGGACACACCCGCCGCGACCGTGCCGACGCCGACCTCGGAGACCAGCTTGACGTGAATCCGCGCCTGCGGGTTCGCGTTCTTCAGGTCGTGGATCAGCTGGGCCAGGTCCTCGATGGAGTAGATGTCGTGGTGCGGGGGCGGGGAGATCAGGCCGACGCCGGGCGTGGAGTGCCGGGTCTTGGCGACCCACGGGTAGACCTTGTGGCCGGGCAGCTGGCCGCCCTCGCCGGGCTTGGCGCCCTGGGCCATCTTGATCTGGATGTCGTCGGCGTTGACCAGGTACTCGCTCGTCACGCCGAAGCGGCCGGAGGCGACCTGCTTGATGGCGCTGCGCCGGGCCGGGTCGTAGAGCCGGTCCGGGTCCTCGCCGCCCTCGCCGGTGTTGGACTTGCCGCCCAGCTCGTTCATCGCGATGGCGAGCGTCTCGTGCGCCTCGCGGGAGATGGAGCCGTACGACATGGCGCCGGTGGAGAAGCGCTTGACGATCTCGGAGACCGGCTCGACCTCGTCCACCGGGATCGGCGCCCGCCCTGAGTCGAAGCCGAACAGGCCGCGCAGCGTCATCAGGCGCTCGGACTGCTCGTTCACGCGGTCGGTGTACTTCTTGAAGATGTCGTACCGGCCGGCGCGGGTGGAGTGCTGAAGGCGGAAGACCGTCTCGGGGTCGAACAGGTGCGGCTCGCCCTCGCGGCGCCACTGGTACTCGCCGCCGATCTCCAGGGTGCGGTGCGCGGGCGCGATGCCGCTGGCCGGGTACGCCTTGGCGTGGCGGGCGGCGACCTCACGCGCGATGACGTCGATGCCCACGCCGCCGATCTTGGAGGTGGTGCCGTCGAAGTACTTCGCGACGAACTCGTCCTCAAGGCCGACGGCCTCGAAGACCTGGGCGCCCCGGTAGGAGGCGACGGTGGAGATGCCCATCTTGGACATGACCTTCAGGACGCCCTTGCCGAGGGCGTAGATCAGGTTGCGGATGGCCTGCTCGGGCTCCATGCCGGGCAGGAAGGTGCCCGCGCGGACCAGGTCCTCGACGGACTCCATCGCCAGGTACGGGTTGACGGCGGCCGCGCCGTAGCCGATCAGCAGGGCGACGTGGTGGACCTCGCGCACGTCACCGGCCTCGACCAGCAGGCCCACGTGGGTGCGCTGCTTGGTGCGGATGAGGTGGTGGTGGACGGCGGCGGTGAGCAGCAGCGAGGGGATCGGCGCGTGCTCGGCGTCGGAGTGCCGGTCGGACAGGACGATCAGCCGGGCGCCGTTGTCGATGGCGGCGTCCGCCTCGGCGCAGATCTCCTCTATGCGCGCGGCCAGGGACTCGCCGCCGCCGGAGACCCGGTAGAGGCCGGAGAGGGTCGCGGCCTTGAAGCCGGGCATGTCGCCGTCGGCGTTGATGTGGATGAGCTTGGCCAGCTCGTCGTTGTCGATCACCGGGAACGGCAGCAGGACCGAGCGGCAGGAGGCCGCGGTCGGGTCGAGCAGGTTGCCCGAGGGGCCGAGCGAGGAGCGCAGGGAGGTGACCAGTTCCTCGCGGATGGCGTCCAGCGGGGGGTTGGTGACCTGGGCGAAGAGCTGGGTGAAGTAGTCGAAGAGCAGCCGGGGGCGCTCGGAGAGGGCCGCGATGGGGCTGTCGGTGCCCATGGAGCCGATGGGTTCGGCGCCGGCCTTGGCCATCGGGGCGAGGATGACGCGCAGCTCTTCCTCGGTGTAGCCGAAGGTCTGCTGGCGGCGGGTGACGGAGGCGTGGGTGTGCACGATGTGCTCGCGCTCGGGCAGGTCGCCCAGCTCGATCTCCCCGGCCTCCATCCAGTCCCCGTAGGGCTGCGCGGTGGCGAGGGACGCCTTGATCTCGTCGTCCTCGATGATGCGGTGCTCGGCGGTGTCCACGAGGAACATGCGGCCGGGCTGGAGGCGGCCCTTGCGGACCACGCGGGCGGGGTCGATGTCGAGGACGCCGACCTCGGAGCCGAGGACGACCAGGCCCTCGTCGGTGACCCAGTAGCGGCCGGGGCGCAGGCCGTTGCGGTCGAGTACGGCGCCGACCTGGACGCCGTCGGTGAAGGTGACGCAGGCGGGGCCGTCCCAGGGCTCCATCATCGTGGAGTGGAACTGGTAGAAGGCGCGCCGGGCCGGGTCCATGGAGGCGTGGTTCTCCCACGCCTCCGGGATCATCATCAGCACGGAGTGGGGCAGCGAGCGGCCGCCCAGGTGCAGCAGTTCGAGCACCTCGTCGAAGGACGCCGAGTCGGAGGCGTCCGGCGTACACACCGGGAACGTCCGCGACAGGTTGTCCTCGGTGCCGAACAGGTCCGAGCCGAGCTGGGACTCGCGGGCGCGCATCCAGTTGCGGTTGCCCTTGACGGTGTTGATCTCACCGTTGTGCGCGATGAAGCGGTACGGGTGCGCGAGCGGCCACGACGGGAAGGTGTTCGTGGAGAACCGGGAGTGCACGAGCGCGATCGCGGAGGCGAAGCGGCGGTCGGACAGGTCCGGGAAGAAGGGCTCCAGCTGGCCGGTGGTCAGCATGCCCTTGTAGACGATGGTCCGGGCGGACAGCGAGGGGAAGTAGACCCCCGCCTCCCGCTCGGCGCGCTTGCGCAGGACGAACGCCTTGCGGTCGAGCGCGATGCCCTCGCTGACGCCGTCGCCGACGAAGATCTGCCGGAAGGCGGGCATGGTCGAGCGGGCGGTCGCGCCGAGCAGCTCGGGGGCGACCGGGACCTCGCGCCAGCCGAGGACCGTGAGGCCCTCCTCGGCGGCGATCGTCTCAATCCGTGAGACAGCTTCGGAGGTGCCGCCCTCGGGCAGGAAGGCGATGCCGACCGCGTAGGAACCGGCGGCCGGCAGATCGAATCCGGCCACCTCGCGGAAGAACGCGTCGGGCACCTGGCAAAGGATGCCGGCGCCGTCCCCGGAGTCGGGTTCGGAGCCGGTGGCACCCCGGTGTTCGAGATTGCGCAGTACGGTCAGCGCCTGCTCGACCAGCGCGTGGCTCGCCTCGCCGGTGAGGGTGGCCACGAAACCGACGCCACAGGCGTCGTGTTCGTCGCGGGGGTCGTACATGCCCTGAGCCGCAGGGCGGGCATCCATGAAGGACCAGGGGCGGTCGGTCACGGAGTGCTGGGACGGCTGGCGCGGCGTACGCATCGGCTCTCCCGTCGTCGTCATCTGGCCATGTGCGGTACCGAGGGACGACGCTGGCCCTCTGCGTGGGGTGCAAAATTTCGTGCAGGTTACATGATGGGACGGCTCCCGGGAACCGGATAGGCCGTTCCACCATGCGGACGCCACACGGAAGGTCGCGGCGGGTGCCGCTGGGGTGCGGCGGGGTGCCGCAGGGGTCGCGGCGGGTGCCGCGAGGTCGTTCGCGGCGGGTGCCGCGCACGGCGGCGGGAAAGGTGCGTGAAGGCCGGGCCGGGGACAATCGGTCGGATCGGGACCGGCCGGTCCGAGGGGGGCGGGCCGGGCGTCTTTCCCCCGGTCCGCGGGCGTCACCGCAGGCGTCATTGCCCGCAGTGCCAGTGCTCACTGGTCATGCCCCGTGGTTAAGCGTTCGAAACCCGCGAGTAACGATTATTTATGCGGGCTTTCGCATATATTCCGCGCACTCATCCTAGGGCCGTACCGAACAGGCCGCCCAGGGCGTACGTCACACCGGCCGCGGCGCCGCCGAGGGCGAGCTGCCTCAGACCGCTGAACCACCAGGTCCGCGCCGTCACCCGGGCCACCACCGCACCACAGCCGAAGAGCCCGGCGAGGGCGAGGAGTACGGCGGGCCAGAGCACGGTCACGCCCAGCAGGAACGGCAGGACGGGCAGCAGGGCACCCAGCGCGAACGAACCGAACGAGGACACGGCGGCCACCAGCGGCGAGGGCAGGTCGGCGGGGTCGATGCCCAGCTCCTCGCGGGCGTGGATCTCCAGGGCGCGTTCGGGGTCCTTCGACAGCTGCCGGGCGACCTCGCGGGCGAGGCCGGGCTCGACTCCGCGCGCGGTGTACAGCGCGGCCAGCTCCTCCTCCTCGGCCTGCGGGTGCCGGCGCAGCTCGCGGCGCTCGACGTCCAGCTCGGCGAGCACCAGCTCGCGCTGCGAGGCGACGGAGGTGTACTCACCGGCCGCCATGGAGAAGGCGCCGGCGGCGAGCCCGGCGAGCCCCGTGATCACGATCGTCTGATGGCCGACGGACCCGCCCGCGACACCGGTCAGCAGGGCGAGGTTGGACACCAGACCGTCCATCGCGCCGAACACGGCGGGGCGCAGCCAGCCGCCGTTGACATCGCGGTGCGTGTGGTTGTCACGGTGCGCCTCGTGCAGTGTGGCCTCGGTGTCGATGATGGCCATCCAGAACCCCCGGGAAGCTTAGCCAAAGCTAACTTTGGACTGTTTCTATCTTTTGACAACCCCTAACCTACGTCGGTCATTCCGCACCCGCCAGCAAGGAAAGGCTGGGCTAACCTGCGGTTTTACCTTTTCTTGCTCATCCGAGGAATCGAACGCTCAGATGCCGAGAGGGTGATACCGGCCCTTCGGAGGCTGGCCGGCGCGTCTCGCGGGGGACACATCCGCAAAGGGCAGCGCGGCCGACGGGACCTGGCGCGGCCCACCGCCGAAGGAGAGTCCGCCATGGCTTCGACCGCCCGCACCGCCCCGGACCCCGACCCGGACTCCACCCCGGACCCCGCCCCGGACTCCGCCCCGGACTCCGCCGTGGACCCGGCGCCCGGGGACCGCCCCGGACCGCGTGAGCGGGCGCGCGGGGCGCTGCTCGGCCTGGCGGTCGGGGACGCGCTCGGCGCCCCGGCCGAGAACATGAAGCCCTCCGAGATCCGCGCCCGCTGGGGCCGTATCACCGGATACGTCACGGACCGCCCCTCGGGCACGGACGACACCGAGTACGCGATCTTCTCGGGGCTGCTGCTCGCCCGGCACGGCTCCGCGCTCACCCCGGCGCATGTCGAGGCGGCCTGGCACCAGTGGATCGCGGACCGCGCCGAGGGGCCTTTCCGGGGCGCGGGCTTCAGCGAGCGCGGCACCCTGGAGAACCTGCGGCGGGGCCTCGCGGCTCCCATCTCCGCCCAGCACCGGCACGCCTGGAGCGACGGGCTCGCGATGCGGGCGGCGCCCTTCGGGGTGTTCGCCGCCGGGCGCCCCGCCGAGGCGGCCCGCCTGGTGGCGATCGACGGCTCGGTCAGCCACGAGGGCGAGGGCATCCACGGCGGGCAGGCGGTCGCGGCCGGGGTGGCGGCGGCGATGGCGGGCGCGGACCCGGCCGTCGTCATCGCCGCCGCGCTCGCGGCCGTACCCGACGACTCCTGGACCGCCCGCTCGCTGCGCCGCGCGGTCGCCGTCGCCCACCGGGGCGAACGCGCGGTCCGCTCCGCCGTGGTCATCGGCGGCTACCCCTGGACCGACCTCGCCCCCGAGGCCGTCGCCCTCGCCTTCGGCGCGTACGCGGCGGCCGACGGGGACTTCCGGGAGGCGGTCCTCACGGCCGTCAACATGGGCCGCGACGCCGACACCACGGCGGCCGTCGCGGGCGCCCTCGCCGGCGCCACCCAGGGCGTCTCCGCGATCCCCGCCGACTGGGCCGCCGCCATCGGCCCGGCCCGCGGCCGCTGCCTGCCCGCCATGGCCGGCCACCACATCCTGGACGTCGCGGAACTCCTGGTCCCGGAGGAGGGCGGCAAGTGGGGCGAGGCGCTGGCCGTTCCGGACTTCCTGCCGGTGGAGGTACGGGAACTGGTGCGGGGCGGGGCGCTCCGCGAGGTGGTCACGGCGGGGAACGGCACGGCACCGGAGGGGGTACGGGAGCTGGTGGCGGTCGGCAGCGAGGAGGTACGGGAACTGGTGACGGCCGGGAGCGGCGCGGCGCCCGAGGGCGGGGCGGCAACCGTGGCGGCTCCCGCCGGGATCGCGCCCCCGGAGCGGGCCGGGGTGCGCCGGGAGACGGCCGGGGCACCGACCGCCCTGGCCTCGGCGCCCGGCCCCACGGGCGCTGCCGGGCGGACCGGGACCGGGACCGGTCCGGAGGCGGCCGGGGGGCGGGCCGTTCCCGTCCCGCCCCCCGACGACGCAGGACACCCGGCGCAGGGCGCCGCCGCCGTCACGGAGCGGGCCGCGCCCACACACCCGTCCGCCCCGGCCACAGCCGCCCGCGCCGACTCGGAGGTCCCCGCGTGAGCCGCCGTATCGAAGGACTGCTGCTCGGCCTCGCCGCCGGGGACGCCGCAGGATGGCCGGCGGCGCGGCACCGGGCGGCGCGGATGCCGGAGTGGACGCGGCGGCTCACCCGGGAGCTGGACACGTTCGCGGAGCAGAACGCGACGACCACGCTGCCCGTGCCGGTCGCGCTGAACCAGCCCCCGGAGCCGCTGCGCCTCGGCCCCTCCGACGACGCCGAGTGGGCCGCGTTCGCCGCCGAGGCGGTACTGCGGGCCGGGGACGCCGTGCTCGGGGACCTCAGCCGGGAGCGCCGGATGCGCGCGGCCATCGACCTGACCTGGACGGCCGTCGCCGCCGAGGTGGCGGCCGCGGCGGACCGGGCCCCGGAGATCGAGTCGGCCGTACTGCCGCTGCGCGCGCGGATCTCGGTCCGGGCGGGCCTCGGGAATCTGGCCGCCGGGCTGCGGCCGCCCGCCACCGGGCACGACAACCCGCACTACTTCGACGACGCCGCCTGCGTGCGCGCCTGTGTCCTCGCCGTGGCCCACCCCGGCGATCCGCAGCGCGCGGCCGACCTCGCGGAGTTCGACGCCCGCTACACCCAGGACGGCGACGGCGTGCACGGCGCGCGGGCCATGGCGGCGGCCCTGGCGGCGGCCCTCGGCGGGTCGAAGCCGGACGAGTGCGTGGCGGCGGCGCTCGCGGAACTCCCCTCCGGGACGGAGATCGGCCGCAACGCCCGCCAGGCGCTCGCGCTGGTCCCGGACAGCGGCTCGGCCTTCGAGCTGATCCCCCTCCTGGAGCACCGGATCGTCGATCATGTGTACAGCTACGGCGTCGCCGCCGCCGAGACGGTCCCCGTCGCGCTGGCGCTGACGGCCGTCTCCGGGGGCCGCATCCGCGAGGCCGTCCCGGCCGCCGCGTGTCTGTCCCGGGTCGCGGATTCCGCTCCGGCGCTGGCCGGGGCGCTCACCGGGGCGCTGGGCGGCGGCGCGTCCGTACCGCAGACCTGGCGGGACGCGTGCCGTGTGCTGTCCGGCTGTGCGCTGCCCCGGCTCACCGGTACGGACCTCGTGGAACTCGCCGGGCTGCTGGAAGCCGCGCAACGGGCCCGACCGGAGGGATGATTCGGGTATGACGCCCGAAAAGGAAGAATTCCCCGGCCCGGAAACCACCGGCCGGGAAGGCTCCGGCGCCCCCGGCCCGGGACTGACCGCGCTGGACGCCCGGATCACCGGGGCCCTGGTCGGCGCCGCCGTGGGCGACGCGCTCGGCGGCCCCGTCGAGGGCTACTCCCCCGACCAGATCGCCGACCGCCACGGCGGCCGCGTCCACGGCATCGTCGGCCCCTGGAACGGCGACGAGTGGCGCACCGCCCGCCCCATCGCGCCGTACCACAAGGGCGACGGGCACGTCACCGACGACACCTTGATGACCCACGCGCTGATCCGGGTCTACGAGCGCGTCCGCGACCACCTCGACGCCTACGCGGTCGCCGACCACCTGGTCCCGGACCTGATGACCAGCCCCCGCTGGATTCCCGAGCTGGAGGCGGAGGCGCTGCCGCTCCAGCGGATCTTCCTCGCCGAGAAGTGGCTGGTGGCCCGGCTGGCCTACGGTCACATGGACCCGCGCGAGGCGGGCAGCGGAAACATCGTCAACTGCGGTGCGGCGATGTACATGGCGCCGGTCGGCCTGGTCAACGCCGCCGACCCGGCCGCCGCGTACGCCGAGGCACTGGACGTCGCGGGCGCGCACCAGTCGTCGTACGGCAGGGAGGCGGCCGGGGTCCTCGCCGCCGCCGTCGCCGCGGCGGCCGCGCCGGGAGCCACCCCGGACTCCGTGGTCGCCGCCTGCCTGGCGCTGGCGAAGGACGGCACCCGCGAGGCGATCGAGAAGGTGTGCGAAACGGCCGCCGGGTACGGCGACTTCGAGTCGGCGCTCGTCCCGCTGCGCACGGCGGTCGCGCCGTACGACACGGTCGGCCCCGACTACCGCGCCCCCTCGCTCGGCGCCCGCCGCCCCTCGCGGCTGCACTCCATCGAGGAGCTGCCGGTGGCGCTCGGCATGGTGCTGGTCGCGGGCGGCGACTACCGGCACGCGGTGCTCGGCTCGGTCAACTACGGGCGCGACTGCGACTCCATCGCCACCATGGCGGGCGCGATCACCGGCGCGCTGGGCTCGCCGGTGCCCGAGGAGTGGGCGAAGACGGTGGCCGAGGCCAGCCGCCTGGACCTGTGGGCCCCGGCGCGGGCACTGGCCGGGGTCGCCCGGGAGGTCTTCGCGCGGGACGTGGAGCGGCGGCGCGCGCACGAGCGGGCCTTCGCCGCCCTCGGGGACCCGGCATGATCCGGCTGACCTGGGTCCAGCCCGAGGACCTGCTGGGCCATGAGATCCGCCAGGCCCGCCTGGACGGGAGGGAGCCCGCGCGGATCGAGGCGCGCTGGAAGGCGGCGGGCGGCCCGGACGCCCCGGAGCGGGCCGGCGCCTCCCCGGAGCCGGTCTCCCGCTCGCTGCGCCTCCTCGCCGAGGACCTGCTCGACGAACTGGCCGATCTGCCCGGCGCGTTGGCGGCGGACGAGCCGACGGAATGGACCGCGCTCACCGAAGCGTGCCCCAACTGGCCCGCCCCGCAAGCCCGTACCGGCGTCTCCCCCGCCGCCCTGGAGGCCGCCTGGCTCGGCCGCGCGGCCGGGTGCCTGCTGGGCAAGCCCGTGGAGAAGCTGCCCCTGGACGGCATCCGCGCCCTCGCCGAGGCCGCCGGGAACCGGCCGCTGACCACGTGGTTCACCGCCGAGGGCGTCCCCGCCGAGCTGCTGGCCCGCCACCCCTGGAACCGCCGTTCGGCCCCCACCTCGCTCGCCGAGAACATCGACGGGATGCCCGAGGACGACGACCTCAACTACCCGCTGCTGGCCCTGTTGTTGCTCCGGCGGCACGGCCGCGCCTTCACCACCGACCAGGTGGCCGCGCTCTGGCTGGACGAACTCCCGCCCGGCCGCACCTTCACCGCCGAGCGCGTCGCCTTCCGCAACCTCCTGGGCGGGATCGAACCCCCGCGCACCGCCCGGTACCGCAACCCGTTCCGCGAGTGGATCGGCGCGCTGATCCGCGCCGACGTGCACGGCTGGACCCACCCGGGCGACCCGGCGGCCGCCGCCGAACAGGCTTACCGCGACGCCGTGTTGACCCACACCGCGAACGGCGTCTACGCGGCGATGTTCATTGCCGCCGTCCTCGCCGCCGCCGCGACCGGCACGCAGGACGTGCACGCCTGTCTGCGCACCGGCCGCACGGTCGTCCCGGCCCGCTCCCGGCTGGCCGGGGCACTCGACCACGCCGTTCGACTGGCGCACGAGCACGCCGACTTCGACGACGTGGTGGACCGGCTCCACGCCCGCTACGACGCCACCCACCACTGGGTGCACGCGATCCCCAACACCGCGCTGACCGTCGCCGCCCTCACCCACGCGGACGGCGACTTCTCCGGCTCCATCTGCCGTGCGGTGTCCGGCGGCTGGGACACCGACTCCAACGGGGCGACGGCGGGCAGTGTCGCGGGGCTGCTCGCGGGCTCCCCCGAGGCGCTGCCCGAGCACTGGCGGGCCCCGCTGAAGAACCGGCTCGCCACCACCGTCGCCGACTTCGACGGCACCGGCTTCGACACCCTGGCCCATCTCACCCACCTGGAGGCGACCCGACCATGACCCACATCGCGGTCCTCGGCAGCACCAACATGGACCTCGTCACCTACGTCGCCAAGGCCCCACAGCTCGGCGAGACCGTGACCGGGCGCGAGTTCCACACCATCCCCGGCGGCAAGGGCGCCAACCAGGCCATCGCCGCCGCCCGGTGCGGCGCCACCGTCTCGATGATCGGCGCCGTCGGCAACGACGCCTTCGGGCTCCGGCTGCGCGACACCCTCGAACACTCCGGCGTGGACACCGACTTCCTGCGCACGGTCGAGGGCCCCTCCGGCACCGCGCACATCGTGGTGGACGACGAGGGCGGCAACGCCATCGTCGTCATCCCCGGCGCCAACGGCACCCTGGACCACCTCGCCCCCGGCGACGAGGGCGCCCTCAGCGGCGCCGACGCCCTGCTGCTGCAGCTGGAGATCCCGCTCGACGGGGTCCTCGCGGGCGCCGAGACCGCCCGGCGGCACGGCGTGCGCACCGTCCTCACCCCCTCCCCCGCCCAGCCCCTGCCACCCGAACTCCTCGAAGCCACCGACCTGTTGATCCCCAACGAGTACGAGGCCGTCACCCTCACCGGACGCATCGACCCGCGCGAGGCGGCCACCGCCCTGCTCGACCTGGTGCCGGAAGTGGTCGTCACCCTCGGCGCGGCCGGCAGCCTCTACGTCGCCCGCGGCACCGAGCCCCTGGTCGTACCCGCACCCCTCGTCACCGCCGTGGACTCCACCGGCGCCGGCGACACCTTCGCGGGCGCGCTCGCGGTCGCCCTCGCCGAGGAACGCCCCATCCGCGAGGCCCTGATGTGGGCGTCGGCCGCCGCGGCCCTGTCGGTGCAGCGGGAAGGGGCGTCGGCGTCGATGCCGTACCGCCAGGAGATCGAGGCGCAGTACACGACATGAGCAGCCGAGACGAGAACACGCCCCGCGCCCCGCGCCCGTCCGTCCAGCCGCTGGACGGGCTGCGCGTCCTGGACCTGGCCACGCTGTTCGCCGGTCCGCTCGCCGCCACGATGCTCGGTGACTTCGGCGCCGAGGTGATCAAGGTGGAGCATCCCCGGCGGCCCGACCCCTCGCGCGGGCACGGTCCCGCCAAGGACGGGATCGGGCTGTGGTGGAAGGTGCTGGGCCGCAACAAGCGCGCCATCACCCTCGATCTGTCCCGCCCCGGCGGCCGCGCGACCCTGCTGCGGCTCGCGGCCACCGCCGACGTGGTGATCGAGAACTTCCGCCCCGGCACCCTGGAGAAGTGGGACCTCGGCTGGCCGGAGCTGTCGGCCGTCAACCCGCGTCTCGTCCTCGCCCGGGTCACCGCCTTCGGCCAGTTCGGGCCGTACGCGCACCGGCCCGGGTTCGGCACGCTCGCGGAGGCCATGAGCGGCTTCGCGGCGCTGACCGGCGAGCCGGAGGCGCCGCCGACCCTGCCGCCGTTCGGGCTCGCGGACTCGGTCACCGCGCTGGCGACCGCGTACGCCGTGCTCACCGCGCTGGCCGCCCGCGACCGCACCGGCGCCGGGCAGGTCGTGGACATGGCCATCATCGAGCCGATGCTCGCCGTGCTCGGCCCCCAGCCCACCTGGTACGACCAGCTCGGCTATGTGCAGAAACGCACCGGCAACCGCTCCGCGAACAACGCCCCGCGCAACACCTACCGCACCGCCGACGGCTCCTGGGTCGCCGTCTCCACCTCGGCGCAGTCGGTGGCCGAGCGGGTGATGCGCCTGGTGGGCCGCCCGGAGCTGATCGAGGAGCCGTGGTTCGCGAGCGGCGCCCAGCGGGCCGCGCACGCCGACGTCCTGGACGCGGCGGTCGGCTCCTGGATCGCGGCCCGCGACCGGGACGAGGTGCTGGCCGCCTTCGAGAAGGCGGAGGCCGCGATCGCCCCCGTGCAGGACGTACGGGACGTGTTCACCGACCCGCAGTATCTGGCCCTGGACACGGTCACCACCGTCGCCGACCCGGACCTCGGCCCGCTGAAGATGCAGAACGTCCTCTTCCGGCTCTCCTCGACCCCCGGCGCGATCCGCTGGGCCGGCCGGGCCCACGGCGCCGACACCGAGGACGTGCTCACCGAGCTGGGGCTCGGGCCGGCCGACCTCGGTGCCCTGCGCGAGGAGGGCGCGCTGTGACCCGTACCCCGCTGACCTGGCTCTACGTCCCCGGCGACCGGCCCCATGTGGTGGACAAGGCGCTCGTCGCGGGCGCGGACGTGGTGGTGATCGACCTGGAGGACGCCATCGCCCCGGACCGCAAGGAGTACGCCCGCACGGCCACCGCCGAACGGCTCTCCGAGCACCAGCCGGTCCCGGTGCACGTCCGGCTGAACGCGGCCGACGGCCCGTGGGGCGCGGCGGACCTGGCCGCGCTGGGCACGCTGCCCGGCGTGTCCGGGCTGCGGCTGCCCAAGGTCGCCTCCCCCGACGAGGTACGGCACACCGCCGTCCTCACCGCGCTGCCGCTGTACGCGCTGCTCGAATCCGCCCTCGGCATCGAGCACGCCCACGCCATCGCCCGCGCCCATCCCTCGCTGCGCGGGATCTCGCTGGGCGAGGCGGACCTGCGGGCCGATCTCGGGGTACGGGCGGACTCGGGGCTCGACTGGTCCCGGGCCCGGGTGATCGTCGCCGCCCGCGCGGCGGGACTCGCCCCGCCGCCGCAGTCCGTCCATCCCGACATCCGGGACCTGGACGGGCTGGCCGCCTCCTGCGCCCGGGGCCGCGCCCTGGGTTTCCTGGGGCGGGCCGCGATCCACCCGCGCCAGCTCCCGGTGATCGAGCGGGCCTACCAGCCGACCCCGGCGGAGCTGGAGGAGGCCGAGACCGTGGTCAAGGCGGCCGCCGCCGAGCAGGGCGCCCAGGCCCTGCCGGACGGCCGCTTCATCGACGCGGCGACGGTGGCGCTGGCCCGGCGCACGCTGTCGCTGGTGCGGCGGGGCTGAGCGGGCGGGGCCCCTGCGGGACGGTACGCGAAGAGGGCGCCCGGGGAATCCCCGGGCGCCCTCCGTATGCCTGGCGCGCGTCAGCCCTTCTTGGCCTCGGCGGTGTCCTTGACCTTGGCGTCGTCGTCCTCGGCGTCGCTGTCCTCGGCCTCGTCGGCCTTGGACATGTCGACCTTGGCCGCCGTGGCGGCGGTGTCCTCGGACTTGGCCTCGGCCTTCTCAGACTCGGCCTTCTTGGACTCGGCCGAGCCGTCCTCGGGCTTCGCCTCGTCCTTGCCCTTGTCCTTGCCGTCCGCCGTGCCCTTCGGCTTGTCGCTCTCGGACTCGTCGTCCTTCGCCCCGCCCGCTTCGGCGCCCTCGGCGTCCTCGGCGGCACCCGCCTCCACCACCGGCTCCCGGCCCGGCCGCAGCCGCGCCGAGACGATCAGGTAGGCCACCGCGAGCAGGAAGACGATCAGCGCCGTCCAGTCGTTGAGCCTGAGGCCCAGGATGTGGTGGGCGTCGTCCACGCGCATGTACTCGATCCAGCCGCGGCCCACACAGTAGGCGGCGACGTACAGCGCGAAGGCGCGGCCGTGGCCCAGCTTGAAGCGGCGGTCGGCCCAGATGACCAGGAAGCCGACGCCGACGCACCACAGCGACTCGTAGAGGAAGGTCGGGTGGTAGTAGCCCGGCACCCGGCCGCCCTCGGAGGAGGTGATGTGCAGGGCCCAGGGCAGATGGGTCTCGCGGCCGTACAGCTCCTGGTTGAACCAGTTGCCCCAGCGGCCGATGGCCTGGGCGAAGGCGATGCCGGGGGCGACGGCGTCGGCGTAGGCGGGCATCGCGACGCCCCGGCGGCGGGCGCCGATCCAGGCACCGAGCGCGCCGAGCGCGATCGCGCCCCAGATGCCCAGGCCGCCCTCCCAGACCTTGAAGGCGTCCACCCAGTTCCGGCCCGGGCTGAAGTACAGCTCGTAGTCCGTGATCACGTGGTAGAGCCGTCCGCCGACCAGGCCGAAGGGCACGGCCCACACGGCGATGTCGGCGACCGTGCCGGCGCGGCCGCCCCGGGCGACCCAGCGCTTGTTGCCGAGCCAGACGGCGACGAAGACGCCGATGATGATGCAGAAGGCGTAACCGCGCAGCGGAATGGGGCCGAGGTACAGCACCCCGCGCGACGGACTGGGAATGTAGGCAATATCCATGGCAGGGTCGACGCTACCGTGCCGGGCCGCGCGGACGCCGGGCGACCGGGCTACGGCTCCATAACGGGCAGGTGAGAAACGTGGCTCACCCTCGGTCGGCGTCCTCCACCATCTGCTTGAGCTTCTCCGGGGTCATCGACTGGTCCTGGTAGATGTTCTTGCCGTCGAACAGGACCGTGGGCGTGCCGCCGAACTTGCCCGCCTCGAACGCCTGCTGCGAGCGGTTCACCCAGCTGTTGTGCGTGCCGTCCTTCACACAGGAGCGGAAGGCCGGGGTGTCCAGGCCCTTGACCTTGCCGGCGAGCTGGATCAGCTTGTCGTCGCTCGCGAAGGCGTCGTCCGATTCCTCGGGCTGGTTGGCGTAGAGCACGTCGTGGTAGTCACGGAACCTGCCCGCGTCCTGCGCGCAGGCGGCGGCGTTGGCCGCGCGCAGGGAGCCGGTGCCGCCCAGGTTGCCGTCGATCAGGCGGACCAGGTGGTAGTCGACGCGGAGCTTTCCGGCGTCCGTCAGCTCGTGCAGCACCGGGCGGTACCGCGTCTCGAAGGCCTGGCAGGCCGGGCAGCGGAAGTCCTCCCAGACGGTGAGCGTGGACTTGGCGCCGTCCTTGCCGACCGGGATCGCGAGGCTGTCCTTGCCCTGGGCGCCGGAGGGGGCCACGACCGGGCCCGCGTTCTTGTTGCCCTTGTCCTTGCCCGCGTTCGCGGCGATGACGCCGATCACCGCGGCGAGGCCGAGGACACAGACCACGCTCGCGCCCACGATCAGCGCCCGGCGCCGCCTCTCCGCGGACTTCTGCTTCTCGCGCTCCGCCGCCATCTTCTGCCGGGCACTGCGCTTTCCGTCACGGTTCTTCTCGCTCACACCCCCTGAACGAACCGGGGAGGCGCATTGCGCCTCCCCGGCCGTAGGTCCACCCGTTCGAGTGACCGTGGGGTTCCGTGCCCGTCGGAGCGACGGCTCAGACCGTGCCGCGCACGCCCTTCGCCAGGTCGGCGGCGAGCGCGCGGACCGCCTCGATGCCCGCCGCCTCGTCCGGGGCGTCCAGCAGCCGCTTGACGAAGGCCGAGCCGACGATCACGCCGTCGGCGAAGCCCGCCACCTCGGCGGCCTGGGCCGCGTTGGAGACGCCGAGACCGACGCAGACGGGCAGGTCGCCGTTGGTCGCGCGGGTGCGCTCCACCAGGTCCTGGGCCTGCGCGCCGACCGACTCCCGGGTGCCGGTGACGCCCATGAGCGAGGCCGCGTAGACGAAGCCGCTGCCCGCCGCGGTGATCCGGGCGAGCCGCTCGTCCTTGCTGCTCGGGGCGACCACGAAGACGGTGGCGAGACCGTGCTTCTCGGCGTGCTCGCGCCACAGCGCGGACTCCTGGACCGGCAGGTCGGGCAGGATGCAGCCCGCGCCGCCCGCCTCGGCCAGCTCGGCGGTGAACCGCTCGACGCCGTAGCGGTCGATGGGGTTCCAGTACGTCATGATCAGCACCGGCTTGCCGCTGGCCGCGTGGGCCTCGCGGACCGTGCGCATCACGTCCGCGATCTTCACGCCGCCGCGCAGCGCGATGTCGTCGGCGGTCTGGATGACCGGGCCGTCCAGGACCGGGTCGCTGTGCGGAAGCCCGACCTCGACGATGTCCGCTCCGCCGTCGAAGGCGGCCTTGATCGCCTCGATGCCGCCGTCCACGGTCGGGAACCCGGCCGGGAGGTAGGCGATCAGCGCGGCGCGGTCCTCGGCCCTGGCGGCGGCGAGGGTGTCGCTCAGCAGCTGTACGTTCCCGCTCACTTGGCGTCCCCCTCGATCTCGGCGGTGTCGGTCTGGTCGGCGGCCACCTCGGCGTCGGTGTCGTAGAGGCCGAAGTAGCGGGCGGCGGTGTCCATGTCCTTGTCGCCGCGCCCGGAGAGGTTGACGATGATCAGCCCGTCGGGGCCCAGCTCCTTGCCGACCTGAAGGGCGCCGGCCAGCGCGTGGGCGCTCTCGATGGCCGGGATGATGCCCTCGGTACGCGACAGGAGCCGCAGCGCCCGCATCGCCTCGTCGTCGGTGACCGCGCGGTACTCGCCCCGCCCGGAGTCCTTCAGGAAGGCGTGCTCGGGGCCGATGCCCGGGTAGTCCAGGCCCGCCGAGATCGAGTACGGCTCGGTGATCTGGCCCTCCTCGTCCTGGAGGACGTAGGAGCGGGAGCCGTGCAGGATGCCGGGCTCGCCCTCGGTGAGGGTGGCCGCGTGCTCGCCGGTCTCCACGCCGTGTCCGGCGGGCTCGCAGCCGATCAGGCGGACGTCCGCGTCGGGGATGAAGGCGTGGAAGAGGCCGATGGCGTTGGAGCCGCCGCCCACGCAGGCGATGGCGGCGTCCGGGAGGCGTCCGGCCTGCTCCAGGATCTGGCGGCGGGCCTCGACGCCGATGACGCGGTGGAAGTCGCGGACCATCGCCGGGAAGGGGTGCGGGCCCGCGACCGTGCCGAACAGGTAGTGGGTGTGCTCGACGTTGGCGACCCAGTCGCGGAACGCCTCGTTGATGGCGTCCTTCAGGGTGCGGCTGCCGGACTTCACGGCCACGACCTCGGCGCCGAGCATCCGCATCCGGGCCACGTTGAGGGCCTGGCGCTCGGTGTCGATCTCGCCCATGTAGATCGTGCAGTCGAGACCGAACAGGGCGCAGGCGGTGGCGGTGGCGACGCCGTGCTGTCCTGCGCCGGTCTCCGCGATGACGCGGGTCTTGCCCATGCGCTTGGTGAGCAGGGCCTGGCCGAGCACGTTGTTGATCTTGTGCGAGCCGGTGTGGTTGAGGTCCTCGCGCTTGAGGAACACGCGGGCGCCTCCGGCGTGTTCGGCGAACCTCGGCACCTCGGTCAGGGAACTCGGGCGGCCGGTGTAGTTGACCATGAGGTCGTTGAGCTCGCGGGCGAACTCGGGGTCCTGCTTGGCCTTCTCGTACTCGACGGCGACCTCGTCCACGGCGGCGACGAGGGCCTCCGGGATGAACTTGCCGCCGAAGGCGCCGAAGTAGCCTTCGGCGCTGGGGACTTGGCCTTCCGGGTCAGGGAAGAAGTAGTTGCTGGGCATGCCAGTACCTCACGGTGAGTGCGTGGAAAAAACACTAATCGCCGTGGGGGCGGGGATTCGTCTTTGGCCGCGAGCCGTCAGTGGTTGCTCGCGCAGTTCCCCGCGCCCCTGAAGGTCGGCTGCTGCCATCGCATGCCGTTGATCTGGCCCGGCTCGGCGCCGATGTGGTACCTGACCCTGCGGCCGTGGACCCTGCGGGCCGGGGCGCGGCAGCCCCTCGGGCGGCAGCCGCGCGCGAGGCGGGCGTGCCGGTCCACGGTGGGCAGGGTCCTGTTCATCGCTGTCAGCCTACCGGTGGTCAGCCGCGGCCGTGGCGGAGGGCGGGGTGCTCGCCCGCCGCGACCAGGTCGGCCACCGCGGTCTTGGGGTCGCGGCCGGTGACCAGGGACTCGCCGACCAGGACGGCGTCGGCGCCGGCGTTGGCGTAGGCGATCAGGTCGTGGGGGCCGCGCACGCCGGACTCGGCGATCTTGACCAGCTCGTCGGGGATCTCGGGGGCGACGCGCTCGAAGGTGGTGCGGTCGACCTCGAGCGTCTTGAGGTTGCGGGCGTTGACGCCGATGATCTTGGCGCCCGCGTCCACGGCGCGCTCCACCTCGTCCTCGTCGTGCACCTCGACCAGCGGGGTGAGGCCGATGGAGACGGCGCGCTCGATCAGGGACTCCAGGGCGGGCTGCTCCAGGGCGGCCACGATCAGCAGCGCGAGGTCGGCACCGTAGGCGCGGGCCTCCCACAGCTGGTACGACGTGACGATGAAGTCCTTGCGCAGCACCGGGATGTCCACGCGGGCGCGGACGGCCTCCAGGTCGGCCAGCGAGCCGCCGAAGCGGCGCTGTTCGGTGAGGACGGAGATGACGGAGGCACCGCCCGCCTCGTAGTCGGCGGCGAGGCCCGCCGGGTCGGCGATGGCGGCCAGCGCGCCCTTGGAGGGGCTGGAGCGCTTGACCTCGCAGATGACCTTGACGCCGTCGCCCTTGAGCGCGGCCACCCCGTCCTTGGCGGCGGGAGCCTTGGCGGCACGCTCCTTGAGCTCGTCGAGGCTGACGCGTGCCTGGCGCTCCGCGAGGTCGGCCCGGACTCCGTCGATGATCTCGTCGAGCACACTCACGCGAGCGGCCCCCTTCCAGACGGTCGTGAAGATCAGGCCGTTAAGCCTGCGGGGTTCGAAAACCCGTGGTCACTGCGATGGTATCCGCAGGAGGTGTCCGACTTCGCATCCGGTGCGCGGCGGTCCCCTTACCTGGACTTTCGTAGTTGATCAAGGATGCAACCAGCCACCGGACGGCAGATTCCGGACGACGCTGAACACCAGCAGGGCGCCCCCGAACACCCACAGCTGCGCGGCTCCGATCTCGATCCGCAGCGCCCTCCCACGCGCCGCCCGCACGGCCCAGACGGTCCACAGCACGGCGAAGGCGACATAGGCGGCCACCCCGAACGCGTTGTCCCGCAGCGCGCCGAGCAGGTCCCCGTGCACGAAGGCGTGCGCACTGCGCAGGCCCCCGCAGCCGGGGCAGTACAGCCCGGTGAGCGCGTACAGCGGACAGACCGGGTAATGCCCGGGCTGGTTCGGGTCCACGGCCCCGACATAGGCGAACGCGCCCACCACGGCCGCGAGCGTCCCGGCGGGCGCGGCGAGCCTCCGCCACAGGGGGGCGGGGGCGGGCGGGACGGCGGGGTGAGCGGGAGCGGTGGGCGTGTCGGCGTTCACGCTGGCATTGTGCCGCGCGGGGTGCGCGGGCGCGCAGGGGAAGACGGCCCCGTACGCGCGAGGGGCGGTCCGGCACATGGTGCCTGGGCCGCCCCTCGGGTGCGGTGTGCCGGGTCGGTCAGCTCTCGGCGGTGACCGGCTCGCGGGTCGTGGTGGGGGTCAGGTGGGTGATCTGGCCGTTCTCCTTGGGCTGGCCGAGACCCATGGAACGCATGATCATGCCGACGACGCCGCCGAGGACCACGATCACCAGGCCGGCCCAGAAGCCGAGCGGCTGGGCCATCACCGTGAAGGCGCCCGCGACGCAGAAACCGATGAAGGCGATGATGACACCGGTCCAGGCGGCCGGGGTGTGACCGTGGCTGCTGCCCGCCATGACTTGCTCCTAGCTGCTGTGTACGTGACGTACGTTTCTGAAGGCCGCCGGTCGGTACGGGCCGGACGCCCGAGGCCCATTGTCCCGCACGCGCGCGGGAGACCGACGCGGGGGTCGAGTCTGGTTGGCCACACCCGTCGGCCACACCGTCGGCCACACCCGGGGCGGGGCTCAGGTGCCGGTGGGGTCCTCGCCCCGGTCCAGCGCCTTCCACATCTCCTCGGGGCGCTCGGGATCGACCGGGCGCGCGGTGCGCCGGGGGCGCTGCGTGCCGCGCTCGTAACGCCCGGACATCGCGGGCCACAGGCGGCCGTACCGCAGGGCGAGTACCCCGGCGAGCAGGATCAGCACACCGCCGACGGCCGCGACGTAGGGCCAGCCGGTGTGGGTGAGGGCGGCGACGGTGGCCGAGGTGTCGCCGGTGGCCTGGGCGGCCTTCTCGTCCAGGGCGGAGCCGTCGGAGACTCCGGCGAGGGCGGCGGCGACGATGCCCGCGCCGGAGAGCGCGAGCAGTCCGGCGACGGCGAGGCGCCCGGCCCGGCGGACCGCGAAGACGGCGACCAGCGCGGCCAGGCCCACGACGGCGAGCGCCGCCGGGACCCCGGTGACGTCGCTGCCCCTGGCGGTCAGCGGGAAGGTGCCGCCGGCCACCGTCGCGGTGCCCTCGGACCAGCGCTGCCGGGTCGCGAGCAGCGCCACGGCCGCGCCGAGCGCGCCGAACAGCAGGGCCGCCGCGAGGCTGCGCCGGCTGGACCGGACGGGCGCGGCGGCTTCGGTACGGGGGTGAGGTACGGCAGTCACGTACTCCACTATCGCCTGAACCCCGGGCGATCATGCACCCGGGGTTCCACGCGAACGGGTCAGACGGTGCCGAGCCGGTTGGCGGTGTGGACGGCGCGGAGCACCGCGGCGGCCTTGTTGCGGCACTCCTGGTCCTCGGCGACCGGGTCGGAGTCCGCGACGATCCCGGCGCCCGCCTGGACGTACGCCGTGCCGTCGCGCAGCAGGGCGGTGCGGATGGCGATGGCGGTGTCGGAGTCGCCCGCGAAGTCGAGGTAGCCGACGCAGCCGCCGTACAGACCGCGACGGGAGGGCTCCAGCTCGTCGATGATCTGCATCGCGCGGGGCTTGGGGGCGCCGGAGAGGGTGCCCGCCGGGAAGCAGGCGGTGAGCACGTCGAAGGCGGTGCGGCCGCCGGAGACCTTGCCGGTGACCGTGGAGACGATGTGCATCACGTGGGAGTAGCGCTCGACCGACATGAAGTCGACGACCTCCACCGAGCCGGGCTCGCAGACCCGGCCGAGGTCGTTGCGCCCGAGGTCGACCAGCATCAGGTGCTCGGCGCGTTCCTTGGGGTCGGCCATCAGCTCGTCGGCGAGGGCCTGGTCCTCCTGCGGGGTGGCGCCCCGGTGCCGGGTGCCGGCGATGGGGTGCACCATGGCGCGCCCGTCCTCGACCTTGACCAGCGCCTCGGGCGAGGAGCCGACCACGTCGAAACCGTCGAAGCGGAACAGGTACATGTACGGGGACGGGTTGGTGGCCCTGAGGACCCGGTACACGTCCAGCGCGCTCGCCGTGCACGGGGTCTCGAAGCGCTGGGAGGGGACGACCTGGAAGGCCTCGCCCGCGCGGATGCGCTCCTTGACGTCCTCGACGGCCTCCTGGAAGTCGGGGCCGCCCCACAGCGCGGTGTACTCGGGCAGCTCGGAGGGCGGCAGCACGGCCGGGGGCTGGGCGACCGGGCGGGCGAGGTCGGCCTCCATGGCGTCGAGCCGGGCGACCGCGTCGGCGTACGCCTCGTCCACGCCGGTGTCGAGGTCGTTGTGGTTGATCGCGTTGGCGATCAGCAGGACCGAGCCCTCCCAGTGGTCCATGACCGCGAGGTCGCTGGTCAGGAGCATGGTCAGCTCGGGGAGCTTCAGGTCGTCGCGCTCGCCGGGGCCAATCTTCTCCAGGCGGCGGACGATGTCGTAGCCGAGATAGCCGACCATGCCGCCGGTGAAGGGCGGCAGGCCCTCCTGGTGCGGGGTGTGCAGGGCCTGGAGGGTGGCGCGCAGGGCGGCGAGCGGGTCACCGTCGGTGGGGACGCCGACCGGCGGGGTGCCGAGCCAGTGCGCCTCGCCGTCGCGCGTGGTGAGGGTGCCGGCCGAGCGGACGCCGACGAAGGAGTAGCGCGACCAGGAGCGGCCGTTCTCGGCGGACTCCAGCAGGAAGGTGCCGGGGCGTTCGGCGGCGAGCTTGCGGTACAGCGCCACCGGGGTGTCGCCGTCGGCGAGGAGCTTGCGGGTGACCGGGATGACCCGCCGGTCGGCGGCGAGCTTGCGGAAGGTGTCGAGGTCCATGGTGTTCAGCGGTCCCCGTCCTTGAGCAGCACGTCGGCGTCGAAGCAGGTGCGGTCGCCGGTGTGGCAAGCGGCGTCCGTCTGGTCGACCTTGACCAGCAGGGTGTCGGCGTCGCAGTCCAGCGCGACCGACTTCACGAGCTGGACGTGGCCGGAGGTGTCGCCCTTGACCCAGTACTCCTGGCGGCTGCGGGACCAGTACGTGCAGCGGCCGGTGGTCAGGGTGCGGTGCAGCGCCTCGTCGTCCATCCAGCCGAGCATCAGTACCTCGCCGGTGTCGTACTGCTGGGCGATGGCGGGCACGAGTCCGTCGCGGTCGCGCTTGAGGCGGGCGGCGATCTCCGGGTCGAGGCCGCTGGGGCGGGGGCTGCCGGTCGTACGGGTCATGGGTGCCATTGTGCCGTGCGGGGCGGCGCGTCACGGTCCGTGTCCGCTGTGCGGTCCTTCCGTATGGTCGTAGGCTGAGCCCATGTCGACCTTCGCCAAGCGTGAACGGCTGTTGCTCGCCGACCTCTTGGAAACCGCAGGACCGGAAGCCCCGACGCTGTGCGAGGGCTGGACCACCCGGGACCTGGCCGCCCATGTGGTGGTGCGCGAGCGCCGCCCGGACGCTGTCGCCGGCCAGTTCGTGAAGCAGCTCGCGCCCCGTCTGGACCGGGTGATGGAGGAGTACGCCGCGAAGCCGTACTCCGAGCTGATCCAGCTCATCCGTACGGGCCCGCCGAAGCTCTCGCCGTTCTCCGTCAAGCAGGTCGACGAGGCCTCGAACACGGTGGAGTTCTTCGTCCACGCCGAGGACGTACGCCGCGCCCAGCCGGACTGGAGCCCGCGCGAGCTGGACCCGGTGTTCCAGGACACGCTGTGGTCGCGCCTGGAGCGCACGGCCCGCCTCGCGGGGCGCAAGGCGCCGACCGGGCTCGTGCTGCGCCGCCCGGACGGGCAGACCGTGGTCGCGCACAAGGGCGCGCCGGTGGTGACGGTGACCGGGGAGCCCGCCGAGCTGCTGATGTTCGTCTTCGGGCGGCAGGACGCGGCCAAGGTGGTGCTGGACGGCGACCCGGACGCGATCGCCAAGGTGGGCGACTCCCGGCAGCTCGGCATCTGAGACCCGGGCGCGCCGCCGTGATCAAGGTCGCGATGACGGGGGTGTACGTCGACGACGTCGAGCGGGCGCACGCCTTCTACACCGAGGTGCTGGGCTTCGAGACGCGGCTGCACGTGGACCTCGGCGACGGCGCCCTGTTCGTGACGGTGGGCGCGCCGGACGGGGTCCAGCCGGACGTCCAGCTGCTCCTGGAGCCCGGCGAGGGCCCGATCGCGGAGCCGTACCGTGCGGCGCTGTACGAGGCGGGGCTGCCGTGCATCGTGTTCGCGGTGGACGACCTGTTCGCCGAGTACGAGCGGCTGCGCGGCCTCGGCGTGCGCTTCCCGCACCCCCCGACCGTCCAGGGCCCGCTGCTGGCGGCGGTCCTGGACGACACGGTGGGCAATCTGATCCAGCTCACCCAGCCGATCCCCTGAGGGGACCGGGGGCACGGGAACGCGGGTCAGCGGGGCAGCTCGGCGCGGCGCAGCGCGGGGAACACGAGGACGACGGCTCCGCCCAGTGCGCAGACGACGGCGCTGACCGCGTACACCGGCCCGGGACCCCAGGCGCCGGTCGCGGCGGCGGCGAACGGCATGCTCAGCGGGGCGAGGCCGAGGCTGACCAGGCTGGCGACGGAGGTGACCCGGCCGAGGTAGGCGGGGTCGCCCTGGGTCTGGAGCAGCGCCCCGCACAGGACCCCGCTGAGTCCGGCGAGCAGCCCGATGAGCAGGGCGACGCCGACGGCGGCGGGCAGCGCGGACACCTGGCCCAGTGCCCCGATGGCGACGGCCCCGGCCATGCAGGCGTACCCGGTGATCAGTCCGGCCCGGGGCAGCCGTCCCCGCACCGCGAGCAGCATCGACACGGCGCCCGCGCCGACTCCGAACCCGGCGAGCACCCAGCCCATGCCGGAGGCTCCCCAGCCGCGCCGGTCGGCCAGCAGGGTCAGCCCGATGTTCAGCGGCCCGACGAAGCCGAGGTCCCCGAGCGCGATGGCCAGCACCAGGGGGCCGAGGACGCGGTGGCGGCGGAGGTAGGCGAGTCCGTCGCGCAGGTCGTGCCAGACGTCGGCCGGGCGCGGGGCGGGGGCGGTCTCCGGCGCGTCGGGGGCGGCCGGTGTGCGGGGCCCGGCGGGGTGGGCTTCCGCGGGCGGCACGGCGACCACGGCGGAGACGGCCTCTCCGGGCAGCACGGGGGCCGCGGGCGGCAGGGTCGCCGCCGCCACGGCCTCCCCGGCCGCGGCGCCGGAAGCGCCCTCCCCCGGCAGGCCCGTCCCACCGGGCGTACCGGTCTCCTCGGCCGGGGGCAGCCCCCGCATCCGTACCGAGACCAGCAGCGGCACCGAGACCGCGATGAGCAGGCCGGCCACGCCGAACGCGGCCGCCGCGCCGCCCATGGCGATGCCGAGTCCGCCGAGCGGGGCGCCCACGACGGAGGCGAACCGGTTGGCGAGGCCGCGCATCCCCTGGACGCGGGCCAGCTGGTCCGGGCCGGTGATCCGGGCCGGCAGGGCGCCCACGGCGGGGACGAACACGGCGTCCACGGTGCCGAACAGCAGCGCCAGCGCGGCCAGCGGCCACAGTCCGGGGTGGGCGACGTACAGCAGCGCGGCCACGGCGAGGACGGCCGCGCAGCGCACGGTGTCGCTGCCGATGACGACGCGGCGCGGTCCGAAGCGGTCGGCCACCACTCCGCCGCCCAGCATCAGCACGGCACGCGGCAGCGCGCTCACCGAGACCACGATCCCGGCCTCCGCGGGGCTTCCGGAGCGTACGGCGGCCCAGGACAGGGCGAGGTAGTAGACGTTGTCGCCGACCATGGAGGCGGCGTAGGCACCGAGCCAGCGCAGGACGTTGGGATCACGGTGGGCCGCCCGGCTCTCGGTCCGGGCGGCCGGGCGTATCGCGGTGTCGGTCACTGGGTCACGCGGCCCACTCGCGCAGCAGGCGGGCGGTCTCCTGGAGGTCGGCCTCGTCGCTGCGGATGTCGGCGACGAGCTTGGCGACTTCGCCGCGCGGCATCTCGAAGGGCACGCCGGACTGCTCCATGTACTCCCAGGCGCAGGCGACACCGATCGACGCGTTGTAGTCGCTGAACGGCCGCAGGCGCAGGGCGGTGTGCAGGAAGGTGGCCGCCCGGGAGGCGATCTCCTCGTAGTACGGCTCGCCCGCTACCCGCTCGTACCGGTGCCGCTCGACCATGCAGTGGAGCGCGCCCCAGTCACGGATGGGGGTGTTCTGCGGGGAGACGTTGACCTGGATGTTGAGCACCCATCCCGGATCGACGTACAGCGTCATCGGAGTCCCTTCGGGAATCGCTCCTCGAAGTCGGCCATGATCTCGCGGGCCTTCTTCGAGGCCCCCTCGACGAACCGCTGCTTCTGCCGCCGCCGCACGACGTCCTCGGTCAGTATGTCGTGCGCCAGCCGCTTGATCGCCACGCCCTGCTCCTTGGCCTCGGCGCGCAGCTCGGCCAGCTCTTCCTCGGTGAACTCGATCGTGATTCCAGGCATATGCGCAGCTTATACAGCCTGGAACCCCGACCACTACCGCCTTCACTACCAAGAGTGAAAGGACAAACGGCTGACCGAATAAGCGGACGAAACGCCCCGCTTACCGGACGGGATGCCCCGCCTCCCGCAGCGTCCGCTTCACATCCCCGATCCGCAGGTCGCCGAAGTGGAAGACCGACGCCGCGAGGACCGCGTCCGCGCCCGCCTCGACCGCCGGGGAGAAGTGCTCCAGCGCGCCCGCGCCGCCCGAGGCGATCACCGGCACGGAGACGTGCCGACGGACGGCGGCCAGCATCTCGATGTCGTAGCCGTCCTTCGTGCCGTCCGCGTCCATCGAGTTGAGCAGGATCTCACCCGCGCCCAGCTCGGCGGCCCGGTGCGCCCACTCGACCGCGTCGATGCCGGTGCCCGTGCGGCCGCCGTGGGTGGTGACCTCGAAGGAGCCGGACGGCGTGCGGCGGGCGTCCACCGAGAGGACCAGCACCTGGCGGCCGAACCGCTCCGCGATCTCGCGGATGAGGTCGGGACGGGCGATGGCGGCCGTGTTGACGCCCACCTTGTCCGCGCCCGCGCGCAGCAGCTTGTCCACGTCCTCGGCGGTGCGGACGCCGCCGCCCACGGTGAGCGGGATGAAGACCTGCTCGGCGGTGCGGCGCACCACGTCGTAGGTGGTCTCCCGGTTGCCGGAGGAGGCGGTGATGTCCAGGAAGGTCAGCTCGTCGGCGCCCTCGGCGTCGTAGACCTTGGCCATCTCCACCGGGTCGCCCGCGTCGCGCAGGTTCTGGAAGTTGACACCCTTGACGACCCGGCCGTCGTCCACGTCCAGGCAGGGGATCACTCGTACGGCCAGGCTCATGCGGACACTCCTCGGAACGCCTCCACCTCGATCTCGACGACCAGGCTGGGGTCCACGAAACCGGAGACGATGATCATGGTTGCGGCGGGGCGGACGGAGTCGAACAGCTCCTTGTGGGCGCGTCCGACCTCCTCCACGTCCCGCGCGTGGGTGATGTACATCCGGGTGCGCACCACGTCGTCGCGCCCGAGGCCCACCTGCTCCAGCGCGCCGAGCGCGACGTGGAAGGCGTTGACGGCCTGCTCGTACGGGCCGCCCCCGGCGATCTGCCCGTCCACGATGGAGGTGCAGCCCGAGACCAGCACCAGTCCGTTCGGCAGCTCCACCGCGCGGGAGTAGCCGAACTGCTCCTCCCAGGGCGCTCCGGTGTTCACCCGGCGTACGTCGCTCACCGGTCCACCGCCGCCAGGGCCTCTTCCAGGGTGAAGGCCTTGGCGTACAGCGCCTTGCCGACGATGGAGCCCTCGACGCCGAGCGGCACGAGGCCGGCGATGGCGCGCAGGTCGTCCAGCGAGGAGACACCGCCGGAGGCGACCACCGGGCGGTCGGTGGCCGCGCAGACGTTCCTCAGCAGCTCCAGGTTGGGGCCCTGGAGGGTGCCGTCCTTGGCGATGTCGGTGACGACGTAGCGGGCGCAGCCCTCCTTGTTCAGACGGTCCAGCGTCTCGTAGAGGTCGCCGCCGTCGCGGGTCCAGCCCCGGCCGCGCAGGGTGGTGCCGCGTACGTCCAGACCGACCGCGATCTTGTCGCCGTGCTCGGCGATGACCTTGGCGACCCACTCGGGGGTCTCCAGGGCGGCGGTGCCGAGGTTGACGCGGGTGCAGCCGGTGGCGAGGGCGGCAGCGAGGGTGTCGTCGTCGCGGATGCCGCCGGACAGCTCCACCTTGATGTCCATGGCGCCCGCGACTTCGGCGATCAGGGCCCGGTTGTCCCCGGTGCCGAACGCGGCGTCCAGGTCGACCAGATGCAGCCACTCCGCGCCCGCGCGCTGCCAGGCGAGGGCGGCCTCCAGCGGGGAGCCGTAGGAGGTCTCGGTGCCGGACTCGCCGTGCACGAGGCGTACGGCCTGGCCGTCGCGGACGTCGACGGCGGGGAGCAGTTCGAGCTTGGCCATGGTCTTAGAGGGTTCCGATCCAGTTGGTGAGGAGCTGGGCGCCGGCGTCGCCGGACTTCTCGGGGTGGAACTGGGTGGCGGCGAGGGCGCCGTTCTCCACGGCGGCCACGAAAGGCCCGCCGTAGGTCGACCAGGTCACCGCGGGCGGGGTCATGGCCGCGTTGAGCTGCTCGAACTCCCAGTCCTGCACGGCGTAGGAGTGCACGAAGTAGTAGCGGTCCGCCGGGTCGAGGCCCGCGAAGAGCCGCGAGTCGGCGGGCGCGTCCACGGTGTTCCAGCCCATGTGCGGGACGACCTCGGCCTTGAGCGGGCCGACCGTGCCGGGCCACTCGTCCAGGCCCTCGGTCTCCACGCCGTGCTCGATGCCCCGGGCGAACAGGATCTGCATGCCGACGCAGATGCCGAGCACCGGGCGGCCGCCGGCCAGGCGCCGGTCGATCACCCAGTCGCCGCGTACCGCGCGCAGGCCCTCCATGCAGGCGGCGAACGCGCCGACGCCGGGGACGAGCAGGCCGTCGGCGTTCATGGCCGCGTCGAAGTCACGGGTGATCTCGACGTCGGCGCCGACGCGGGCGAGGGCACGCTCGGCGGAGCGGACGTTGCCGAAGCCGTAGTCGAAGACGACGACCTTCTTCGCGTCGCTCAACTCCACACCCCCAGCCGCATGACGCCCGCGACCAGGCACATGGCCGCGCCGATGGAGACCAGCACGATGAGGCTGGTGGGCATCTTCTGCTTGACGAAGGAGATGATGCCGCCGACCAGGAAGAGGCCGACGACGATCAGGATGGTGGAAAGACCGGTCATGGGGTTACAGCGCGCCCTTCGTGGAGGGGAGGATGCCGGCCGCGCGCGGGTCGCGCTCGCTGGCGTAGCGCAGGGCGCGGGCGAGGGCCTTGAACTGGCACTCCACGATGTGGTGCGCGTTGCGCCCGTACGGCACGTGCACGTGCAGCGCGATCTGCGCCTGGGCGACGAAGGACTCCAGGATGTGCCGGGTCATCGTCGTGTCGTACTCGCCGATCATCGGCGCCATCTTCTCGGGCTCGGTGTGCACGAGGTAGGGACGCCCGGAGAGGTCGACGGTGACCTGGGCGAGGGACTCGTCCAGGGGGACCGTGCAGTTGCCGAAGCGGTAGATGCCCACCTTGTCGCCGAGCGCCTGCTTGAAGGCGGCGCCGAGCGCGAGGGCGGTGTCCTCGATGGTGTGGTGGGTGTCGATGTGCAGGTCGCCGTCGGTCTTCACGGTGAGGTCGAACAGACCGTGCCGGCCGAGCTGGTCGAGCATGTGGTCGTAGAAGCCGACGCCGGTGGCGATGTCGGTCTTGCCGGTGCCGTCGAGGTCGATCTCGACGAGGACCGAGGTCTCCTTGGTGGTGCGCTGCACGCGGCCTGTCCGGCTCATGCGTCGAGCTCCTTCTTCAGTTCCCGAACCGCGTCGAGGAACGCGTCGTTCTCTTCGGGGGTGCCGGCCGACACCCGCAGCCATCCGGGGACGCCGTTGTCCCGGACGAGGACGCCGTGGTCGAGGATGCGGCGCCAGGCCGCCTGGGTGTCCGTGAAGCGGCCGAACTGCACGAAGTTGGCGTCGGACTCGGTCACGTCGTAACCGATGGCGCGCAGTTCGGTGACCAGGCGGTCCCGCTCGGTCTTGAGCTGCTCGACGTAGCCGAGCAGGGTGTCGGTGTGCTCCAGGGCGGCGAGCGCGGTCGCCTGGGTGACGGCCGATAGGTGGTAGGGCAGCCGGACCAGCTGGACGGCGTCCACCACGGCCGGGTCGGCCGCGAGGTAGCCGAGCCGCAGCCCGGCGGCGCCGAACGCCTTGGACATGGTCCGCGAGATCACCAGGTGGGGGCGGCCTTCGAGGAGCGGCAGCAGCGAGTCGCCGTGGCTGAACTCGATGTACGCCTCGTCCACGACCACCATGGACGGCTTCGCCGCCTGCGCGGCCTCGTACAGCGCGAGGACCGTCTCGGGCGGTACGGCGTTGCCCGTGGGGTTGTTGGGGGTGGTGATGAACACGACGTCGGGCCGGTGCTCGGCGATGGCGCGCTCGGCGGCCGCGAGGTCGATGGTGAAGTCCTCGCCGCGCGGCCCGGAGATCCAGCCGGTGCCGGTGCCGCGCGCGATGAGCGCGTGCATGGAGTACGAGGGCTCGAAGCCGATCGCGGTGCGGCCGGGACCGCCGAAGGTCTGGAGGAGCTGCTGGATGACCTCGTTGGAGCCGTTGGCCGCCCAGACGTTCCGGGCGCCGAGGTCGTAATGCCCGGTCTTGGCGAGGTACTTGGCCAGTTCGGTGCGCAGCTGGACCGCGTCCCGGTCGGGGTAGCGGTTCAGGTTCCGGGCGGCCTCGCGCACCCGCTCCGCGATCCGCTCGACGAGCGGTTCGGGCAGGGGGTAGGGGTTCTCGTTGGTGTTCAGCCGGACGGGGACGTCCAACTGGGGCGCGCCGTAAGGGGACTTGCCGCGCAGCTCGTCCCGTACGGGGAGATCGTCGATGCCGGTCACTTGGTCTCCGGTACCTTCCAGCCGAAGCGGGCCTTGACCGCCGCTCCGTGCGCGGGCAGGTCCTCGGCCTCCGCGAGGGTCACCACGTGGTGGGCGACCTCGGCGAGGGCGTCCTTCGTGTAGTCCACGATGTGGATGCCGCGCAGGAAGGACTGCACGGACAGGCCCGAGGAGTGGCAGGCGCAGCCGCCGGTGGGCAGGACGTGGTTGGAGCCGGCCGCGTAGTCCCCGAGGGAGACGGGCGCCCAGGGGCCGATGAAGATGGCGCCCGCGTTGCGCACACGGTCGGCGACGGCGGCCGCGTCGCGGGTCTGGATCTCCAGGTGCTCGGCGCCGTACGCGTCGACCACCCGCAGGCCCTCGGCCACGCCGTCCACGAGGACGATCGCGGACTGCTGCCCGTTCAGCGCGGGGACGATCCGGTCGTCGATGTGCTTGGTGGCGGCGACCTGGGTCTTCAGCTCGGCCTCGACCGCGTCGGCCAGTTCCGCCGAGTCGGTGACGAGGACGGCGGCGGCCAGCGGGTCGTGCTCGGCCTGGCTGATCAGGTCGGCGGCGACGTGCACCGGGTCGGCGGTGTCGTCGGCGAGGACGGCGATCTCGGTCGGGCCCGCCTCGGCGTCGATGCCGATCTTGCCGGTGAAGTAGCGCTTGGCGGCGGCGACCCAGATGTTGCCGGGCCCGGTGACCATGTTGGCCGGCGGGCAGGACTCGGTGCCGTACGCGAACATCGCGACGGCGGTGGCGCCGCCGGCCGCGTACACCTCGTCCACGCCGAGCAGGGCGCAGGCAGCGAGGATCGTCGGGTGGGGCAGGCCGTCGAACTCGGCCTGCGGGGGCGAGGCGAGCGCGATGGACTCGACGCCGGCCTCCTGCGCGGGCACCACGTTCATGATCACGGAGGAGGGGTAGACCGAGCGGCCGCCGGGCGCGTAGAGCCCGACCCGGTCGACGGGCACCCACTTCTCGGTCACGGTGCCGCCGGGCACGACCTGGGTGGTGTGGGCGGTGCGGCGCTGGGCGCGGTGGACCAGGCGGGCGCGGCGGATGGACTCCTCCAGCGCGGCGCGCACGGCCGGGTCGAGGGCGTCGAGGGCGTCGGTGAGCGCCTGGGCCGGGACACGGACGGATTCCAGCCGTACTCCGTCGAACCTCTCCGCGAAGTCGATCAGCGCCGCGTCGCCACGATGATGCACGGCCTCGCAGATCGGACGCACCTTCTCCAGGGCGGCCGAGACGTCGAAGTCGGCTCGGGGCAGCAGGTCGCGCAGGGCGGGGCCCTCGGGGAGGGCGTCGCCGCGCAGATCGATTCGGGAGATCACAGTCCCAATTCTCTCAGACCGCCGCAGCGGGCCGTCCGCGCGTATCAGTGGCTGATACGACTCGTGGGACAAGCGGTGGTACAGAGCGTGGCCGGAACGCCGTCACGTGGTGTGTTGCGGAGGTCACCGGGCGGGCATCAGCGGCGTACGGGTGGCCGAGGACGAAGAGGGGGCCGCTGTGACCGATGGGTCCGGACCGGGCACGGTGAGCCTGCCGGAGGACCTGACCCCCGCCGAGGCGGGCATGTGGCAGGCGTTCCGTGACGGCAGCATGTACGACCTGACCTGCGGGGACGCCGCCGTGGACGATCCGCACGGCGACTATCTGTGGGGTCCGGGACGCAGTGTGCGGGCGCGGATCGTGTCCTGGCTGCTGCTGGACGGTCCGTCCGCGCTGGCGGGCCGGGTGTCCGCGCTGAAGCTGTGCGGGGTGCGGATCACCGGCGCGCTGGACGTGGCGGGCGGCACGATCACGCCGTACGTGGAGCTGCGCGGCTGCCGTTTCGACGACGAGGTCCGGATGCCGGAGGCGCACTTCACGACGCTGCGCCTGGTGGACTGCGCGGTGCCGCGCCTGGAGGCGGCCCGGGTGCACACCGAGGGCGACCTCCATCTGCCGCGCTGCCGCTTCCGCGAGGGTGTGCGGCTGACCGACGCCCAGATCGGCACCGATCTGCTGCTCAACCAGGCCGTCGCGCACCGGGACCGCAGCGGGCGTTCCCTCGCGGGGGACGGCATGAGCGTGGGCCAGGACCTCCAGGCCGAGATGCTGGAGTCCTACGGCGAGCTGAGCCTGCGCGGGGCGACCGTCGGGGTGTCGCTGAGCCTGCGCGGGGCCCGGCTGATCAACCCGTACGCGCGGCGCGCGCTGAACGCCCCGCAGCTCACCGTGGGCCGCACGCTGTACATGACCCCGGCCGGGGTGGGCAGCCCGCTGCTGAGCGGGACCACGCCGGCGCGCGGGACCCGGGTGCAGTCCTTCGAGTGCCGGGGCGGGGTGCGCCTGGACGACGGGCGGTTCGGGGACGCGGTGGACCTGGAGCGGGCCCGGTTCGTGCTCGCCGACGACCAGGAGGTGTCGCTGCGCCGGGTGCAGACGCCCGAGCTGCGCTTCCTCGGCGACCGGCCGCCGCGCGGACGCGTGGTGCTCTCCGGCGCCCGGATCGTGAACCTGGTGGACCACGCGGGCAGCTGGCCGGAGCCGGGCAACCTCCAGATGGGCGGTTTCGCGTACGAGAACCTGGTGCCGAGGGGGCCGTTCCCGCTGGCCCGGCGCCTGGACTGGGTGGCGGCGGCGACCGCCGAGTACCACCCGGAGCCGTACGAGCGCCTCGCGGCCGTGCTGCGGGCGGCCGGGGAGGACGAGGACGCCCGCGAGGTGCTGCTCGCCAAGCAGCGCCGGCGCCGCGAGACGCTGCCGCTGGCGGCCAAGGCCTGGGGGTACGCGCAGGACTGGGCGGTGGCGTACGGCTACCGGCCGGGGCGGGCCGCGGTATGGATGGCGGTGCTGTGGGCGGCGGGCACGCTGGCGTTCCGGCATGCCGGGCACCATCCGATGGACCCGGACGCGCATCCGGCCTGGAGTCCGGCGCTGTTCACCCTGGACCTGCTGCTGCCGGTGGTGGACCTCGGGATGGCGGGCCAGTGGCGGCTGCGCGGGGGCTGGCCATGGCTGGCGGCGGCGCTCGTCCTGCTGGGCTGGGTGCTCGCGACGGCGGTGGCGGCGGGGGCGACGCGGCTGCTGCGGCGGGGGTGAGGGGCCGTGCGCCGGAGGCGAGCAGCGGTGTCGCAGAGGCGGGTGGGACGGGTGAGGGGAACAGACATTTCAGCGGGCTCCGGACAAGACCACAGAAGTCACCTTTTTACCCTGTCTTGACCTGGCCCGATACAACCTTCCACGACTTGCCCCAACTCTCTGGCGCGGCCGCGACCTGCGGACTTTCAATGGTCGACACCATGGTTCCACTGCCCGCGTTCCTCCGCCCCACCCGGATGACACGACGCGCCGCGCGCCTGGCCGGCCCCGCCCCGGCCGCCGTCGACGCCGTCCTCGACGCGCCGGACGACCGCCTCTCCCCCGTCCTCGTCGCCGCCGCGCGCGGCGAGTACGAACCCGCCGCCGCCCTGCTCGCCGCCACCCGCGCGGCGGCCCGCTGGGAGGACCGGGACGGCTACGCGCGGCGCCTGGCCGCCTTCGCCCACGCGCGCCCCGAGTGGTTCGACGCGTGGCGCGCGGCCGCCCCCGAGGACCCCGGCGCGCTGCTCGTGTCGGCCCAGCTGGCGGTGGACCGCGCCTGGCCCTCCCCCGCCCGCGGCGAGCTGCTGCGCTCGGTGAGCCCGCTGATCACGGCCGCCGCCCGCGCCGACGACCGCGACCCGGTGCCCTGGCGGATCGCGCTGGACCACGCGCGCGGCTCGAAGGCGGGCCACCGCTACTTCGAGGAGCTGTGGGAGGCGGCCGTACGCCGTGCCCCGCACCACTACGGCTGCCATGTCGCCGCGCTGCGCTACCTCGGTACCTTCTGGCACGGCTCGCACGCGGAGTGCTTCGACTTCGCCGAGCGCGCCGCGCAGGACGCCCCGGCGGACTCGCTCGTGCAGGCGCTGCCCGCGCGGGCCGCCTTCGGCTATCTGACGGATCTGTGCGGCCCCGAGGTGGCGCGGCTCCGCCTGGACGAGGCCGCCGACCGCGCGGGGGAGCTCTCCGGCCGCTTCCCGGCGGCCGACCCGTGGCCCGCCGGGGTCCGCAACAAGCTGCTCTTCCTGCTGCTGCGCCTGGAGCGCTGGGACGACGCCCGCGACCAGGCCGCCCTGATCGGCCCGTACGCCACCTCCTTCCCCTGGACGCTGGTCTCCGACGACCCGCTCGGCCACTTCCTGCGGGTGCGCGAGGCGCTGGTCACGGAGGGTCCGCGCACCGTCCTGGAGGGGCTGATCCCGACACCCCGGCGGCCTGACGGCGGCCGGCAGGGGTCCGGCGGCCGCCATGACCATTAGGCTGGGGCGTCGTGACCATCGCCCGCCTGCCCCTCTTCCCGCTGAACACGGTGCTGTTCCCGGGTCTCGTGCTGCCGCTGACCGTCTTCGAGGAGCGGTATCGCGCCATGATGCGCGAGCTGCTGAAGACCCCGGAGGAGGAACCGCGCCGGTTCGTCGTCGCGGCCATCCGGGACGGCCACGAGGTGGCGCCGAGCGCGCCCGGGATGCCGGACCCGACCGCGCTGCCCGACCAGGGCCCGGCCGCAGGCTTCGGCCCCGACCCGCTCAAGGCGGTGCACCGGATCGGCTGTGTGGCGGACGCGGCGACCATAAGGGAGCGGGACAACGGCACCTTCGAGGTGCTGGCGACCGGCACCCGGCGGGTGCGGCTGCTGTCGGTGGACTCCTCGGGCGCCTTCCTGACGGCCGAGGTCGAGGAGCTGACGGAGGAGCCCGGCGACGAGGCGGGCGCGCTCGCGGAGGGCGTCCTCGACTACTTCCGGCGCTACCAGAAGCGGCTGGCGGGCGCCGCCGAGCACTCCCTGTCCGACGCGGAGCTACCGGACGACCCGGGTGTCGCCTCCTACCTGGTCGCGGCGGCCATGGTCCTGGACACGCCGACCAAGCAGCGGCTCCTCCAGGCCCCCGACACCGCGTCCCGGCTGCGGGACGAGCTGAAACTCCTTCGCTCGGAGACCGCCATCATCCGTAGCCTGCCGTCGCTGCCCGCGTTCGAGCTGACCCGGGCGCGCACCAGCCTGAACTGACCCGAACCGAGGCCGACACCCCCGATGGCGAAGAAGTCCAAGAAGCAGCAGGAAGAAGAAGGCGCGCGCGGAGCGCGTCCGAAGAAGGGCGGTGGCGGGCGACGGGCGGGAACCCCGGCGACGGTGGCGCTCACCTCCGCCGGTGTGGAGCACACGGTCCACTCCTACGACCACGACCCCTCCCACCCCTCCTACGGCGAGGAGGCTGCCGAGGCGATGGGCGTCTCCCCCGGGCGCGTCTTCAAGACGCTGGTGGCCGAGGTGGACGGCGCGCTGACGGTGGCGGTGGTCCCCGTCTCCGGCTCGCTCGACCTCAAGGCGCTGGCGTCGGCGGTGGGCGGCAAGCGGGCCGCGATGGCGGACCCGGCGCTCGCCGAGCGCACGACCGGCTACGTCCGGGGCGGTATCTCCCCGCTCGGCCAGCGCAAGCGCCTGCCCACGGTCCTGGACGCCTCGGCGGCGGACCACACCACGATCTGCGTCTCGGCGGGCCGTAGGGGTCTGGAGGTCGAGCTGGCGCCCAAGGCGCTGGCAGAGCTGACCTCGGCGGTGCTGGCGCCGATCGCCCGCGCGTAAGGACGGTGGACATGCGTGAGGGTCCCGGCTCCGGGACCCTCGGTACGCGCCTGAGCTTCTGCCGCGCCTGACCTACTGCTGCGGCGGCGGGCCGTACTCGCCCGGGACGTAGTCCTCGTGCTCCTCCGGATCGCGCGGCCCGAACAGCGCCGTCAGCCCCAGATGGACCAGGAGCGCGGCGAACGGCCAGGCCAGCAGCGCGCCCTTGGCTCCCAGGCGCAGCGGCGCGGCGAAGGTGACCCCGCTGCCGGCCGCCTTCGCGCGGGCGATGACGTCCTGCCCGGGCCCGAGCCACACCCCGAGCCGCCAGGCCAGCAGCGAGGCCAGCAGCCCGCCGACCCCGAGACCCACCGCGAGCGGCACGCCCCCGCGCCTGCGCAGCAGGAACACACCGAGTGCGCTGAGCGCGCCGAAGGCGAGTCCCAGCAGGGTGAACGTGCCGTCCACCCCGACCGCCTGTTCGCCCTCGCTGTCCTTGAGGTACACCACCCAGCTGTGGTCGGCCGAGTCGCCGACGAGCGGCACGTGCGGGGCCAGCTGCCACCACAGCACGCCGAGCAGCACCCCGCTCAGCGCCACCACCGCCGCGATCACGGCGGACTCCCGCACTTCGGTCTTCATTCCGGGGCCGTCCTGTTCGTACCGTTCCACGGCCGGCTCACCGTCGGGCGGTCCCTGCCGGACCGGGTGCGCGGAGTCTTCGTGCGGCGGCGGAGGGGGAGTCAGCGGTGCGGTCACCCTGACATCGTGCCAGGTCGTGCTGTGCGCCGCGTCACCGGACGGCGGCCCGGCGATAGGCCCGGGTGGCCACCGCGAGGGAGATCACGCCGACGCCCGCGCACACCCCCAGGTCAGCGAGGACCACGGCCCAGTCGGGGTGCGGGCCGAAGGTGCGGGCGTACGCCTCGACGCCGTAGGTCGAGGGCAGCAGGTCACGGGCCAGCCGGACGATCCCCGGCATCCGGTCGGCGGGCAGCACACCGAGCAGCAGCGCCGCCGACATGCCCAGCTGGCCGAGCAGGGTGGCCAGTTCGGGGCGCGGCGCGAGCAGCCCGCAGGCGGCGCCGACACCGGAGAGCGCGGCCCCGGCGAGCGGGATCACGGCCAGCAGGACCCACAGGTTGGACACCGGAAGCCCGAACAGCGCGCAGCCGAAGAGCGCGGTGACCAGCGTGCCGGGCACGGTGAAGGAGGCGTACGCGGCGGCCGCGCCCAGCACCACGGCGGCGGGCGGCACCGGCAGGGTGGCGTAGTGGTCGAGGCCACCGCTCGCGCGGAGCTGGCCGAAGTACTGCGAGAGCAGGTTCAGCGCCACGTAGGCGACGACGAGCACGGAGGAGCCGGCCACCACCGACCACGCCTCGGGGCCGCCGTCGACGACTCCGCGCATCATCACGGCGATGCCGACGGACTGGAAGACCGCGACGAACAGCAGCGGGATGCGGGCCACCCGGGCGCGGGAGAGCTGTGCGCGGTAGACGGCGGCCAGCGACGGTCCGAACTGCGCGGGCGGACCCAGTTCGACCGCGCGCCGCGCCTGCTCCGGCACGGTCCGCACGGCGCTGGGCCTGACCTCCGCGGGTACGACACTCACGACGAGCTGCTCCTCTTCCCGACGGCGGCGGGGGCGCCGTCCTCCAGGGACCACGGCGTCCACTGGGACCATACGGATGCGGTGGGTCCCGCGCTCAGCGCGGGTACGGCGGGCCCCGCGCTCATCCCTTCACCAGCCCCTGCCGGGCCGCCCCGCCGAGCGCGAGGTAGACGTCCTCCAGGCTGGGGGTGGCCAGCGTGAAGTCGTCCAGCGCGGCGAACGCGGCACCGCCGGTGACGGTGGCGACGGCGGCCCGCGCCTCCTCGGGGGCGAGCCGCAGCGTCCAGCGGCGGCCCGACTCGGTGGCCCGCTCGCGCAGGACGGCGACCTCGGGCACCTCCAGGGGCGCCCGCTCCCGCCACACCAGCTCCACCCGGACCTCGCCGGAGACGCGGTCCTTGAGCCCGGCCGGGGTGTCGCAGGCGATCACCCGGCCCCGGTCGAGGACGGCGACCCGGTCGAGGACGGTCTCGGCCTCGATGACGTTGTGGGTGACGAGCAGCACGGTCGTGCCGCGCTCGGCGCGCCGCCGGTCCACGGCGCTCCAGACCGCGCGCCGGGCCACCGGGTCCATGCCGGTGGTGGGCTCGTCGAGCACGAGCAGCGGGCGGTCCCCGACGAGCGCGGCGGCCACGCAGGCGAGCCGGCGCTGTCCGCCGGACAGCTTGGTCAGCGGGCGTCCGGCGAGGGGGCCGAGCTCCAGCTCGTCCAGGACGGCGTCCCGCTCCTCCCGCGCCCGCCGTACGTCCAGGCCGCGCAGCCGCGCGGTGGTCTCGACGGCGAGGGCGACGGTCAGCTCGTCCAGGGCGGAGGACTCCTGGCCGAGGTAGGCGAGGATGCGGGCGGCCCGCTCGGGGTGGCGCACGATGTCGTGGCCGAGGATCTCGACGCTGCCGGAGTCGGGGCGCAGCAGCCCGGTGAGCTGGCGGACGAGGGTGGACTTGCCGGCACCGTTCGGGCCGAGCAGGCCGAAGACCTCGCCGCCGCGCACCTGGAGGTCCACCCGGTCGGTGGCCCGCACCTCGGGCGTGCCGGGGGCTCCGCGGCGTCCCTTGACGGGCGGGTAGGTCTTGCTGAGCCCGCGCACGCGTACGGCCTCGTCGTACCGAAGTGCCTGTCCCGCGCGCGTACTCACAAGGGAGGAGCGTACGGGGTGCGGACCCTTTACTCGTCTTTGGGGCACCTCATCTCGGCATCCCCCGGTTCCGCCCCGCCGCGGTCGCGGCTCAGCCCCTGGTCACTCCCCGGCCGGGGTGTCGGCGGCCGTCGCCGGGACGTCGAACTCCCGCCAGAAGCCCGCCCGGATGGCGTAACGGTCGTGCTCGTCGATCTGGTCGTCCTTGTGGGCGAGCAGACCGAAGCGGGCGGCGTAGCGCAGCAGCTCGCCGTCGATGCGGTGCGGGATGCGCGGGTACATCGCGGACAGCCGGTGCAGATGGCCCTGGTCGCCGAGCCGGGACATCCAGCGGCGGGCGAAGACCTGGCCGACCTCGTAGGGGTCGCCGCCGACGGTGGTGATGTCCTCCTCGCGGTCCGCCCAGCGCTGCTCGGCGGTGGTGAGCTGGGCCAGCGTCGGCATGGAGGCGGCCTCGGGCGGCTCGGCCGGGGTGCCGGGGCGGTCCACCCAGCCCTTGTCGGAGGACCAGCGCAGGGTGGCACTCGCCGGGTGCTGCGCCGGGTGCGGGGAGGCCGCGCCGGGCGCGCGGAGCGCGGCGAGGTCCTTCGGGGTGGGTACACCCTTGGCGGTGCTGGGCCGCTCCTCGGTGCCGTTGCGGGCGGCGCCCGCCGTGGGGTGGGGGTGGGCGGTCTCCTCGTCGGCGCGTTCCCCGGAGGGGGCGAGGGCGGACTCGGGCAGCGGGGCGGAGAGGATCGCGGCGATGTCGGGCCGGGGCGGGGGCGGGGTGGCGCAGACGCCGCCGAGTTCCTTGGCGCGGACGGCCTGGATGATCCAGGCGCGGTCCAGGACGCGCCGCTCGTCGGCCTCGGCGACCAGGTCCTCGGACTGGTTGTAGTCGCCGTCGGCGGCCTGTACGGCCCACAGGTGGACGGCGACGCCGTGCTCCTTGGCGGCCATCATGCCGGGCAGCAGGTCGCCGTCGCCGGTGACCAGGACGATGTCGGAACAGGCGCGGTTGCGGGCCAGCTCGGTCAGCTCGGCGTGCATGGCCGCGTCGACGCCCTTCTGCGCCCAGCGCCCGTCGGTACGGGTCAGGGCGCCGAGCCGGACGGTGACCCGGGGCATCACGCGCAGTCTGCGGTGCTCGGGCTGGGGCACCCGGTCGGGGGCGCCGTCGAACCAGTAGATGCGCAGCAGGGGGCGCCCGGTCTCGGCCTCGGCGCGCATGCGCAGGGCCTGGATCAGCGCGGGGTGGTCGACGGTGATCCGGGACCGCGAGGGTTCACCGGCGAGGAGGCTGGCGGCGGCACCCAGCAGATACCCGGCGTCCACCAGGACGATGCAGCGGTCCACGCGACTCACCCTCTTCCCCGGAGGTTTGCTTCGGACTTCCTTCGAGTCTGCCCGACCGCCCGGGGGTTAACGGCCCGAACTCGATCTTCGGCGTGGCGTTTCCGGCGCCCGCGCCCCCACCACACCTGTCACAGACGGTAATTATCCGACATGCGATTGATGTCAGCGTATGTGAATCTGATGACGGCCCTGGCCCCTAGACCCCCTTCAGGAGGCAGATCCCCATGGCCAAGAACAAGAACCGCAAGCAGACCGGCCCGAAGAACCGCTCCTCCCAGGCCGAGCAGGCCCCGGAGAACTCGCAGCGGCAGGCCGGAGAGGCGCACGAGTCCGCCGCGCAGGGCCCCGGCAGCCCCTCGGACTACGCCCGCAAGCAGAACAAGCGCTTCGGCCACAACTGAGTGCTTTTACAGGGCATATGAGCCCGGCGAGCACATGAGAGAAGGGGCGCACTCCCGCGGGGTGCGCCCCTTCTCTCACTGCTTTTTCACTGTGGCGGCCGGTGTGTTCAGCCCGCCAGGCAGGACGGGCCGAGCAGGACCTTCAGGTCGCCGTAGAGCGCCGGGTCGGGCTTGACGCGGTGCCGGTCCAGGCGCAGCACGGTGGTCTTGTGCGGGCCCTGGAGCTTGATGCGGACCTCGCTGTCGCCCTTGTGGTGGCTGAGGATCTCGCCGAGGCGGCTGACCATGGGCGGGGTGACGCGGGTGGCCGGGATGGTGAGGATCACCGGCGCGTTGGTGCCCGCGTTGGACAGGTCGGGCACCTGGAGCTCCATGGCGACCAGCCGGGGCACGTCCTCGCGCTTGTCGAGCCGGCCCTTCACGAACACCACGGCGTCCTCGACGAGTTGGGTCGAGACGAGCTGGTAGGTGGCCGGGAAGAACATGCACTCGATGGAGCCCGCGAGGTCCTCCACGGTGGCGATCGCCCAGGCGTTGCCCTGCTTGGTCATCTTGCGCTGGAGGCCGGAGATGATGCCGCCGATGGTCACCACGGCGCCGTCGGAGTGCTCGCCGCCGGTCAGCTGGGAGATGCCCGCGTCGGCCTTGTCGGACAGCACGTGCTCCAGGCCGAAGAGCGGGTGGTCGGAGACGTAGAGACCGAGCATCTCCCGTTCCTGGGCGAGGAGATAGGTCTTTTCCCACTCCTCGTCGGTGAACTGGACGTCGAGTCCGAAGCCGGGCTCGTCACCGGCGTCCTCGCCCATCCCGCCGAAGAGGTCGAACTGTCCCTCGGCCTCCTTACGCTTGACCGCGACCACGTTGTCGATCATCGGCTCGTACTGCGCGGTGAGGCCCTTGCGGGTGTGGTTCATCGAGTCGAAGGCGCCGGCCTTGATCAGCGACTCGGTGGTGCGCTTGTTGCAGGCGACGGCCTCGACCTTGTCGAGGTAGTCGGGGAAGGAGAGGTACTTCCCCTTGGCCTTGCGGCCGCGGATGATCGCCTCGACCACGTTGGTGCCGACGTTGCGCACCGCGGAGAGGCCGAAGAGGATCACGTCGTCGCCCTGGGCGGCGAAGTTGGACTCCGACTCGTTGACGTTCGGCGGGAGCACCTTGATGCCCATGCGGCGGCACTCGTTGAGGTAGACCGCCGACTTGTCCTTGTCGTCCTTGACGGAGGTCAGCAGTCCGGCCATGTACTCGGCCGGGTAGTTGGCCTTCAGATAGGCGGTCCAGTAGGACACCAGGCCGTACGCGGCGGAGTGCGCCTTGTTGAACGCGTAGCCGGCGAAGGGGACCAGCACGTCCCACAGCGCCTGGATCGCCTCGTCGCTGTAGCCCTTGTCGCGGGCGCCCTTCTGGAACAGGACGAAGTTCTTCGCCAGTTCCTCGGGCTTCTTCTTGCCCATCACGCGGCGGAGGATGTCGGCCTCGCCGAGCGAGTAGCCCGCGATGATCTGGGCGGCCTTCTGCACCTGCTCCTGGTAGACGATCAGGCCGTAGGTGACGTCCAGGACCTCCCTGAGCGGCTCCTCCAGCTCGGGGTGGATGGGGGTGATCTCCTGCTGCTTGTTCTTGCGCAGCGCGTAGTTCGTGTGGGAGTTCATGCCCATCGGGCCCGGCCGGTACAGGGCCGACACGGCGGAGATGTCTTCGAAGTTGTCGGGCTTCATCAGCCGCAGCAGCGAGCGCATGGGGCCGCCGTCGAACTGGAAGACGCCGAGGGTGTCGCCGCGCTGGAGCAGTTCGAAGGTCTTCGGGTCGTCGAGCGGGAGGCTCAGGAGGTCGATGTCGACGCCCTTGTTGGCCTTCACCATCTTGACGGCGTCGTCCATGATCGTGAGGTTGCGCAGGCCCAGGAAGTCCATCTTCAGCAGGCCGAGCGACTCACAGCTCGGGTAGTCCCACTGGGTGATGGTCACACCGTCGGTGTGCCGGACCCAGACCGGGACGTGCTCGGTGATGGTCTCGCTGGACATGATGACGCCGGCGGCGTGCACGCCCATCTGCCGGACCAGGCCCTCCACACCGCGCGCGGTGTCGATGACCTTCTTGACGTCCGGCTCGTTCTCGTACATCCCCCGGACCTCGCCCGCCTCCGAGTAGCGGGGGTGGCTCGGGTCGGTGATGCCGGAGAGCGGGATGCCCTTGCCGAGGACGTCGGCGGGCATGGCCTTGGTGATCCGGTCGCCCATGGCGTACGGGTAGCCGAGGACGCGCGCGGAGTCCTTGATCGCGTTCTTGGCCTTGATGGTGCCGTAGGTGCCGATCATGGCGACCTTGTCGGCGCCGTACTTCTCGGTCACGTACCGGATCACCTCGACGCGCCGGCGCTCGTCGAAGTCGATGTCGACGTCGGGCATCGAGATGCGCTCGGGGTTGAGGAACCGCTCGAAGATCAGGCCGTGCGGGATCGGGTCGAGGTCGGTGATGCCCATGGCGTACGCGACGATCGAACCGGCCGCGGAGCCTCGGCCGGGGCCGACCGCGATGCCGTTGTTCTTGGCCCACATGATGAAGTCGGCGACCACGAGGAAGTAGCCGGGGAAGCCCATCGAGATGATGACGTCCATCTCGTACTCGGCCTGCTTCTGGCGGTCGTCGGGGATGCCGCCGGGGAAGCGGCGCTCCATGCCGCGGCGGACCTCCTCCTTGAACCAGGTGACCTCGGTGTAGCCCTCGGGGATGTCGAACTTGGGCATGAGGTTCTTGGCCTCGAACATGCCCGTGGTGTCGACCATCTCGGCCACCAGGAGGGTGTTGGCGCAGCCCTCCTGCCAGGCGTCCGAGGAGTCGATGGCGTACATCTCGTCCGTGGACTTCAGGTAGTAGCCGGTGCCGTCGAACTTGAAGCGGTCCGGGTCGGAGAGGTTCTTGCCGGTCTGGATGCACAGCAGGGCGTCGTGGGCGGTCGCCTCGTGCGCGTACGTGTAGTGCGAGTCGTTGGTGACCAGCGGCGGGATGCCGAGCTTCTTGCCGATGTCGAGCAGGCCCTCGCGGACCCGGTGCTCGATGTCGATGCCGTGGTCCATCAGCTCCAGGAAGTACCGGTCCTTGCCGAAGATGTCCTGGTAGTCGGAGGCGGCCTTGAGGGCCTCGTCGAACTGGCCGAGGCGCAGCCGCGTCTGCACCTCGCCCGAGGGGCAGCCGGTGGAGGCGACGATGCCCTCGGACCACTGGGAGATGGTCTCCTTGTCCATGCGCGGCCACTTCTGCAGCCAGCCCTCGGCGTACGCGTCGGAGGACAGCCGGAAGATGTTGTGCAGGCCGGTCTTGTTCACCGCCCACATCGTCTTGTGGGTGTAACCACCGGAGCCGGAGACGTCGTCGCGCTTCTGGTGCGGCTGGCCCCACTGGATCTTGCGCTTGTTGCGCCGGGACTCGGGGGCGACATACGCCTCGATACCGATGATCGGGGTGATTCCGGCCTTCTTCGCGGTGTGGAAGAAGTCATACGCCCCGTGGAGGTTGCCGTGGTCGGACATGGCGATGTGCGTCATGCCCATTTCATTGCAGGCGTTGAACATGTCCTTGAGCCGCGCGGCACCGTCCAGCAGCGAGTACTGGGTGTGGACGTGCAGGTGCGTGAAGGGCGGCTTCGACACGGTTTCGGCCTCCAAAAAAGCGGGTGCGGCGCGTGAGCGCCTCGTTGAGGGGCGGTGTTCGGGCGACGGGTGGGACGGCGGGGGGACAGCGAAGAAGTCTATGCCCCGGCACTGACACTCGCGGGCTCCGTCCACGTACCTTCATCGGGAACCGGGCACTCCCGCGCCGCGTCGCCCGTTGGAGACGGGGGAAGCACGCCGTGGCCGTTCCCGTCTTTTTCACACGCACCGCACCAGCACCAGGAGGCACCCCGCGATGTCGGTTCCCCAGCTCAGCGACGAGCAGCGCGGCGAGGAGATCCTCGCCGTCTTCGACACCGCCTTCGGCCGGCTCCTGGCCGCCGACCCGGCCGCGTTCCGGGTGAAGTTCCGCAAGATGGCCGCGAGCGCCTTCGCGTTCTACCGGGGCACGGCCTGCCTCTTTTACCACGACCTCACGGCGAACAATGAGTTCGGCTCGAAGCGCGGCGGCCCGTACCTGGACGAGCGCACCTCGCGCGTGTGGATCCACGGCGATCTGCACGCCGAGAACTTCGGCACGTACATGGACTCCAACGGCCGCCTGGTCTTCAACGTCAACGACTTCGACGAGGCGTACGTCGGCCCCTTCACCTGGGACCTCAAGCGCTTCGCCGCCTCGATCGCGCTCATCGGGTACGCCAAGGCCCTCAGCGACGAGCAGATCACCGAGCTGGTCACCGTCTACGCGGCCGCCTACCGCGAGCGCGTCCACGCGCTGGCCACCGGCGCCAAGGACGACGAGGTGCCCCCGTTCACCCTGGACACCGCGGAGGGTCCGCTGCTGGACGCGCTGCGCGACGCCCGCTCGCTGACCCGGTTCGGCCTCCTCGAGTCCATGAGCGAGATCCGCGACTTCGAGCGCCGTTTCGCGCCGGGCGGCGGCTCCGTCGAGCTGGACGCGGCCACCCGCTACAAGGTCCTGGCCGCCTTCGACGGCTACCTGGAGACCCTGCCGGAGAGCAGCCTGGTCCGCCCGGAGTCGTACCGCGTGAAGGACGTGGTGGGCCGGCGCGGCGTCGGCATCGGCTCGGCCGGGCTGCCGTCGTACAACGTCCTCCTGGAGGGCGCGACCGACGCCCTGGAGAACGACGTGGTGATCTACATCAAGCAGGCCCAGACCCCGGCCGTCTCCCGGCACGTCACCGACCCGGAGATCCGCGACTACTTCCGGCACGAGGGCCACCGCACGGTGATCTCCCAGCGCGCCCTCCAGGCGCACGCCGACCCGTGGCTCGGCTGGACCGAGCTGGACGGCGCGGGCCAGCTGGTCGCCGAGATCTCGCCGTACGCGGTCGACCTGGACTGGGGCGACATCGACGACCCGGAGGAGATCGCGACCGTCGTCGCCGACCTCGGCCGGGCCACGGCCACCATGCACGCGGCCGCCGACGACCAGTCCGGCGAGTCCCTGGTGCCGTTCTCCACCGAGCGCGCCATCGACGCGGCCCTCGCGGCCGACGAGGAGAGCTTCGCGCCCCTCCTGGTAGACTTCGCCCACGCCTACGGCGCCCGTGCGCGGGCCGACCACCAGATCTTCCTCGACCTGTTCCGCAACGGCCGGATTCCGGGGCTGTAACCTTCCCGGCTCCGCCCGGGACCTTTGAGGCCCCCTTCACCGCGTACGTGACAGACTCTGCTCTCACCATGGACATATCCGGGACTCACCTCAGGGCCGTACGCGCGGCGCTGTTCACGGCCTTCACCGTGACGCTCGCCGCCGCGTCGCACGTCCTGCTGTCCCGGGCCCCGCTGCCGCCGGTGACCGTGCTCACGGTCGCCTGCGGGGTGTTCCTCGCGGCGTACGCCCTGGCGGGCCGCGAGCGCGGCTTCGGCCGCATCGCGGCCCTGCTGGTCCCGCTGGAGCTGGCGGCGGACACGGTCTTCACCACCGGGCAGCACGCCTGCTACGGCCGCGCGGGCGGCCCGGTGGCGGGCCCGCTGCACGCCTTCGGCCTGGACCTGCTGTGCCGGGGCGAGGCGCTGGGCACCCCGCTGACCCGGCTGACCGGTGTGCCCGCGCGCGCCGCCGTGCCGCTCACCCATCCGGCCCCGGCGACCGCCTGGCTGCTGCTCGCCGCGCACGTCGCGGTGGGGCTGCTGGCCGCCGCCTGGCTGCGGCGCGGTGAGCGGGCGCTCGCGGCCCTGCTGCGCGCGGTGGCCGCGACCACGTTCCGTCCGCTGCTGCTCGCGGTGGCCGCCGTGGCGGTCCGCCCGGCCCCGGCCCGCCGCGTCCCGCGCCCCCGGCCGCGCCCGGCGACCCCGCGCGGCCTCTTCCTCACGCACTCCCTGGGACGACGCGGCCCTCCGTGCCGGCCCGCCCTCGCCTGCCCCTGAGGGGCGGCGCCGAGCACGGCTCGGCTGCCCACACGTATCCCCGCGTACCTGTGCCCCGAGCACGTCGTGTGCGCGTCCCCTATGGAGATCACCACCATGAGCAACCGGAACACCCAGGCAGCGAAGACGGCGGCCCGCGAGCGGCTGCGCCAGGAGCGCGAGCGCGAGGCCAAGCGGGCCAAGGCCAAGCGGCAGATCATCGTCGCCGTCTCGGCGATAGCCGTGCTGGCCGCGGCGGGCGGCATCGGTTACGCGGTCGTCCAGGCGAACAAGCCGAGCGGCTGGGACGCGGCCAAGACCGCGAAGCTGGTCAAGCCCGCCCACTCCTCCGGCGCCGACGGCACGACCGTGGTCATCGGCAAGGACACCGCCAAGAAGACCCTCGTGATGTACGAGGACCCGCGCTGCCCGGTCTGCGCCCAGTTCGAGCAGGCCAACGGCGCCACGGTCGACAAGGACGTGGCGGACGGCAAGTACAAGATCCAGTACGTCGGCGCGACCTTCATCGACAACAACATCCCGGGCGAGGGCTCCAAGAACGCGCTGAGCGCGATGGGCGCGGCCCTGAACGTCAGTGGCCAGGCCATGCTCGACTACAAGGCGGCCCTCTACTCGGCGAAGTTCCACCCCGACGAGCAGGAGGACAAGTTCAAGGACGACGACTACCTGATCAAGGTGGCCGACACGGTGCCCGCGCTCAAGGGCAACGCGCAGTTCCAGAAGGACGTCAAGGACGGCACCTACGACAAGTGGGCGCTGCTGATGAGCGACAAGTTCAACGCGGACGGCAAGAAGTACGGCTTCCAGGGCACGCCGACGCTGATGATGGACGGCAAGAAGGTCACGGACTCCGGCGGCCAGAACGCCCCGATGAACGCGGCCGACTTCGGCCCCGCCATCACGAAGGCGCTCAAGGGCTGATCCCCTTCACCGAGTGAAGAGCGGGCGAACTTTCGGAGTTCGCCCGCTCTTTCGCTTACCGATCAGTAGCCTGATCGGCCGTGACCAGACCATCGAGACCTCTCGCGGCCGCCCAGGCCCTCGACTCCCTTGCCCCGAGCCGCCGTAGCGTCGTCAAGGCCGCCGCCGCCACCGCCGCGCTCGCCGGACCGCTCGCCGCCGCGCTGCCCGCGCGTGCCGCCACCGCCGCCCCCGTCTTCGCGCACGGCGTGGCCTCCGGGGACCCGCTGCCCGACGGGGTGCTGCTGTGGACCCGGGTGACGCCCACGCCCGAGGCGCAGCCCGGCTCCGGGGCGGGCCCCGACACCGAGGTGAGCTGGGTCGTCGCCCGGGACAAGGCGCTCACCTCGGTCGTCGCCTCCGGCTCGGCCACCGCGACGGCGGCCGCCGACCACACCGTGAAGGCCGACATCCGGGGCCTCGCGCCCGCCACCGACTACTGGTTCCGCTTCTCCTCCGGCGGCACCGACTCCCCGGTGGCCCGCACCCGCACCGCCCCGGCCCCCGACGCGAACGTCACCGGTCTGCGCTTCGGCGTGGTCTCCTGCGCCAACTGGGAGGCGGGCTACTTCAGCCCCTACCGCCACCTCGCGGCCCGCGGCGACCTGGACGCCTGGCTGCATCTGGGCGACTACATCTACGAGTACGGCAGCGGCGAGTACGCGAGCCGCGACAAGGTCGTCCGCCCGCACGCCCCCGCGCACGAGATCCTCACCCTGTCCGACTACCGCGTCCGGCACGCGAAGTACAAGACCGACCCCGACCTCCAGGCGCTGCACCTGAAGGCGCCGGTCGTCGCGATCTGGGACGACCACGAGTTCGCGGACAACGCCTGGTCCGGCGGCGCCACCAACCACACCGAGGGCGCCGAGGGCACCTGGTCGGCGCGCCAGGCCGCCGCCAAGCAGGCGTACTTCGAGTGGATGCCGGTCCGCCCGGCCGTCGCCGGCACCACCTACCGCAGGCTGCGCTTCGGCAAGCTGGCCGACCTCTCCCTGCTCGACCTGCGCTCCTTCCGCTCCCAGCAGGCGTCCACCGCGAGCGGCGCGGTGGACGACCCGGACCGTACGATCACCGGGCGCGCCCAGCTGGACTGGCTGAAGGCGGGGCTCAAGGCGTCGGACACCAAGTGGCGGCTGGTCGGCAACTCGGTGATGATCTCGCCGTTCTCGGTGGGCTCGCTCTCCGCCGACCTGCTCAGGCCGCTGGCCAAGCTGCTCGGCCTGCCGCAGGAGGGCATCGCCCTCAACACCGACCAGTGGGACGGCTACACCGACGACCGCCGCGAACTCCTCGCGCACCTCAAGGCCAACGTCATCGGCAACACGGTCTTCCTGACCGGCGACATCCACATGGCCTGGGCCAACGACGTGCCCTACGACGCGGGCACCTATCCGCTCTCGGCGTCCGCGGCGACCGAGTTCGTGGTCACCTCGCTCACCTCGGACAACCTCGACGACATCGTGAAGGTCCCCGAGGGCACGGTGTCGGCGGTCGTCGCGCCGGTCATCAGGGCCGCCAACCGGCACGTGCACTGGGTGGACACCGACCGGCACGGCTACGGCGTCCTCGACATCACCGCCGACCGCGCGCAGATGGACTACTACGTCATCTCCGACCGCGCGGACCCCAATGCCACGTCCGCGTGGGCGCGTTCGTACCGCACCCGCAGCGGCACCCAGAGCGTCGAGCGGACCTACGACCCGGTGTGACCCGGCGTCACAGGCTGTCGAGGAAGCCGAGCGCCACCCGCCAGGTGGCCTCGGCGGCCTCGGCGTCGTAGTCGGGGGTGTCCTGGAACATGTAGAGGTGACCGGCGCCGGGGTAGCGGTAGACCTCGACGTCGGCGCCGGCGCGGCCCATCTGGAGGTACCAGGCGCTCAGCCAGTCGTCCGTCTCGAACGGGTCCGGCTCCGCCACGTGCAGCTGGACGGGGAGTTCGTCCACGTGCGCGGTCGGCGCGATGTCCGAGGTGCCCTGGAGGAGCAGCAGCCCGCGGGCCTTCTCGTCGCCGAGGGCCAGGGTCTGGGCGACGGAGGCGCCGAGCGAGAACCCGGCGTAGACCAGGCCGCGTTCGGAGTAGGGCGCGGCCGCGAGCACCGCCCGCTTCAGCAGCTCCTCCTTGCCGACCTCCTCCTTGAACTCCATCCCCTCCTCGACCGTGTCGAAGGTGCGCCCCTCGAAGAGGTCCGGCGTCCACACCTCGTGGCCGGCCGCGCGCAGCCGGTCGGCGGCGTCGCGCACCTCGGGAGTGAGCCCGAGGACGGAGTGAAAGAGCATGATGTTCATGGCCCCATGGTGCCAGCCGGGGCCCCGAAGGCCCGTACCGGCACGGCCTCCTGCCCGTTCCACCGGGGAACACGCAGGTTCATGACGGCGTCTCGCGGTTAGGCGCACCGGATGGAGAACGACATCCGACCCCTGATCGTGGTCGGCGGCTGCGTCGTCCTCACCGTACTGATCGGGTGGGGCACCGACGTGCTGCTGCGCAAGGCCGACGGACAGCACGGCGAGACCCCGCTGTGGGGTCTGCTGCGCCGCTGCCGCATCCCTTATCAACTGGTCCTGCTGGCCGCGCTGCTCAGAGGTTCCTTCGCCCAGGTGCCCGCGCTCAGGGGGCACCGCGTGGGCATCGGGCAGACGCTGACCCTGGTGCTGATCGGCTCGACCGCCTGGCTGGTGATCGGTATCACCTCGGCCGTCGTGGAGACCTCGTACAGCCGCTACGCCCGCGCCCATCGCGACCCGGCCAGGGTGCGCCGGGTGCGGACCCAGGTGACGCTGATCATGCGGGTGGTCTCCGCGATCGTCGGCGTGGTGGCGGTGGCCGCGATGCTGCTGACGTTCCCGGAGATGCGCGCGGCCGGCGCCTCGCTGCTGGCCTCGGCCGGGGTGCTGGGCATCGTCGCCGGTGTGGCCGCGCAGGCGACGCTGGCCAACATGTTCGCCGGGCTGCAGATCGCCTTCGGCGACATGGTGCGCATCGGGGACACGGTCGTCGTGGACGGCGAGTGGGGCACCGTGGAGGAGATCACCCTGACCTTCCTGACCGTGCGGACCTGGGACGAGCGCCGGATCACCATGCCGGTCTCGTACTTCACCTCCAAGCCGTTCGAGAACTGGTCGCGCGGCACCCCGCAGATGACCGGGACCGTCTTCTGGCAGCTCGACCACAGCGCGCCGATCGAGGCGATGCGCGAGCGGCTGCGGGACATCCTGCGCGCCTGCCCGGCCTGGGACGGCCGCGCGCACAGCCTGGTGGTGACGGACACGGCCCCCAACACCATCGAGGTGCGCGCCCTGGTGACCGCGAAGGACGCGGACGACATCTGGACGGTACGGGTCGCGGTGCGCGAGCAGATGATCGCCTGGCTGCGCGCCGAGCACCCCTACGCCCTCCCCCGCGTCAACACCGGCGACGCGGTGCCCGCCCCGGACCATGTCCCGGCCCCGGACCGCAAGACCCTGCGCCACGCCTACGAGTTTCCGCGCACGGGGCGGGGTTAGGGGGCAGAGCGGGCGCGGCCGGGTGCCGGGGCGCCGGATCAGCGCATGCTGCGTACGTCCAGGTGCCGGAGCACCCGGTCGACGATCTCCGGGTCGGCGCCCGGCTCGCTGCGCGCGGCGAGAACCTCGTGGCGGGCCGCGCTCATCATCTCCGCCTGGATCTTGCGCACCCGCTTCAGCCGCCGCGCCCGCTGCTTGTGGGCCTCGCGGCGCTCCTCCTCGCCCATGTCGGGGCTGATCCGGATGCCGATGTCGAAGGCGCGCCGCAGCATCTGCTCCGACAGCTCCTCGGGCAGGTCCTCCACCTGTTCGATCTCCCGCAGCCGGCGCCGCGCCGCCTTGGTCGCGCGCACCGCCAGCTCCGTCTCGAACTCCTTCTCCCGCTCGGAGTCCGCCCGCACCCCGAGCCTGCGCACCAGCCAGGGCAGCGTGAGCCCCTGGAGCACGAGGGTGGCGATGATCACCCCGAAGGCGATGAAGATGATGATGTCCCGGTCGGGGAAGGACACGCCGTCCTTGGTCTCCAGCGGGATGGCGAGGGCCAGCGCCACGGAGGCCACCCCGCGCATCCCGGACCACCACATCACGACGGTCTCGCGCCAGCCGACCGGGATGTCCTCGTCGTAGTCGCGCCGGGCGTGCAGCCGCTTGGTCAGCCAGGTCGCGGGCATCAGCCACAGCAGCCGTACGAGGATCACGGTGGCCGCGACGGCCGCCGCCCAGCCGATCAGCTCGCCCCAGCGGCCGGAGGCGGTACGGATCGCGTTGTGCAGTTCGAGGCCGATCAGCCCGAAGGCCACGCCGGTCACGAGCGTGTCGATGATGTCCCAGAAGGTGTGCCCGGCGAGCCGGGTCATCACGTCGTCGGCGTCGGTGGCGTACTCGGCGAGGAACAGCGCGGTGGTGAGCACCGCGAGGACGCCGGAGCCGTGCAGCCCCTCGGCCAGGACGTAGGAGGCGTACGGCACCAGCAGCGTGAGCCCGATCTGGAGGGTGGCGTCGTCGAGCAGGTCCATCAGCTTGTTGGCGCCCCAGCCGAGGACCAGTCCGATGACGACCGCGACCACGGCGGACAGCACCAGGTCGAGCCCGGCGCCCCAGGGCGAGAACTCCCCGCTGACGGCGGCGGCGATGGCCACGTGGTAGAGCACGATCGCCGTGACGTCGTTGAAGAGCCCCTCCCCCTCCAGGATCGACACCAGACGGCGGGGCAGCCCGAGCTGTCCGGCGACGGCGGTCGCGGCCACCGGGTCGGGCGGGGCGATCAGCGCGCCGAGCGCCACCGCGGCGGCGATTGGCAGCCCGGGCACGATCGCGTGGGCCACGGCCGCCACGCACACCGTGGTCACGAAGACCAGCGCGACGGCGAGCAGGAAGATCGGCCGTTTGTTGGCCGCGAACTGCCGCCAGGAGGTGCGGCGCACGGCGGCGTAGAGCAGCGGGGGCAGCAGCGCGGGCAGGATGAGTTCCGGCGGGATGTCGACCGTCGGCACGAAGTCGAGCACCGCCAGGACCCCGCCGAACAGGGTCATCAGCACCGGCGCCGGCAGCCCGAAGTACTCCCCCACCGGGACGCTCACCAGGGCCGCGAGCAGCACCACGAACAACAGGGCCAGCTGATCCACGTCGAGCGCTCCGGGAGTCCGCGATCACACCGCAAAGCTCAAGACTGCCACGCCGCCCGGCCGGAGCCGGGGTCCGACCCGGCGGGCGGGGGGTCGGCTACAGGGTGCGGCGCATCGCCCGGTGCGGGATGCCGGCGTCCATGAACTCCGGACCGTACGGCGTGTACCCCAGGCGCTCGTAGAAACCGAGGGCGTGGGTCTGGGCGTGCAGGTCCACGGCGGTCAGGCCGAGCGCGCGGGCCGCGTCCTCCACGGCGCGCACCAGGGCCGCGCCGACGCCGAGTCCGCGCGCGGCGCGGGTGACGGCCAGCCGCCCGAGCGAGCCCACCGAGGCGTCCGCGCCGGTGTGCCCGGTCGCGGCCGCGCCGTGCAGCAGACGTCCGGCGCCGAGCGGGGTGCCGTCGGCGCTCATGGCGAGCACGTGCACGGCACCGGCGTCATGGGCGTCGTACTCGATGTCCTCGGGGACGCCCTGCTCGGCGACGAAGACCTCCTTGCGGACCGCGAAGCAGGCCTCGCGGTCGGCCGGTCCCTCGGCGACCCGGACCGTGTACGGCGTGCTCACGCGTAGGTCTCCTCCCGGACCAGGTCGAGGGCCTTTCGCAGGTCCTCGGGGTATTCGCTCTCGAACTCGACCCACTGGCCGTCCGCCGGGTGCTCGAAGCCGAGCCGGACCGCGTGCAGCCACTGGCGCTGCAGCTTGAGCCGCTTGGCGAGCGTCGGGTCGGCGCCGTAGGTCAGGTCGCCGACGCAGGGGTGGCGGTGGGCCGACATGTGGACGCGGATCTGGTGGGTGCGGCCGGTCTCCAGCTTCACGTCGAGCAGGGAGGCGGCGCGGAAGGCCTCGATGAGGTCGTAGTGCGTCACGGAGGGCTTGCCCTCGGCGGTGACCGCCCACTTGTAGTCGTGCTGGGGGTGGCGGCCGACGGGAGCGTCGATCGTGCCGCTCATGGGGTCGGGGTGGCCCTGGACCAGCGTGTGGTAGCGCTTGTCGACCGTGCGCTCCTTGAACTGGCGCTTGAGCGAGGTGTACGCCCGCTCCGACTTGGCGACGACCATCAGGCCGGAGGTGCCCACGTCGAGCCGGTGCACGATGCCCTGGCGCTCGGCGGCGCCGGAGGTGGAGATCCGGTACCCGGCGGCGGCGAGGCCGCCGATGACGGTCGGGCCGGTCCAGCCGGGCGAGGGGTGCGCGGCCACGCCGACCGGCTTGACGATGACGACCACGTCATCGTCGTCGTACACGATCTCCATGCCCTCGACGGGCTCCGCGACGATCTGGACGGGGGCGGGTGCCTGCGGCATCTCGACCTCCAGCCAGGCACCGCCGTGCACCCGCTCGGACTTGCCGACCACGGCGCCGTCGACCTGGACCTTGCCGGCCGCGGCCAGCTCCGCCGCCTTCGTGCGGGAGAAGCCGAACATCCGGGAGATGGCGGCGTCGACGCGCTCGCCCTCCAGGCCGTCGGGCACGGGCAGGGTTCGGATCTCGGGAATCGTGCTCACCCGTCGAGTATGCCGGACGGGTGCGAGGGCGCCGAACGAGCCTGTGGAAAACTCCGTCCGCCCGCCCTCGCCGGAGCCGTCAGTCCTTGTGGACGGTGCCGTCCGGGTCCAGGCCCCGGAAGGACAGCAGCACGATCAGGATGCCGCCGCACACGATCGCGGAGTCGGCCAGGTTGAACACCGCGAAGCCCTTGGGCGCGATGAAGTCGACGACCTCGCCCTCGAAGATGCCGGGGGCGCGGAAGATGCGGTCGGTGAGGTTGCCGAGCGCGCCGCCGAGCAGCAGGCCGAGCGCGATGGCCCAGGGGGTGCTGTAGAGCTTGCGGGCCAGTCGGATGATCACCCCGATGACGACGGCCGCGATCACCGTGAAGATGATCGTGAAGGCCGCGCCGAAGCCGAAGGCGGCACCGGGGTTGCGGATGGCGTGCAGCTCCAGCAGGTCGCCGACGAGCTGGATCGGGGCGTGGTGCTCCAGCTTGGCGACGACGATCAGCTTGCTGACCAGGTCGAGGGCGTAGGCGAAGACGGCCACCGCGAACAGCACGGCGATCCGGCGCCCGCGTCCGGTCCGCCGGGCGGCGGCGTCCTGTCCGTCCGTGCCGGGCCCGGCGGGCGCGGCGGCCGCACCGGGCCGCTCGCCGCTGTCTTCCGGGGTGTCCGGCGTACCGATGATGCGCTCCGCCTCTGCCACGTGAGTCCCTCAACCTAGGTGCCTGACTGACGACGAGACTACGGCACACCCCGGCGTACGCCCTCGCTCAGGAGCGCCGTTCCTGCTTCTGCTTGCACTCCACGCACAGGGTGGCCCTGGGGAACGCCTGCATCCGCGCCTTGCCGATGGCGTTGCCGCAGCTCTCGCACAGACCGTAGGTGCCCGCGTCCAGCCTTTCCAGGGCGCGCTCGGTCTGGGTGAGCATCTCGCGCGCGTTGGCGGCGAGCGCCATCTCGTGCTCGCGGGTGATGTTCTTGGTGCCGGTGTCGGCCTCGTCGTCGCCCGCGCCGTCCGCGCTGTCGCGCATCAGGCCGGCGAGCGCGGCCGCGGAGGAGCTGATCTCCTCGCGGAGCCGGTCGGCGTCGCCGGTCAGCTCCGCGCGGGCCTCGTCGACCTCCTCCGGGGTCCAGGGGTCCTCCCCGGGGCGTACGGCCAGCTCGCCGGGTTCGGCGGCGGGCCGCGCCTTGGGTACGGCGGTCTGCTCCGCCGTGGCCGTGCCAGGAGTCTTCTTCGCAACCACCCTCGTGGCTCCCGTCTGCCCGGCGGCCCGTGCCGCACCGGTCTTCTTGGCCGCGGTCTTCTTCGCGGCGGCCTTCTTCGCCGCCGTCTTCCCGACCGCCTTCTTCGCTGTCTTCCCCGCCGCGGTACCGGCGGTCTTCCCCGCGGCCTTCGCGGCCGCGCCGCGCTTGCCCTGGTCGCCCTGCGTGTTCTGGGTGCCCTCGGAGGGCGCCGCCTCGGTGGCTGTCGCCATGGCGGCCGTCTTCTCAGCAGTCACCGTCTCGCCGCCCGTTCTCTTCCGGCCCGTAGTGGTCTTCCTGGCAGTGGTGCGCTTGGCAGTGGTGCTCTTCTCCCCGACGTCTTCCCGCTTCCCCGCGGAAACTTTCGCCGGAGCGGTCTTCCCGACCTTCTTGGCCGGAGCCTTCTTGGCAGCGGCCTCATCAACGACGGCCTTCTTGCCAGCCGCCTTGTTGGCTGTGCCCTTGTTGGAGGTGCCCTTCTTGGCCGCCACCCCCTTCGCGGGCTCCCTCTTGCCGGTGCCCTTCTCGGCAGGCGCCTTCTTGGCGGTGCCGTTCTTGGCAGCCTCCTCGGCGGTGGCCTTCTTGGCGGCGGCCTTCTCGGCAGGCGCCGTAATGGCGGTCGCCCTCTTGGGAGGCGCTGTGATGGCAGGCTCCTTTTTGGCGGTGCCACTCCCGGCAGACGCCTTCTTGGCAGTCGCCCGCTCGGCAGACGCTTTCTTGGCGGCTCCCCTCTCGACAGACGCCTTCTTGGCGATGGCTCTCTCGGCAGGCGCCTTGCCAGCGGTGGTCCTCTTGGCAGGCTCCTTCTTGGCGATGGCTTTCTTGGCAGGCGCCTTGCCAGCGGTGGTCCTCTCGGCGGACGCCTTCTTGGCGGTGCCGTTCTTGGCAGGCGCCTTCTTGGCGGTGGTCCTCTCGGCAGGCGCCTTTCGGGTGGGGGCCTTCTTGGCCGGGGCCTTGTCAGCGGGGTCAGCATTCCCGGAAACCGGCTTCCGGGCGGCCACCTGCTTGGCCGACCTCTCCCGAGAACCGTTCCCCCGGGAGGCACCCTTCCCAACAGCAGCCTCCTTGACGGCCCTCTCCCGGAAGCTGTCCTCCCCGGAGACCCCCTTCCCAGAGGCCCCCTTTCCGGAGGAGCCCTTCTCGGAGGAAGCCTTCCCAGAGGTGCCCTTCTCGGAGGAAGCCCTCCCGGAGGAGCCCTTCCCAGCGGCCGTCTTTCCAGCGGCCTGCCTCCCGGACGCTTTCGCCGCACCAGACGAAGTCTTCACCCCGGACGCCTTCGCCGCACCAGATGCAGCCTTCACCCCGGACGCCTTCGCCGCACCAGATGCAGCCTTCGCCCCGGCCGCCTTCGCCGCACCGGACGGAGTCTTAGCCCCAGCAGCCCTCACTGCACCAGCCGCAGCCTCCGCCCCGGAACCCGCCCCCGCCGCACCAGACGAAGTCTTCACCCCGGACGCCTTCGCCGCACGAGACGCCGTCTTAGCCCCGGACGCTTTCGCCGCACCAGCCGCAGCCTCCGCCCCAGACGCCTCCTTCGCCCCAGACCCCGCTTTCGCCGCCCTGGAACCCGCCCCCGCCGCACCAGCCGCAGCCTTCGCCCTGGACGCCTCCTTCGCGCCAGACTCCGCTTTAGCCGCCCTGGAACCCGCCCCGGACGAAGCCTTCACCCCGGACGCCTTCGCCACACCAGACGCAGCCTCCGCCCCGGAACCCGCCTTCGCCGCCCCGCCGCCTCCCGAGGCCGCGCGCAGGTGGCGGTCGGGCCGGACCGGGGGGCCGACGCCGGCAAGGGTTCCCGCTGAGCCACCGGAGGTACCGGCGGTCTTCTTCGCCACCATGGCCGCGGCCCCTTCACATATTGTGATCTTGCACGCGAATCGTGCTGGGACGATAAATCGACTTGAGTCCCGCGGCAACGGGGCACGCCGCCCGATTCGCCCGCCCCGCACCCCCCGCGCAGCAGACCTGCATCCGTTGTGCCCAGCTCGCGTCCGGGTAATCCGCCGGAAGCACCGCGCCCTGACGCACACCTCGGCGGACTGCCCATTCGGGTCAGCGCCCCGCTCCCCCGCAGGCCGCCGGAAAACCGGTCGGCCGCTGTCCGCCCGGCGCCGTACACTGGGCGGAGCGAGAAGCGTGGATGGGGACGAGTAGCGTCGTACCGCAGCCCAGAGCGAGCCGGGGACGGTGGGAGCCCGGCGGCGAGCGCGATGTGAAGATCACCCCGGAGCCGCCGGAAGAAAGCCCCGCGAGGGGCGAGTAGAGCCGGCTTCGCGACCCCAATGAGGGGGCTCACCACCGGTAGGACACCGGCGGCGGGCCAAGGAGGGTGGTACCGCGGGAGCGCGCCGCATACGGCGTGAACAGGAAGAACGCTCTCGTCCCTCCGACGGAAGGCAGCAAGTTCCGTTGGAGGATGCTCGCAGATGACAGCGCCGACGTACCGCCAGGTGCCCGCCCAGGTCGACCTGCCCGCGCTTGAGCACGCCGTGCTCGACTTCTGGCGCGACCAGAAGATCTTCGCCAAGAGCCTGGAGCAGTCCGAGGGCCGCCCCGAGTGGGTCTTCTACGAGGGCCCGCCGACGGCGAACGGCATGCCCGGCGCCCACCACATCGAGGCCCGCGTCTTTAAGGACGTCTTCCCCCGCTTCCGCACCATGCGCGGCTACCACGTGGGCCGCAAGGCGGGCTGGGACTGCCACGGCCTGCCGGTCGAGCTGGCGGTCGAGAAGGAGCTGGGCTTCTCCGGCAAGCAGGACATCGAGGCGTACGGCATCGCCGAGTTCAACGCCAAGTGCCGCGCGTCGGTGACCCGGCACACGGACGCCTTCGCCGAGCTGACCAACCGCATGGGCTACTGGGTCGACCTCGACGACGCGTACCGCACCATGGACCCCGAGTACATCGAGTCGGTCTGGTGGTCGCTGAAGGAGATCTTCAACAAGGGCCTGCTGGTCCAGGACCACCGCGTCGCCCCCTGGTGCCCCCGCTGCGGCACCGGCCTGTCGGACCACGAGCTGGCGCAGGGGTACGAGACGGTCGTGGACCCCTCGGTCTACGTCCGCTTCCCCCTCACCTCCGGCCCGCTGGCGGGCGAGGCCTCGCTCCTGGTGTGGACGACGACCCCGTGGACCCTGGTGTCCAACACCGCGGTCGCCGCGCACCCGGACGTCACGTACGTCGTCGCCACCAACGGCGAGGAGAAGGTCGTCGTCGCCGAGCCGCTGGTCGAGAAGGCGCTCGGCGAGGGCTGGGAGACCACCGGGCAGTCCTTCACCGGCGCCGAGATGGAGCGCTGGACGTATCAGCGCCCCTTCGAGCTGGTGGAGTTCCCGGAGCCCGCGCACTTCGTGGTGAACGCGGAGTACGTCACCACCGAGGACGGCACGGGTCTGGTCCACCAGTCCCCCGCCTTCGGTGAGGACGACCTCAAGGTCTGCCGCGCCTACGGCCTGCCCGTGGTCAACCCGGTCCGCCCCGACGGCACCTTCGAGGAGGACGTCCCCCTTGTCGGCGGCGTCTTCTTCAAGAAGGCCGACGAGAAGCTCACCGAGGACCTCGGCGCGCGCGGCCTGCTCTTCCGCCACCTGCCCTACGAGCACAGCTACCCGCACTGCTGGCGCTGCCACACCGCGCTGCTCTACTACGCGCAGCCGTCCTGGTACATCCGCACCACCGCCGTCAAGGACCGGATGATCGCGGAGAACGAGCAGACCAACTGGTTCCCGGAGACCGTCAAGCACGGCCGCTTCGGCGACTGGCTGAGCAACAACATCGACTGGGCACTCTCCCGCAACCGCTACTGGGGCACCCCGCTGCCCATCTGGCGCTGCGACAACGACCACCTGACCGTGGCCGGCTCCCGCGCCGAGCTGAGCGAGCTGACCGGCACCGACCAGTCCTCCCTCGACCCGCACCGCCCGTTCATCGACGACGTGACCTTCCCCTGCCCCGAGTGCGGCGACACCGCCACGCGCGTGCCGGAGGTCATCGACGCCTGGTACGACTCGGGTTCGATGCCGTTCGCGCAGTGGGGCTACCCGTACAAGAACAAGGAGCTGTTCGAGAGCCGCTACCCGGCCCAGTTCATCTCCGAGGCGATCGACCAGACCCGCGGCTGGTTCTACACGCTGATGGCCGTCGGCACCTTGGTCTTCGACAAGTCCTCGTACGAGAACGTGGTCTGCCTCGGCCACATCCTCGCCGAAGACGGCCGCAAGATGTCCAAGCACCTGGGCAACATCCTGCAGCCGATCCCGCTGATGGACCAGCACGGCGCGGACGCGGTGCGCTGGTTCATGGCGGCCGGCGGTTCCCCGTGGGCGGCCCGCCGGGTCGGTCACGGCACCATCCAGGAGGTCGTCCGCAAGACCCTCCTGACGTACTGGAACACGGTCGCCTTCCAGGCGCTGTACGCCCGTACCTCCGGCTGGGCGCCGAGCGCGGCGGACCCGGACCCGGCCGACCGCCCGGTCCTCGACCGCTGGCTGCTGTCCGAACTCCACGCCCTCACCGACCAGGTGACCCAGGCCCTTGAGACGTACGACACCCAGCGCGCGGGCAAGCTGCTCTCCGCGTTCGTGGACGACCTGTCCAACTGGTACGTGCGCCGCTCGCGCCGCCGGTTCTGGCAGGGCGACAAGGCCGCGCTGCGCACGCTGCACGAGGTGCTGGAGACGGTCACCAAGCTGATGGCCCCGATCACCCCGTTCATCACCGAGCGGGTGTGGCAGGACCTGATCGTGCCGGTGACCCCGGGGGCGCCGGAGTCCGTCCACCTGTCCTCCTGGCCGGAGGCGGACCTGTCCGCGATCGACCCGGAGCTGTCGAAGCAGATGGTGCTGGTGCGCCGGCTCGTGGAGCTGGGCCGTGCCACGCGCGCGGAGTCCGGCGTCAAGACGCGTCAGCCGCTCTCGCGCGCGCTGGTCGGCGCCGCGGGCTTCGACGCGCTGGACCCGGAGCTGCACGCGCAGATCACCGAGGAGCTGAACGTGGCCGCGCTGGCCTCGCTCTCCGAGGTGGGCGGCTCGCTGGTGGACACCACGGCCAAGGCCAACTTCCGCGCGCTGGGCAAGCGGTTCGGCAAGCGGGTGCAGGACGTGGCGAAGGCGGTCGCCGCCGCCGACGCCGCCGCGCTGTCGCTCGCGCTGCGCGAGGGCAACGCGTCGGTGGAGCTGGACGGCGAGGTCGTCACGCTCGCCCCGGACGAGGTGATCATCACCGAGACCCCGCGTGAGGGCTGGTCGGTGGCGTCCGACTCCGGTGCCACGGTGGCGCTGGACCTGGAGATCACCGAGGAGCTGCGCCGGGCGGGCCTCGCCCGTGACGCGATCCGGCTCATCCAGGAGGCCCGCAAGAACAGCGGCCTGGACGTGGCCGACCGTATCGCCCTGCGCTGGACGGCGACGGACCCGGCGGTGACCGCCGCCCTCTCCGAGCACTCCGGCCTGATCGCGGAGGAGGTCCTCGCGACGGACTTCGCCGAGGGCGAGGCGGACGGGACGTACGGCGACGCCTTCACGGACGAGGGCCTGACCCTGACGTTCCGCCTCCGCAAGGCGTAACACCCCCGTACGAAGGCCCGGTTCCCCTCTGAAGGGGGACCGGGCCTTCGGCGTTGACGGGCACGGTACGGACACAAGGCGGAGCCACGGACAACGAGACGCGGCTCCCGTTTGGCGGTCAACTCGCGTAAAACAGGGCGGGCCCCGGACCGAAGTCCGGGGCCCGCCCTGAACGCTGCCGACGCCTATGGCGTACTACTGGCCATGCGCGGCCGTCAGTTGTCGTCCTCGTCGATCAGGAACCCACGCATCGGCGAGGGGGCCTGGCCCATCGGGCCGGGGCCCTGCGGCCGGACCGGAGCCATCGGCTGGGTCATGGCCGGCGTCATCTGCTGCTGCGCGCCGTAGGACGGGGCCGCCGGGGAGGGCGGACCGCCCATGCCCTGGTTGCCGCCGAAGGACGGGGCGCCCGCACCGGCCGGCGCCATCGAGGGCGACGGGGACGGCGGCAGGGACGCGGCGGCCGGGGTGCGCGGCGGGGCCAGCGAGTCGTCCGCCTGGGTCTCCAGCTGACGCAGCTGGGACTCCAGGTAGGACTTCAGGCGCGTGCGGTACTCGCGCTCGAAGCCTCGCAGGTCCTCGACCTTGCGCTCCAGCGTGGCGCGCGCGGACTCCAGGGAGCCCATGGCGACGCGGTGCTTCTCCTGCGCGTCCCGCTCCAGGGCGTCGGCCTTGGCACGGGCGTCGCGCTCCAGACCCTCGGCGCGGCTGCGGGCCTCGCCGACGATCTTGTTGGCCTCGGAACGGGCCTCCGCGATCGCCTGGTCGGCGGTCTGCTGGGCCAGCGAGAGGACACGCGCGGCGCTGTCGCCGCCGGGGCCACCCTGACCGGGCAGGCCGGGGGCGCCCATCGGGGGACCACCCATGGGGCCGCCCATCTGCTGCGGCATGGGCGGCTGACCACCCATCGGACCCTGGCCCATCGGACCGGGACCCTGACCCATCGGGCCGGGACCCTGGCCCATCTGACCCGGACCCTGACCCATCGGACCCTGGCCCATGGGGCCGGGACCCTGGCCCATCTGGCCCGGACCCTGACCCATGGGGCCGGGGCCCTGCGGGCCGCCCTGACCGCCGGGGCCGGCGGGCAACTGCGGGGCACCGCTGGGCAGCTGGGGCGGACCACCCATGGGGCCACCCATCTGCTGCTGCGGCGGGCCCGATATGCCGGCGGGCACCGGAGCGCCGGGTCCTCGCATACCGCCCTGCGGCATACCACCCTGGGGCATTCCGCCCTGCTGGGGCATACCACCCTGCTGCGGCATTCCGCCCTGCTGCTGGTCCTGCTGCTCCGGACCCTTGCGCATGTTCTGCTGGTTCTGCGCGGCGGCCCGCGTGGCGGCGGCCAGCTTGGCGCGCAGATCCTCGTTCTCGCGGAGCAGACGGGTCAGTTCGGCTTCGACCTCGTCGAGGAAGGCATCGACCTCGTCCTCGTCATAGCCTTCTCGGAGGCGGACGGTCGTGAACTGCTTGTTCCGCACGTCCTCGGGGGTCAACGGCATCTCTTCACCTCAACGTAGTCATCGGCAGTCGGCAAGACCGTATCGTCCACCCTCATCGCGCGAAGCTCCCCGCCACCGAGATGAGAATCCAGACGATGATCATCAGTACGAAGAAGGACAGGTCGAGTGCCACGCCCCCGAGACGCAACGGCGGGATGAACCGCCGCAGCAGCTTCAACGGTGGATCGGTGACAGTGTAGGTGGCCTCCAGTACGACCACCATCGCCTTGCCGGGTTGCCACGAGCGGGCGAACTGGAAGACATAGTCCATGACCAGCCGGACGATCAGCAGGCCGAGAAAGACCATCAGCGCGATGTAGATCACCTGCGCGAACACACTCATCGCTGCGCTTCCCTCTCCCCTGTGCCGTGCATCTTCCCGGTGGTGCTTCTCAGCTCTGGTTGAAGAACCCGCCCTCTGCGATGCGGGCCTTGTCCTCCGCCGTGACATCGACGTTAGCAGGAGACAACAGGAAGACCTTCTGCGTCACCCGTTCGATACTGCCGTGAAGTCCAAACACCAAACCTGCGGCGAAGTCGACAAGTCGCTTCGCGTCAGTGTCGTCCATCTCCGTGAGATTCATGATCACCGGGGTGCCCTCACGGAAGTGTTCCCCGATGGTACGGGCCTCGTTGTAGGTCCGGGGATGCAGGGTGGTGATCCGGTACGGCTCTCGTTCCGACACGACCTTGGGCATGATCACCGGCGCGTTCTTCTCCAGGGACGGACGTTCTTGTGTGATGGACGCCACGGGCGCGATCCGCGCCGGACGGCCCTGATCCGCGGTCGGCGCCACGGAATGCGAGACCGGCTCACGGGGCGCCGGCGGCTGCACCACTCGTACAGATTCATCCCTTTGGGGAGAATGTGCGTTGTGCGGCTGGTGTGACGGTTCGTGCCGTCGGTGGTCCCGCTCGGGCTCCGGGTCCAGTTCGGGCTCGAAGTCGTCGTCGGGGTCGAATCCCCGGCCGTCGTACCCATCGTCCTCCACGAGGCCGAGGTAGACCGCCATCTTGCGCATCGCGCCGGCCATGCTCTGAGTCCTCCGCTCTGTGGTGGATCGGCTGACGACTGCCAAGTGCCCGCGATCCACGTGGCCTTCGTACCGCTTTCGGCGGCATTGACCATATTTTCTGCTGTGGTCCGACTTCTTCGCGACGTTACCCGAGGCGGGGGCGGACTCCGAGTACCGCGCTGCCGACGCGCACATGTGTCGCTCCGGCCGCCACGGCCTGCTCAAGGTCCGCACTCATCCCTGCCGACACCATGGTTGCAGCCGGATGGGATCGGCGCAGGTACGTCGACAAATCCATGAGCCGTTCGAACGCGGCCTGTTCGCGTCCCGCGTACTCCCCGGTGAGCGGGGCGACGGTCATCAGTCCGTCGAGCCGCAGCCCGGGCGCGTCGGCGACGAGACCGGCCAACTCTTCGATTCCGGCGGGCGCGATGCCGCCGCGCTCGCCCCGGCCGTCCGCTCCGGCGTCGAGCGCGACCTGGAGGAGACAGCCCACCTCGCGCCCGGCCCGCACCGCCTCCCGGGAGAGCGCGGTGACGAGCCGGTCCCGGTCGACCGACTGCACGAAATCGGCATAACCGACCACGGAACGCACCTTGTTGGTCTGCAACTGACCGATGAAGTGCCATTGCAGCGGCAGATCCGCACAGGCGGCGGCCTTCGGGGCGGCGTCCTGGTCGCGGTTCTCGCCGACCTGACGCACACCCAGTTCCGACAGGATCCTCACGTCGCTCGCCGGGTACGTCTTGGTGACCACGATCAGGGTCACCTCGTCACGGGCACGCCCCGCCGCCGCGCACGCGGCCGCGATGCGTTCCTCCACCTTCGCCAGATTTCCGGCGAGTTCGGTCCTACGGTCCGTCATGTCCACTCAGTCCAGCCACACATACCCGGCGAGCCGGCCCGTGGTGCGATCGCGCCGGTAGGAGAAGTGATCCCCCGACTCCAGCGTGCACACCGGTGATTGCGCCCGGTCGCACACCCCGAGCCGGTCGAGCTGCGTGTGCACTCCGGCGCTCACGTCGACGGCGGGAGTGCCCCAGCTCGTCTCCGCGTGCGCCGTCGGCTCGGCCTTGGCGACCTCGGCGCGCAGCGCTTCGGGCACCTCGTAACAACGGCCGCACACACACGGGCCGGTGCGGGCGACGATCCGGCCCGGCTCCGCCCCGAGTCGGGTCATGGCCCGTACGGCGGCGGGGACGATGCCCGCGACCATTCCGGGGCGTCCCGCGTGCGCGGCCGCGACCACACCCGCGACCGGGTCGGCGAGCAGCACCGGCACACAGTCGGCGGTGAGTACGGCGAGGGCGAGGCCGCGCCGGGTGGTGACGATCGCGTCCACCTCAGGGACCGGACGGTCTCCCCAGGGTTCGTCGACCACGGCCACGTCGGCGCCGTGGACCTGGTTCATCCAGACCACCGACGCCGGGTCGAGACCCAGTGCCTTGGCGGTCAGTTCACGGTTGGCCCGTACCGCGCCGGGGTCGTCGCCGACCGCGCCGCCGAGGTTGAGCTCCTCATACGGAGCGGCGCTCACCCCGCCCCACCTGTCGGTGAAGGCGAAGTGCGCGCCGCTCACGCTTTCGCGCTGTCCTATCACTTGAGGAAGTCCGGCACATCCAGCTCGACGATGTCCTCGTAGGACCGGGACTGGGGCACCGGCGGTGCCACCGGGACCTCGACCACCGGCTCGGGCGCCGGCTCCGGCTCCTCCTTCGGCGTCACGCTGCCGAGCGAGCCGAACGTCGGCCGGGACTCGGTCTGCTGACGGGGCGGAGCGGGCTGCTCCTCGCGGCGCTGGGCCGGGGAGCCGGAGGACGCCGAGCCGAGCACGTTGTCCCGGCGGGCCGGGGGCTGGCCCCCGTCGAAGCCGGCCGCGATCACGGTGACCCGCACCTCGTCGCCGAGGGCGTCGTCGATGACCGCGCCGAAGATGATGTTGGCCTCCGGGTGGGCGGCCTCGCTGACCAGCTGGGCGGCCTCGTTGATCTCGAACAGGCCGAGGTCGGAGCCGCCGGAGATGGAGAGCAGCACGCCGCGGGCGCCGTCGATGGACGCCTCCAGGAGCGGCGAGGAGATCGCCATCTCGGCCGCGGCCACCGCGCGGTCGTCGCCGCGGGCCGAGCCGATGCCCATGAGGGCCGAACCGGCCTCGGACATGACCGACTTGACGTCGGCGAAGTCGAGGTTGATCAGACCGGGGGTGGTGATGAGGTCGGTGATGCCCTGGACACCGGAGAGCAGGACCTGGTCGGCCGACTTGAAGGCGTCCAGGACCGAGACCTGGCGGTCCGAGATGGACAGCAGCCGGTCGTTGGGGATCACGATGAGGGTGTCGACCTCTTCGCGCAGCTCCGCGATGCCGTCCTCGGCCTGGTTGGCGCGGCGCCGCCCCTCGAAGGTGAACGGGCGCGTGACCACGCCGATGGTGAGGGCGCCCAGCGAGCGCGCGATGTTGGCCACGACGGGCGCGCCGCCGGTGCCGGTGCCGCCGCCCTCGCCTGCCGTCACGAAGACCATGTCGGCCCCCTTGAGGACTTCCTCGATCTCCTCGCGGTGGTCCTCGGCGGCCTTGCGGCCGACGGCCGGGTTGGCGCCGGCGCCGAGTCCGCGGGTGAGTTCGCGGCCGACGTCCAGCTTGACGTCGGCGTCGCTCATCAACAGTGCCTGCGCGTCGGTGTTGATGGCGATGAACTCGACGCCCTTGAGGCCGACCTCGATCATCCGGTTGATGGCATTGACACCACCGCCGCCGACACCGATGACCTTGATGACTGCGAGGTAGTTCTGCGGTGCTGCCACGTCGAAGGCCTCTCGCCTCGAATTACGTTGTCGCGCCGGGCGGTTCCCCGACCGGACGACGGATGCCGAATTGGGACGGTCCGAACGCCGACCCGAACCCTAACCCTGAAGTTTAGGGTTACCAGTGTGTCTGTTCCCTGGAGTCTTCTGAACAGGACACTAAGTCGACAAGCGGCGCCCGTTCAACGAACACGCCGAACCTCCCGTTTTTCTTTTCACCCTATGTGATCAGCCGTAGCAGTGCCCAACCAGGGTGCTGGCCTGCGCTGATGTACGTCAACTCCCGGCTGACGCAGGGGCGGTGGGCACGCTGACATCGAAGTGCCGCGCGTCGGGAGCTGCTTTCATGAGAGCTGTGAGGGCCCGCGCCTTGGCCGCGCCGTTCTCGGCGCTGCCCCATGCCACCGTGCGCCCGTCCTTCAGCCGCAGCGAGACGGCGTCGTAGGACCGGACTTGGACGGCCCTGGTGTCCTTCTTGACGGGCCCGGGCAGCGCGGCGGCCACGCGTACGGCCTCGCGCGTCAGACGGCCCGTGCCGAAGCGGCGCAGGCTCGCGGCGCCCGAGTCCTCGGGGAAGACGGTGAGTTCGAGCATCGGCACCCCGCGCGGCGCCTGCGGGACGGTCGCGAACCTCACTCCCTGGGCGTCGACTTCGGTGAATCCGGCGCCCTTGCGGACGAGCAGGGACGGGGTGCGTTCCACGACCTTCAGGGTGATGCCGTGCGGCCAGGAGCGGTCCACCGCGACGGTGTCGATCCGGGGCAACTCCCGCCGCAGCCGCGCCTCGATGGCGCCGGTGTCCACGGAGACCAGCGGGGCCCCGACGGGGACGGCGGCGGCCCTGCGGACCTCGGCCGGGGTCAGCACGCGCGTGCCGGAGACCGCGACCTGACGCACCCGCAGCCACGCGGAGCCGTACAACACCCATACGGAACCGGCTCCGAGGACGACGAGCAGCGCCGCCAGAGCGATGATCATAAGAAGCCGCGGTCGTCGCAGCCTGGGGACGAGTGGCGGGCCGGACATCTCCGGTCGGCGTGCGTCGCGCTCGGCGACGGTGGGTCCGGCCACGCTCACTGTCCCTTCGTCGAACGGTCCTACCGGCCCGCGGCGATCGCCTCGTACACCATGCCGACCAGGAGGTCGTCGGCGTCGCGGCGGCCGAACTCACCGGCGGCGCGGGACATCTCGTAGAGGCGGTGCGGGTCGGCCAGGACCGGCAGCACGTTCTGCTGGATCCACTCCGGCGTCAGTTCCGCGTCGTCCACGAGGAGTCCGCCGCCCGCCTTGACCACCGGCTGGGCGTTCAGCCGCTGTTCGCCGTTGCCGATGGGCAGCGGGACGTAGGCGGCCGGGAGTCCGACGGCGGAGAGTTCGGCGACGGTCATCGCGCCCGCGCGGCAGAGCATCAGGTCGGCCGCGGCGTACGCGAGGTCCATCCGGTCCAGGTAACTTACCGGGAGGTACGGGGGCATGCCCGGCATCTGCTGCACCTGCGGCAGTTCGTTCTTCGGGCCGACCGCGTGCAGGATCTGGATGCCGGCCTGCTGGAGCCAGGGGGCGACCTGCTGGACGACCTCGTTCAGGCGCCGGGCGCCCTGCGAGCCGCCGGAGACCAGCAGCGTGGGCAGGTTGGGGCTCAGACCGAAGTAGTGCCGGGCCTCGGGGCGCAGGGCCGCGCGGTCCAGGGTGGCGATGGAGCGGCGCAGCGGGATGCCGATGTAGCGGGCGTCCCGGAGCTTGCTGTCGGGCGTGGAGACGGCCACCCGGGCCGCGTAGCGCGAGCCGATCTTGTTGGCCAGGCCGGGCCGGGCGTTGGCCTCGTGGACCACGATCGGCACGCCGAGGCGCTTGGCGGCCAGATACGCGGGCAGCGCGACGTAGCCGCCGAAGCCGACCACGGCGTCCGCCTTGGTGCGCTCCAGGATCTGCTCCGTGGCCTTGATCGTGCCGCGCAGCCGGCCCGGCACCGTGATCAGCTCGGGCGTGGGCTTGCGCGGCAGCGGAACCGCCGGGATCAGCGCCAGCTCGTAACCGCGCTCGGGAACGAGCCGGGTCTCAAGGCCGCGCTCCGTGCCCAGGGCTGTGATCCCCACGGTGGGGTCCTGCCTGCGCAGGGCGTCCGCGAGGGCGAGCGCGGGCTCGATGTGGCCCGCGGTACCCCCGCCGGCGAGTACGACATGCACCGAAATTCACCGCTCTCCGGACGGACGCGCCGCCGAGGCGCGCCGTCGCATCGTGTTCCATCTCCGGGGCACCCGCTCGGCACGGGAGCCGCCCGCCCGCTTTCTACCAAAGCGGGGTTGCCGCATCGCAAGCGCCGCCCGCGCAGCGGGATCGTCACGCGCGAAGGCGATCAGCAGCCCGATGGCGAACATGGCCGGCAGCAGGGCGGACCCTCCGTAGGAGAACAGCGGGAGGGGGACGCCGGCGATCGGCAGCAGGCCGAGTACCGCACCGATATTGATCACCGCCTGCGCGGTGATCCAGGTCGTCACACCTCCCGCGGCGTACCTCACGAAGGGGTCCTTCGCGCGTCCGGCCACGCGGATACCCGCATAGCCTAGAGCGGCGAACAGGGCGAGCACCGACAGCGTCCCCGCGAGACCCAGTTCCTCACCGGTGACGGCGAAGATGAAGTCGGTGTGGGCTTCGGGGAGTTGGCCCCATTTCTCCACACTCGCGCCAAGACCGGAACCGAAGATTCCGCCGGAGGCGAGGGCGTAGATCCCGTGTACGGCCTGCCAGCAGTCGGCGCCGCCCGCCCGGGGCTCGGTCGCGCCGATGCAGGCGAGCCGGGCCATCCGGTTGGGGCTGGTCTTGATGAGGATCACACCGATGAGCGCCGCGACCGAGAGCACGCCGGCGAACAGCCGGGTCGGGGCCCCGGCGAGCCAGAGCAGGCCGAACAGGATCGCGGTGAGGATGATCGCGGTGCCCATGTCGCCGCCGAGCATGATCAGACCGAGCAGCATGAAGGCCACCGGGACCAGCGGGACCAGCATGTGCTTCCACTGGGTCAGCAGCTTCTTGTCCTGTTTGCGGGCGATCAGGTCCGCGCCCCACAGGACGAGGGCGAGCTTGCCGAACTCGCTGGGCTGGATCTGGAAGGAGCCGCCGAGCGAGATCCAGTTCCGGTTGCCGTTGACCGACATCCCTATCCCCGGCACCTGCACCAGCGCCATCGCGAAGACGGCGGCGGCCAGGATCGGGTAGGCCAGCGCCCGGTGCAGCCGCACGGGCATCCGGGAGGCGGCCAGCAGCAGCGCGCCGCCGATCAGCGCGGCGAGGAACTGCTTGCGGAAGAAGAACGAGCCGGGCAGCGAGAGCTGGAGCGCGGTGATCTGGGAGGCCGAGTAGACCATCACCAGGCCGAGGACGATGATCAGCAGGCTGCCGCCGAGGATCAGGTAGTACGCGGTCAGCGGGCGGTCCCAGGCCTTGCGGGCGCGGTTGCGCAGCCGGCGCAGGGGGTTCTCGGGCGCGCTCGGCCGGGGTGCGGGGCGGCGGGCCGCCCGCTGCACGGGCGGCCGTCCGGTACGGCTACCGGGCATCCACGCCTCCCCTGTGCGCCGAACGTCCCACGCGTCCCTCCCAAGATCCGCCCGGCGGGCGGCCGGGGTCAGGCGCCGAGTTCGCGGACGGCCGCCGCGAACGCGTCACCGCGCTGGTTGTAGTTGGTGAACATGTCCATGGAGGCGCAGGCCGGGGCCAGCAGTACGGTGTCGCCCGGCCGGGCCAGCCGCTTCGCCTCGGTCACCGCCTGGAGCATCGCCCCAGTGTCGGTCCGGTCGAGGTCCACGACGGGTACTTCCGGGGCGTGTCGCGCGAGGGCCTCGCGGATCAGCGCGCGGTCGGCGCCGATCAGGACGGCCCCCCGCAGACGCTTCGCGGAGGCCGCCACCAGCTCGTCGAACTCGGCGCCCTTGGCGAGGCCGCCGGCGATCCACACGATGGGCTCGTAGGCCGCCAACGAGGCTTCCGCGGCATGGGTGTTGGTGGCCTTGGAGTCGTCCACGTACGCCACGCCGTCGATATCCGCGACGTGCTGGATGCGGTGGGCGTCGGGGCGGAAGGCGCGCAGTCCGTCGCGTACCGCCTGGGCCGGTACGCCGAAGGAGCGGGCGAGGGCCGCCGCCGCGAGCGCGTTGGCGATGTTGTGCGGGGCGGGCGGGTCGACGTCGGAGACCTCGGCCAGCTCCTGTGCGTTCTTGTACCGGTTCTCGACGAAGGCCCGGTCGATCAGGATGCCGTCCACGACGCCGAGCTGGGAGACGGCCGGGGTGCCGAGGGTGAACCCGACGGCCCGGCAGCCCTCCTCCACGTCGGCCTCGCGGACCAGGTCCTCGGTGCGCGGGTCGGCCACGTTGTAGACGCAGGCGACCTTGTTGCCCTCGTAGATACGGCCCTTGTCGGCGGCGTAGGCGTCCATGGAGCCGTGCCAGTCGAGGTGGTCCGGGGCGAGGTTGAGCACCGCGCCGGAGTAGGCGCGCAGGGAGGGCGCCCAGTGGAGCTGGTAGCTGGAGAGCTCGACGGCGAGGACGTCGTACTCCTCCTCGCCGAGGACGGCGTCCAGGAGGGAGACGCCGATGTTGCCGACGGCCGCCGTGCGCAGGCCCGCCGCCTTCAGGATGGAGGCGAGCATCTGCACGGTGGTGGTCTTGCCGTTGGTGCCGGTGACGGCGAGCCAGGGGGCCGCGCCGGGCCCCCTGAGGCGCCAGGCCAGCTCCACGTCGCCCCAGATCGGCACGCCCGCCTGCTCAGCCGCCTGGAACAGCGGCTTGCCGGGCTGCCAGCCGGGGGCGGTGACGATCAGCTCGGTGCCCTCGGGGAGCGTAGCCCCGTCGCCGAGGCGGACGGTGACGCCGAGCGCCTCCAGTTCGGCGGCCTGCGCCCGTGCCCGCTCGTCGTCGCCGTCGTTCACGACCGTGACGACCGCGCCGCGCTCACGCAGCGCCCTGGCGGCCGGGACGCCCGAGACGCCGAGTCCGGCGACCGTGACGCGCTTGCCCTGGAATTCGCTCTGCCCCGAAGGCACCGAGGTGGTCACTTGTCCGCTGCCCATCCCGCGTAGAAGAGGCCCAGTCCGACGATGACGCAGATGCCCTGGATGATCCAGAAGCGGACCACCACCAGGACTTCGGACCAGCCCTTGAGTTCGAAGTGGTGCTGGAGTGGTGCCATCCGGAAGACGCGCTTGCCGGTGAGCCGGAAGGAGCCGACCTGGATGACGACCGACATGGTGATGAGGACGAACAGGCCGCCCATGATGGCCACCAGCAGCTCCGTGCGGGAGAGGATGGCCAGGCCGGTGAGGACACCGCCGAGGGCGAGCGAGCCGGTGTCGCCCATGAAGATCTTCGCCGGCGAGGTGTTCCACCACAGGAAGCCGAGGCAGGAACCCATCAGCGCGGAGGCGACCACCGCGAGGTCGAGCGGGTCGCGGACCTCGTAGCAGGCGGCCGGGTTGGTCAGGGTCATCGCGTTGGCGCAGGACTCCTGGAACTGCCAGACGCCGATGAACGTGTAGGCGCCGAAGACCAGGACGGAGGCGCCGGTGGCGAGGCCGTCGAGACCGTCGGTGAGGTTCACGCCGTTCGACATCGCGAGGATCATGAACAGCGCCCAGACCACGAACAGCACCGGGCCGATGGTCCAGCCGAAGTCCGTGATGAACGACAGCTTGGTGGAGGCCGGGGTGTTGCCCCGGTTGTCCGGGAACTGCAGCGCGAGGACCGCGAAGCCGATGCCGACGATGAGCTGGCCGGCCATCTTCGCCTTGGCCCGCAGACCCAGCGAACGGCGCTTGACGATCTTGATGTAGTCGTCCAGGAAGCCGACCAGGCCCATGCCGAACATCAGGCCGAGGACCAGCAGACCCGAGTACGTCGGGGGCTTGCCCGTGATCACCTTGCTGAGGAAGTACGCGGCGATCGTGGACAGGATGAAGGCGATGCCGCCCATGGTCGGCGTACCGCGCTTGCTGGCGTGCTCGCGCGGGCCGTCGTCACGGATGAACTGGCCGTAGCCCTTGCGGGCGAGGAGCTTGATCAGCAGCGGGGTGCCGATCAGCGTCAGGAAGAGGCCGATGACTCCCGAGAACAGGACCTGGTTCATCATCGGGGGGCGACCTCGCCCTCGGTACCGGCCGAGGCGAGCGTCTGGGCGACGCTCTCAAGACCCACGGAACGGGACGCCTTCACCAGCACGACGTCCCCCGGGCGCAACTCGCTGCGCAACAGGTCGATCGCCGCCTGTGCGTCGGACACGTGCACCGACTCCTCACCCCACGAACCCTCGTTGTATGCGCCCAGTTGCAGCCAGGAGGCTTCGATCCCCCCGACCGCGACGAGCTTGCTGACGTTGAGCCGGACGGCGAGCCGTCCGACCGCGTCGTGCTCGGCGAGAGCCTCGTCCCCCAGCTCGGCCATCTTGCCGAGCACCGCCCACGTGCGGCGCCCCTTGCCCATGGCCGCGAGCGCCCTGAGGGCGGCCCGCATGGACTCGGGGTTGGCGTTGTAGGCGTCGTTGACGATGGTCACGCCGTCCGGGCGCTCGGTGACCTCCATGCGCCAGCGGGAGAGGGAGCCCGCCCCGGAGAGCGCGGTGGCGATCTCGGTTGCGGACATGCCCAGCTCATGGGCGACGGCGGCCGCGGCGAGCGCGTTCGACACGTGGTGCTCACCGTACAGGCGCATGGTCACATCGCTTGCACCGGAGGGTGTGTGAAGCCTGAAGGCAGGCTGTCCGCTGTCCGTGAGTCGCACGTTCTCGGCGCGTACGTCCGCTTCGGCCGACTCTCCGAAAAGGACCACCTTCGCGCGGGTACGGGAGGCCATCGCGCGCACCAGCGGGTCGTCGGCGTTGAGGACGGCGACACCGCCCTCCTCGGCCGGCGGCAGCGCCTCCACCAACTCGCCCTTGGCCTGGGCGATCTGCTCGCGGCCGCCGAACTCGCCGATGTGGGCGCTGCCGACGTTGAGCACGAGTCCGACCTTCGGCGGGGTGAGGCCGGCGAGGTAGCGGATGTGCCCGATGCCGCGGGCGCCCATCTCCAGCACGAGGAACTTCGTCTCCTCGGTGGCGGACAGGGCGGTCAGCGGGAGCCCGATCTCGTTGTTGAGGGAGCCGGGCGTGAAGACGGTGGGCGCCTTGCCGCCGAGCACCTGGGCGATGAGGTCCTTGGTGCTGGTCTTGCCCGCCGAGCCGGTCAGCCCGACGAGGGTCGCGCCGAGGCGCTCGACCACATGGCGGGCGAGGGCGCCCAGCGCGTTCTGGACGTCGTCCACGACGATCGCGGGTACGCCGACGGGGCGCGTCGCCAGTACGGCGACGGCGCCCGCCTCGACGACCGCCTCGGCGAAGTCGTGGCCGTCGGCCCGCTCGCCGCTGAACGCGACGAAGAGGGCGCCGGGCACCACCTCGCGGGAGTCCCGGACGACCGGTCCCGTGACGGTGACGGACGTATCCGGTATGTCGTGTGTCTGCCCGCCGACGACAGCTGCGATCTCGGCGAGGGAGAGGGCGATCACAAGTTCATCCCTGGGTGTTCTGGATAGCTTCGCGGAGCACCTGGCGGTCGTCGAAGGGACGGACCACGCCGGCGATGTCCTGGCCCTGCTCATGGCCCTTGCCCGCGACCAGCACGGTGTCGCCCGCGGCCGCGCGGCCCACGGCGGCGGCGATGGCGGCGGCGCGGTCCTCGAAGAGCAGCACCTCCCCGCGCTCGTGCGCGGGGACGGAGGCGGCGCCTTCGAGCATGGCCGCGAGGATCGCGAGGGGGTCCTCGGAGCGGGGGTTGTCGGAGGTCAGTACGGCGATGTCGGCGTACCGGGCGGCGGCGGCGCCCATCGGGGCGCGCTTGGTCCTGTCGCGGTCGCCGCCGCAGCCGAGCACGATGTGCAGCCGGCCCTTGGTGACCTTGCGCAGCGCCTTGAGCACCGACTCGACGGCGTCGGTCTTGTGCGCGTAGTCCACCACCGCGAGGTAGGGCTGTCCGGCGTCGACGCGCTCCAGGCGGCCGGGGACGCCGGGCACGGCGGCGATGCCGTCGGCAGCGGTCTGCGGGTCGATCCCGGCCGAGGCGAGGGCGACGAGGGCGGCGAGGGTGTTGGCCACGTTGAAGGGGCCGGGCAGCGGCGAGCGGGCGTGCACACGCTCGCCGTTCGGGCCGATCGCGGTGAACGTCGAGTCCATGGGGCCGATCTGGACGTCCTCGGCGCGCCAGTCGGCGTCCGGGTCGCCCTCGGCGGAGAAGGTGACGACCGGGACGCCCGCCTCGCCGGCGAGCCTGCGGCCGTACTCGTCGTCGGCGTTGACCACGCCGAGTCTGCTGCGCTCGGGGGTGAAGAGCCGAGCCTTCGCCTGGAAGTAGTCCTCCATGTCGGAGTGGAACTCCATGTGTTCCGGGCTCAGGTTGTTGAAGACGGCGATGTCGAACACGCAGCCGTCCACCCGGCCGAGGACCAGCGCGTGGCTGGAGACCTCCATGGCGACCGCCTCGGTGCCGCGTTCGCGCATGACGGCGAACAGGGCCTGGAGGTCGGTGGCTTCGGGGGTGGTGCGCTCGGACTTGATGCGCTCCTCGCCGATGCGCATCTCGACGGTGCCGATGAGCCCGGTGGCGCGTACGGCCTTGAGGCCGCCCTCGACGAGGTAGGCGGTGGTGGTCTTGCCGGAGGTGCCGGTGATGCCGATCTGGAGCAGCTCGCGGCCCGGGTGTCCGTAGACCGTGGCGGCCAGTTCGCCCATCTCGGCGCGCGGGTCGTCCACGACGAGGACCGGCAGTCCGGTGGCCTCGGCGCGCTCGGCGCCGGTGGGGTCGGTGAGCACGGCGACGGCGCCGAGGCTCGCGGCCTGGGTGACGAAGTCGGCGCCGTGCAGACGGGCTCCGGGCAGTGCGGCGTAGACGTCGCCGGGGCGGACGGCGCGCGAGTCGTGGGTGATGCCCGTGACGTCGGCGGAGCCGGCCGGTGCGGCGATCCCCAGCTGATCGGCGAGCTCCGCGAGGGGGGTGGCGGAGATCTGAACCGGTCGTGGCGGTCCCGGGTAGGTCACGGAAGCGCCCTTCTGGGTGGTTTGGGACTGATCAGCGTGTGGCACGGCGGTGAGCGTACCGGGAGTACCCGCCTCGGGGCGAAGCGAGGGCCGGGGGCCCGTCTGGTTCCCGTCGTCGGGGGTGATCGTTGTCACGGCTGGTTCCTGGTGGTCGGGGCCCGGTGGTGTGTCGCGGCCGGTCAGGGCTGGTAGGTGACGGGCAGGTTCGCGGCCTTCGCGCCGGTCGGCGGTACCTGGAGGGTCTTCAGCGCGAACTCCATCACCTGCTTGTAGACGGGGCCGCAGATCTGGCCGCCGAAGTAACTGCCGGAGGTGGCGTTCTGGATGGCGCAGTAGACCGTGACGCGGGGCTTGTCGGCGGGGGCGAACCCGGCGAAGGAGGACGTGTATCCGTGGTACCTCCCGGTGGCCGGATCCACTCGGTTGGCGGTGCCGGTCTTGCCCGCGACGCGGTAGCCGGGGATACGGGCCTTGATGCCGGTGCCCTGTTCGTCGTCGACCACGGACTCCAGCATCTGGGCGACCGTGCGCGCGGTCTTGTCGCTGACGACCCGGGTCTTCGCGGGCTCGGGGGCCGGGGTGAAGCGCCCGTCGGCGCCCTTGGTGCCGCGCACCAGGGTGGGCGCGACGCGGACTCCGCCGTTGGCGATGGTCGAGTAGACGGAGGCGGCCTGGACGGCGTTGATGGAGAACCCCTGGCCGAAAGGGATCGTGTACTGCTGCGAGGTGGACCACTTGGCGGCGGGCGCGAGGATGCCCGGGGTCTCACCGGGGAAACCGAGCCCGGTGTAGCGGCCGATGCCGAACTTGCGCAGATACGAGTAGAGGGTGTCGTTCGCCGCATTCTGGGTCTTGCCGAGCTGGCCCGCGGCGAGGATGGTGCCGATGTTGCTGGACTTGGCGAGCACGCCGTTGAGGGTGAGGTGCCAGGTGGCGTGGTCCACGTCGTCCTGGAAGAGCCGGTCGCCGCGGTGCAGCCGGTTGGGTACGACGACATGGGTGAGCGGGGTGGCCGCGTTCTCCTCCAGAACGGCCGCCATGGACATCACCTTGGCGGTGGAGCCGGGTTCGTAGGCGTCCTGGAGTGCCGCGTTGCCCATGGCGGCGGAGTTCGCCTTCGACAGGTCGTTGGGATCGAAGCCGGGCGAGTTGGCCATGGCCAGGATCTGGCCGGTGCGGGTGTCCTGGACGACGACGTAACCCCGGTCCGCCTTGGACTTCTTGACCTGCTGGGAGATGGCGTTCTGCGCGGCCCACTGGATGTCGCGGTCGATGGTCAGCTCGATGTCGCTGCCGGAGACGGCCGGGGTCTCGGTGGAGCCGGCGGTGGGCACCTCGCGGCCGCCGGACTGGGCGTAGCGGATCTTGCCGTCCTTGCCGGTGAGCTGCTTGTTCAGCTGCTGCTCGATGCCGCCGCCGCCCTTGCCCTCGCTGTTGACCCAGCCCAGTATCCCGGCGGCGAGGTCGCCGTTGGGGTACACGCGCTGGCTGCTGGGGTCGGCGAAGACGCCCGCGAGCACGTTGCCGGTGCCGGACTTCTTGGCGAGGGCGGCCTTGAGGTCCTTGATCTGCTTCCAGACCTGCGGTGTCTGCCGGGTGGCGAGCCGGGCGTAGCGCGACTCCTTGTCGGCCGGCCGGAGCTTCTTGACGAGCGCGGCCTGGTCCTCGTCGAGGATCGGGGCGAGCAGGGCGGCGGCCTGCTCGGGGCCGTCGGAGACCTTCAGTTGCTTGGGCTGGAACATCATCGGGTCGGCCGTGATGTCGTAGGCGTCCTCGCTGACGGCGAGGGCCACCCCGGAGCGGTCGGTGATCCGGCCGCGCTCGGCGGCCAGGGTGTGCACGACATAGCGGTTCTGCTCGGCCTTGGCGGTGTAGGTGCTCGCGTCCACCGCCTGGACCTGGAGCAGCCGGACCACGAACGCGGACAGCACGAGGGTGAAGGCGAGGCCGACCAGGCGCAGCCGGGGGCGCGGGCTGCCGAGCCGGAGGGCGGGGCGGGCCGGGGGCCGGGGGCCGGACGGGCGGCGGGCGGGGCGCGCGCCGGGAGCGGGACGCCCTGGCTGGCGCCGGGGGGCGGCGCCACGGGGGCGGGGCGGTCCGGCGGCCCCGGGCACGCGGCGACGGGGCGGTTGCCTGTCGGACACTTCCGTCACCTGCCGTGGGTCGGGGTGGGGGCGGGCTGGGTGGTGCGGGTCAGGTTCCGCGCGGACGGGCTCGCCTTGGCGGACGGGCTCGTCCTGACGGCAGGGCTCACCGTGGCGGCCGGGCTCACCGTGGCGGAAGGGGCGGAGGGGGCGGCCGGTGCGGTGGAGACGCCGGGGGCCGAAGGGGCCGGGCTTGCGGCGGGGCTGCCGCTCGGGCCGCCGGCCGACGTCATCACCTCGGGCGCGCGCGGCCTGGTGAGCGCGGCGGCGCTGGGCGCGGCACTCGGAACGCCCTTGACGCTGCCGTCGGGGCCGAGGAAGGCGGGGTCGCCGCCGGGGACCATGCCGAGTTCGCGGGCGCGGCGCTGGAGGGCGTCCGGGGAGGAGTAGGAGTCGATGTCCCGCTGGAGGGCCTGCTCCTCGTCGGTGAGGCTCTTGGTGCGCTTCTGGAGGTCGTCGAGCTTGAACGAGCCCTCGCTGAGCGCGGAGTTGAGCATCAGCAGACAGAGCAGACCGCCGCCGAGGAGCAGGACGACGAGGAAGACGAAGGGGGTGCGGGCGGCGCGGGCGCGGCCCGCCGGGAAGAGCCGGGCGAGCCGTGCGGCCCGCCCTCGCAGTTCGGGTTCAGCGCCCACGGGCCCTCCGCAGGGTCCGGCCGCCCGGTCGGCCCCGTCCGCTCACTCGGCGTCCTCCCTGATCCGCTCGACACCGCGCAGCCGGGCGGGGGCGGCCCGGCGGTTCTCGGCGATCTCCTCCTCGGTGGGGAGTTCGGCCCCGCGCGTGAGCAGCTTCAGCCGGGGCTGGTAGCGCTCGGGCACGACCGGCAGGCCGGGGGGCGCGGTGTTGGCGGCCCCGGCCGCGAACACCTGCTTGACCAGCCGGTCCTCCAGCGAGTGGTACGAGAGGACGGCGACGCGGCCGCCGACGCCGATGGCCTTCACGGCCGCCGGGATCGCCCGTTCCAGGACGGACAGTTCGCCGTTGACCTCGATGCGCAGCGCCTGGAAGGTGCGCTTGGCCGGGTTGCCGCCGGTGCGCTTGGCGGCCTGCGGCAGGGCGTCGCGGATCAGTTCGACCAGACGGGCGCTGTTGGTGAACGGCTCCTTCTCGCGCTCGCGGACGACCGCCGAGACGATCCGCTTGGCCTGCTTCTCCTCGCCGTACGCGCGCAGGATGCGCACGAGTTCACCGGCCGGGTAGGTGTTGAGGACCTCGGCGGCGCTGATGCCGGTCGTCTGGTCCATGCGCATGTCCAGGGGGGCGTCCTGGGCGTAGGCGAAGCCCCGGTCGGCCTCGTCCAGTTGCATGGAGGAGACGCCGAGGTCGAAGAGGACGCCCTGGACGTCCGGGATGCCGAGGCGGTCGAGCACCTCGGGGAGTTCGTCGTAGACGGCGTGCACGAGGGTGGCGCGGTCGCCGAAGGGGGCGAGGCGTTCACCGGACAGGCGCAGCGCCTCCTTGTCCCGGTCGAGGCCGATCAGGCGGGCCTCGGGGAAGCGGGTCAGCAGGGCCTCGCTGTGGCCGCCGAGGCCGAGGGTGCAGTCGACGACCACTGCTCCCGGCCGCTCCAGAGCGGGTGCCAGCAGATCCAGGCACCGCTGGAGCATCACCGGGACGTGTCGACTCTCGGTCAAGGGAGCCTCTCAGTTCTGGCGGGCGCACGCACCGCCGGGTCCCCGCCCGCTGCTCCGTGTAGGGGAGGCCGCCGGCGCCGGAAGCGTCAGCCGACCGGGAGCGGGAGGAGGCCGAGCCGTACGTACGCGCCGCGCACGCGGGGAGGCGGTCCGGGTGGGTACCGTGCCGTCTCCTTGGGGTTTCACCAGCGGGAAGAGCCGGGCCTCCCGCTTCGCGTCACTTTAGTCCACCCTGTGTCGCGGTCAATCAACCGGCCTGCGCGTCGCGTACGGCTTCCGCGCCGGAGTCACGATCGGTCCGGATTCACCCGTCCGGCCGAGGTTGGCGCTCCGTGTGGGTTAGCTCACAACAAGCCACGATGACGTTCTTTGTCCCCTCTCACAGCAGGCCGGGGAGGCGGGTGACCAGTAACGTCGGGACCATGACGACTTCCGCAGCAGTTCCCACCGGACCCGAGAGCGCCATCACGGGCGACGGCAGCGTGACGGACCGCCTGGTCGACGCCAACGAGCGGTACGCCTCCGAGTTCACCGATCCCGGCATGGACGCGCATCCCGTGCTGCGCGTGGCCGTGGTGGCCTGTATGGACGCCCGCCTCGATCTGCACGCGGCGCTCGGCCTCGAGCTCGGCGACTGCCACACCATCCGCAACGCCGGCGGTGTGGTCACGGACGACGTGATCCGTTCGCTGACCATCAGTCAGCGGGCGCTCGGCACGCAGAGCGTCGTGCTCATCCATCACACCAACTGCGGTCTGGAGTCCCTCACCGAGGAGTTCCGGCACGAGCTGGAGATGGAGGTGGGCCAGCGTCCGGCCTGGGCGGTGGAGGCGTTCCGCGACGTGGACCAGGACGTGCGCCAGTCGATGCAGCGGGTGCGCACCTCGCCGTTCCTGCCGCACACCGACGACGTGCGCGGCTTCGTCTTCGACGTGCGCAGCGGTCTGCTGCGCGAGATCGACCCGGCATAGGACCGCGCCTCCGGCCCGGTGTCCGCCTGAAGCCTGCCGGCCGATGCCCGCCGACCGCCCCCTCCGGCGGGGGGCGGCGGGCGGCGGTGGGCCGGGCGGGCGGTGGGCGTCCGGTCCGGCGACGGGTGGCCGGGGCCGGCGGCTGGTGGCCGGTCAGGCGCGAAGCGGCCGGGCGGGTGGTCTGGCGCGGAGTGGCTGGCCGGGCAACGGGCGGCCGGTCCGGCGGCGGGCGGCCGATCCGACGGCGGCAGCCGGTCCGGCGGCGGGCGGCCTGACCCGGCGGCAGGTGGCCGGTCAGGTACGAAGCGGCCGGACGGGTGGTCTGGCGTCGAGTGGCTGGCCGGGCAACGGGCAGCCACTCCGGCGGCGGGCGGCCAGGCCCGGCGGCAGGCAGCCGGTCAGGCGCGGAGCGCCCGGCGGGTGGCCCGGGTGAACGACGGGCGAGCGATCCGACGGCGGATGACCGGTCCGGCGGCGGATGAGCGGCCGGGCAACGGATGGCCGGCCCCGCGAGGCGTGGGCAAAGGGCCGCAAGACCGGCATCGTGCGGGGAGTTGTCCACAGGTCGGGACGGGCAGTTGTCCACAGGCCGTGACACGAAACGATAACGGCGGCAAGAATGCGGGTGTGACGGCGCGCGGATCCGGTTTCCGCACGGTGTCCGTGTTTCGGGGTGGGCCGGAGCCGCGTCGCGAGGTGTCGCGGGCCCCGGTACTGGTGAGAACGGGCCGAGGAGGGCCGGGTGACGACCTATGACGATCGAGCGAGCCTCAGTGATCTGACGGCGACGGTGGAGCGGGTGCGCCGTTCGGTGGAGGAAGTGATCGAGGGCAAGCCCGAGGTCGTGCGGCTTTCGCTGACCGTGCTGCTCGCCGAGGGGCATCTGCTGATCGAGGACGTCCCGGGCGTGGGCAAGACCATGCTGGCCAAGGCGCTGGCGCGGTCCATCGACTGCTCCGTGCGGCGTATCCAGTTCACGCCCGATCTGCTGCCCTCGGACATCACCGGGGTGTCGATCTGGGACCCGCAGCGCCGTGACTTCGAGTTCAAGCCGGGTGCGATCTTCGCGCAGATCGTGATCGGCGACGAGATCAACCGCGCCTCGCCGAAAACCCAGTCGGCGCTGCTCGAGTCGCTGGAGGAGCGGCAGGTCACCATCGACGGGCAGAGCTACGAACTGCCGAGCCCCTTCATGGTGGTGGCGACGCAGAACCCGGTCGAGATGGAGGGCACGTATCCGCTGCCCGAGGCCCAGCGCGACCGGTTCATGGCGCGGGTGTCGGTGGGCTATCCGAGCATCGAGGCCGAGCTGCGGATGCTGGACGTGCACGGCGGCGTCTCCCCGCTGGAGGACCTGGAGCCGGTGGCGCACGCGCACGACATCGTGAAGCTGATCGAGGCGGTGCGCGAGGTCCACGTCTCGGACGCGGTCCGGAGATACGCGGTGGAGCTGGTCTCCGCCACCCGTTCCCATCCCGACCTCAGACTCGGCGCCTCGCCGCGCGCCACGCTTCATCTGCTGCGCGCGGCGAAGGCGTCCGCCGCCCTGTCCGGCCGGGAGTACGCGCTGCCGGACGACGTTCAGGAACTGGCCGTGGCCGTGCTCGCGCACCGGCTGCTGCCCACCACCGAGTCCCAGATGAGCGGTCGTACGGCCGAGCAGGTCGTGCTGGAGATCCTGCGGCACACCGCGGTGCCCTCGGCCGCGCAGCGGGAGCGGGCCTACGGCGGTCTCGGCCGGGGCGTTCCCGCCTATCCCCAGCAGCCCCCGCGGGGTCTGTGATGTCCGCCGGGGGGCCGGAGCGGACGCCGGGCCGCGCGGCCCGGATCCGTACGGCCCTGGCCGGGCTGACCACCCGGGGCCGTTCCTTCCTGGCGGCGGGCATCGCCGCGTCGGTGTGCGCGTACGTGCTGGGCCAGAGCGATCTGCTGCGGGTCGGACTGCTGCTCGCCGTGCTGCCGTTGGTCTGCGCGGCCGTCGTGCACCGCACCCGGCACCGGGTGGCGTCCGAGCGGTGGCTCTCCCCCGCGCGCGTCCCGGCGGGCGCCGAGGCCCGGGTGAGCCTGAGCGTGGACAACGTCTCCCGGCTGCCGACCGGGCTGCTGATGCTCCAGGACCGGGTGCCGTACGTGCTCGGGCCCCGGCCGCGCTTCGTGCTGGACCGGGTCGAGCCGGGCGGGCACCGCGAGGTGTCCTACCGGGTCCGTTCGGACCTGCGCGGCCGTTACCCGCTCGGGCCGCTCCAGCTGCGGCTGAGCGACCCCTTCGGCATGTGCGAGCTGACCCGGTCCTTCCCGGCGCACGACACGCTGACGGTCGTCCCGCGCGTGGAGCCGCTGGCCCCGGTGCGCCTGGGCGGCGAGGCGCGGGGGTACGGCGACGGGCGGCGGCGCTCCCTGGCCGTCGCCGGGGACGACGACGTGATCCCGCGCGAGTACCGCTACGGCGACGATCTGCGCCGGGTGCACTGGCGGTCCACCGCGCGCCACGGCGAGCTGATGGTGCGCCGTGAGGAGCAGCCCCGGCGGGCCCGCTGCACGGTGCTGCTGGACACCCGCGCCGTGGGCTACGAGGACACGGGCCCCGGCTCGGCCTTCGAGTGGGCGGTCTCCGCCGCCGCCTCGGTCGTCGCGCACATGATGGAGCGCGGCTTCTCGGTGCGGCTGCTCATGGACACGGGCGCGACGGTGCCCGGCGAGGGCGGTGCCGGCTTCCCGGGGACGGGTCAGGAGACGGCGGCCGCCTCGGGGCTGATGATGGACACCCTCGCGGTGGTCGACCACTCGGACGGCACGGGCCTGACGGGGGCGTACGACGCGCTGCGCGCCGGGGACGAGGGGCTGCTGGTCGCCCTGCTCGGCGATCTCGACGAGGAGCAGGTGAACACGGTGGCCCGGATGCGGCGGCGCAGCGGGGCCGCGCTGGTCTTCGTGCTGGATCCGGGGGTGTGGACGCGTGCTCCGGGTGCGGAGCCGGGCCCCGGCGATCCGTGCGGGGAGCGGCTGCGGGTGCTGCGCGAGGCGGGCTGGACGGCGCTCGGGGTGCCGCGCGGTGCCTCGCTGGACGAGTTGTGGCGGCAGGCCGACCGGGAGCGGTCCGGTCTGGTGACGCCGAGCGGAAGGGCGGGGGGATGAGCGGGCGGGCGCGGCTCGCGGGGTGCGCGGCGGCGGCCACGCTGATGACGGCGTGCTCACTGCTGCCGCTGGTCCACGGCCCCGCCTGGCTGGCCGTGGCGGCGCTGCTCGTGGCGGTGCAGACGGGCGTGGGGGCGGCGGCGCGGCGGGTGCCGCTGGCGCGGCCGCTGACCGTGCTGGCGCAGTTGCTGGTGACGCTGCTGCTGCTCACCCTGGTCTTCGCGCGGCACCAGGCGGTGGCCGGGCTGTTCCCGGGGCCGGAGGCGTTCGGGCACTTCTCGGACCTGCTTCAGCAGGGCTCGGACGACGTCAGCCGGTACGCGCCCCCGGCGCCGCTGACCGACGGCATCCGGCTGATGCTGATCGGCGGGGTGCTGATCGTCCATCTCCTGGTGGACACGCTGGCGGTGACCTTCCGGGCGGCGGCCCCGTCCGGGCTGCCGCTCCTCGCGCTGTACTCGGTGGCGGCCGGGCTGTCCGGGGGCGCCGCCGACTGGCTGTGGTTCCTGCTGGCGGCGGCCGGCTATCTGATGCTGCTGCTCGCGGAGGGCCGGGAGCGGGTGACCCGGTGGGGCCGGGTCTTCGGGGCGACGGCCCGCGCGCCGGGCGCCGGTGACAACACCCTCGCGTCCCCGGTGCGCACCGGGCGCCGGATCGGCGCGGTGGCACTCGGCGTGGCCCTGCTGGTGCCGCTGGCGCTGCCCGCGATGCAGGGCGGACTGCTGGGGGGCCGGGGGGCGGGCGTCGGCGCGGGCAGCGGGACCGGGGGCATGATCTCCGCCGTCAACCCGCTGGTGTCGCTGCGCGACTCCCTGAACGTGGACAGCGACCGCCAGGTGCTGTCCCTGCGGACCAACGCCGAGAACCTGTCGGACATGTACGTGCGGATCGTGTCGCTCGACGACTTCGACGGCACGACCTGGAAGCCGGCCCAGCGGCACATCGTCGGGGTGCCGGACGACTTCCCGACACCGGTCGGGCTCGGCAGCGACGTACGCCGGACCAAGGTGCTGACGACCGTCTCGGCGGCCGAGTGGTACGCGCAGGACTGGCTGCCGATGCCGTATCCGCCGACCGATGTGCGGATCGGCGGCAACTGGCGGTACGAGCCGGTCGGCATGACCCTGGTCGGCGACCACGGGCAGACGACACGCGGCGCGACCTACGTGGTGACCAGCCTGGACGTACGGCCGACGGCGCGGCAGCTGGCCACGGCGCCGAAGCCGCCGGCCGCGCTGGTGCGCGAGTACACCGATGTGCCGCCAGGGCTGCCGAAGGTGGTGGCGCGGACGGCGAAGAAGGTCACGGCCGGCGCGTCGAACCATTACGAGGAGGCGGTGAAGCTCCAGGACTGGTTCGCGCTGGACGGCGGCTTCCGGTACGACACCCAGGTGCAGGTGGGGCGCGGCCCGAACGCCATCGCGAACTTCCTGCGGGACAAGCAGGGCTTCTGCGTGCACTTCTCCTTCACGATGGCCGCGATGGCCCGCACGCTGGGCATTCCGGCCCGGGTGGCGGTCGGTTTCGCGCCGGGCACCCCGCAGGGGGACGGCACGGTGTCGGTGAGCCTGAAGGACGCGCACGCCTGGCCGGAGCTGTACTTCGAGGGGGTGGGCTGGACGCGCTTCGAGCCGACGCCGAGCCGGGGCACGACGCCGTCGTACACCCAGGAGCAGACCCACAGCAGCGCGCTGCCGGACCCGGCGCTGCCCTCGCGCGGCTCGTCCGAGGCGCCCGCGCCGAGGGCGTCGGCGCGGGAGACCTGCGCGGCCGGTTCCGCGGCTCCGGCGGTGTGTGCCGGGCCGTCCTCGGCGGTGGCGGCGCCCGGCGGGGGCGGGGGGACACCGGGCGGGCCGTGGGCCGTGCTGCTCGTGGTGGGCGCGCTGGCGGTGCTCACGCTGCCGCTGGCGCCGCTGCTGTGGCGGCTGCGGGCACGCTCCCGGCGGCTCGGCGGGCACCCCAGGTCCGAGGAGGGCGCGGCGGAGCACACGCTGGCGGCCTGGCGGGAGCTGAGCGACAGCGCCTGGGACCACGGGATCGTGCCGGACGAGTCGCTGACCCCGCGCGCGGCGGCGGAGCGGATCGTCCGGCTGGGCGATCTGGACGAGGAGTCCGGGGCCGCGGTGCACCGGGTGGCGGACGCGGTGGAGCAGGTGCTGTACGCGCCCCGGCCCCGCCCGGCGGCCGGCGTCGCGGCGGACGTGCGCCGCGCGGTCACGGGCCTGGACGCCTCGGCGAGCCGGGCCACCCGGCTGCGCGCCCTGTTCGCCCCCCGCTCGGCCGTACGTGCCCTGTGGGAGGCGACGGACCGCTGGACGGCCCTGCGGGCCCGGCTGGCGGCAATGCGCCCGGTGCCGGACGGCGGGGCGGCGGGGCAGGGCGGGTCGTAGGACCGCGTGCCGACATGCCCGAGGGGTGACCACCAGGTCGGTGGTCACCCCTCGGGCATGTCTGTCGGTTGGCGGGCGGTCAGTGGCCCTGTTCGTCGCGGCGGCGCTGCCAGCGGGCCTCGATCCGCTCCATCATGGTGCGTCTGCGGCGCATGGGACGGCGGCGCCGGGCCGCCGGACCGTGGCGCTCGCCCGGCTTGGGCGCCTTGCGCCAGCCGGTGACGGCGAGGACGGCACAGCCCAGCATGACGAGAAAGCCCACCACGCTGATCCAGATAATCTGCGCGACCATTCCGGCCATGAGGAGCGCGATACCCACGAGGAAACCCGCGGCGGACTGGTAGACCCGCCGACGGGTGTACGTCCGCAGCCCGTTTCCCTCAAGCGCCGACGCGAACTTGGGATCTTCGGCGTACAGCGCTCGCTCCATTTGCTCGAGCATTCGCTGCTCGTGCTCCGAGAGCGGCACGGAGTCCTCCTCATCGTGCAGTCGCCGGGGCGACCCGGGGGTCTTCTCAGGATAGGCAGGGAATCACCCCCGTGAAACCCGCCCCTCTGCGCCTTCTGACCAACCGGAGCCGCCACGGCGTCCCGGCCCGCTGAAGCTTCCATTCCCCAACGGCCGACCCGTCATGCCGGTTCGGTGTACCTCGATCATACGGCGCAAACCCCTCGATCGGAGGGCTTGTGGCGTACTCCATCTGCTGACAAGCCCCTGATCAGCGGCGGGTCACCCGGCGCCCTCAGGCCCGCGGCGCCCCGGGCGTCTCACCGAGCACATGGATCTGCGTGGCCACGGAGTGGAACGCGGGCAGCTCGGCCGCGGCCGCCTCCAGGCGGAGCAGGGCGTCGAGGGCGCCGGGCTCGGTGTCCACCAGGACGCCGGGCACGAGGTCGGCGAAGACCCGTACGCCGTGCACCGAGGCGGCCCTGAGACCCGCGCCCTCGACCAGCGCGGTGAGCTGCTCGGCGGTGAAGCGGTGCGGGACCGGGTCGCCCTCGCCCCAGCGGCCGTCGGGGTCCTGCAGGGCGTGCCGGGCCTCGGTGAAGTGGCCGGCGAGGGCGCGGGCGAGCACGGCGCCCCCGAGCCCGGCGGCGAGCAGGCTGAGCACACCGCCGGGGCGCAGCGCGTCGACGGTGTTGCGGACGCCCTCGGCGGGGTCGTCGACGTACTCCAGGACGCCGTGGCACAGCACCGCGTCGTAGCCGCCGCGGTCGACCACGTCGAAGAGGCCGTGGGCGTCGCCCTGGACGCCGCGCACCCGGTCGGCGACGCCCGCCTCGGCGGCCCGGCGCTCCAGGGCGAAGAGGGCGTTGGGGCTGGGGTCGACGACGGTGACGTGGTGGCCGAGCCGGGCGACCGGCACCGCGAACCGGCCGCTGCCGCCGCCGGTGTCGAGCACGTCCAGCACGTCCCGCCCCGAGGCCTTGACCTGGCGGTCGAGGGCGTCCCGGAGGACGTCCCACACCACGGCGGTACGGAGGGAGGCGCGGGGCATCGGGTCCGGCACGGCAGTTGACTCCTCGGCGCGGCACCGCCCGTTGCCCGGCGGCGCGAAAGGGGTTGCCTCCCCGGCCTGTCCCGGCGGGGTGAAGGCAGCAGGCATGTCCACCCTATTGCCTGCGGCCGCACCCGGCCCATCGCCGACGGCCGCGCCGGGGCCACCGCCGGCGGCCTGCGCGGGAACGCGTCTCACGGGGCGGTCCCGGCGGCTCCGCTCAGCCCCCGGCGCCCTCCTCCCTTCGGGTGCGGGGCAGCACCGGTCGAGGGAGCAGCATCCGCTCGACCAGCCGGACGAACAGTGCGACGTCGCGTATCAGGTCGTCGGCGTCGCGGGCGGTCGCCGCGCCCCGGATGCCCGCCTCGGCGCGGGCGCGGCGGGCCGCGCCGGAGGCGAACAGGGCGCTCCACTCGGTCAGTTCGGGGGCGATCTCGGGCAGCACCTCCCAGGCGCTGCGGATGCGGGCGCGGCGGCGCGGGGTGGTCTCGGGGCGGCCGCGCGCGGCGAGGACGGCGGCGGCGGTGCGCAGGGCGGCGCGGTGGGCCGTCGCGTAGCGGTCGTTGGGCGTTTCCTCGGCCACGGCCTCCGCCAGCGCGGTACGGGCCTGGGCGAGCAGGGCGACGGCGGCGGGCGGAGCGGTGGCCCGGCGGACCACCGGGTGCACGTCGCTCGCCGGGCCGGTCCGTGACGGGACGGAGCCGGTGGCACCACGTCGCCCGGCGGGGGCTGCGGACGAACTGGCCATGACGAACCTCCTGTCGTCGGTGACGGCACGGATGCCATCGGTGCCCATCGTGACCCCTGCCACTGACAATCCGCCCCGACCTGCGCTTTCGCACCGATGCCGGGCATACGAGGAGGGCCGGCCGCACCGCGTCACCGGCCCCCTCACGGGACGGACACCACCGGCCCTTCCCGGGACGGACACCACCGGCCCTTCCCGGGACGGACAGCGGTCGCCCTGCCGCCGAACTACCGCCGCACCGCCGAGATCAGCCCCCCAGGCCCCTCCTCGCGCTGCGGCGGGGTGCCGAGGGGGCGGCCGTAGGCGGCGGCGCGTTCGCGCAGGGTGTGGCCGCTCGCCTCCCAGCCGTGTCCGGCGAGCCAGCCCACCGGGTCGTCGGGCATCTCCGAGACCCACAGGGACGCCGCCGATCCCGGCGCGGCGTCCGCGCCGAAGCGCTCGATCACGCCGCGCGAGCCCAGCGTCAGCCCCAGCCGGCTGCCCGGCGCCGATTGCGCGCCGATCCGGTCCAGCAGCAGTTCCACCGCGTCCTCGGGCAGATAGATCAGCAGCCCCTCGGCGATCCACACAGTCGGGGCCGCCGGGTCGTGGCCCGCGGCGGCCAGGGCGCGTGGCCAGTCCTCCCGCAGATCCACCGGGACCGTGATCCGCTGGCACCGCGCGACGGCCCGCTCCTGGCGCAGCACCGATTCCTTGAAGTCCAGGGGCACGGCGGTGTCCACCTCGAACAGCCGGGTGCCCTCGGGCCAGTCCATCCGGAAGGCCCGGCTGTCCATGCCGGCGCCGAGCAGCACGACCTGGCGCACCCCGGACGCGGAGGCCTCGCGCAGCAGGTCGTCGAGGAACTTCGTCCTGATGACGATGGAGAAGGCCACGCCCAGCCGGCGGCGACGCGCGGCCTCGTCGGCGGGCGGCGGCGAGGTGGGCCACAGACCGCCGGCCTCGGCGAAGGCCCTCGCCAGCGGGTCGCGGAACAGCGCGTTCTCCCGCTCGGTCTCCAGTGCCCGCACCCGGGCCACCCCCACCGCCGTGGCCCATACTCCCGACGGCCGCACACGCTCCCGCTCATCAGTCACCGCGCCAGCCTAGACCCGCGGTCCGGACGCGCGATTCCCGGGGATCCGGTGAGGAGAACGGGGGTCGTCGCCGGGTACACGGAGTCCGAACACCCCCGCTGTTCCGCCCACTTCCGCCGTCCGGCATACTTTTGAACTGACCAGTCAGTTCAAAAACGTAGGGGGGCCTGTGGACGGCGTGGACGTCACGGCCGAGGAGTTCGGGGTCAAGGGGCCGCGGGGGTGGGCCTTTCGGGGGGTCGGGTTCAGTGCGGAGGCGGGGTCGCTCGTCGCGGTCGCGGGGCCGTCCGGTTCCGGGCGGACCAGTCTGCTGCTCGCGCTCACGGGGCGGATGAAGCCGAGCGCGGGGACGGCGGTGGTGGGCGGGCTCGCGCTGCCCCGGCGGATGGCGGCCGTACGGAAGATCAGCGCCGTGGCCAACATGGCGGGGGTCACCGATCTGGAGCCCGCGCTCACCGTCGCCGAGCATCTGCGCGAACGGGCGCTGCTGCAACGGCGGTTCGGGGACTCCCTGCGCGAGGCCCTGCGCCCGCGCCCCGACCGGCTGCACGAGGCGCGGCTGCGTGCCGACGCCGCCCTGGCCGCCGCCGGGCTCGACCCGGAGACGCTGCCCAAGGGCTCGCGGACGCCGGTACGGGACCTGGAGCGGCTTGAGGCGCTGCGGCTGTCCGTCGCCCTCGCCCTCGTCGGCCGGCCCCGGCTGCTCGCGGTGGACGACGCGGAGCTGCGGCTGTCGGAGGAGGAGCGCGCCGAGGTGTGGACCCTGCTGCGCTCCCTGGCACGTTCAGGCACGACCGTCCTCGCGGTGTGCCGTACCGCCCCGGAGGACTGCGTGATCGTCTCCACCGAGGCCGAGGCCGAGGCCGACGCCGAGACCGACACCGACGCCGAGACCGACACCGACACCGGCACCGGCACCGGCACCGGCACCGAGACCGAGCCCCGGAAGGAGGCCGACACCGATGCGCTCACCCCGGCTCGCCGCGCTTGAGCTGAGGCGGTTCGGGCGGGGGCGGCTCCCCCGCGCCGCCCTCGTCGCGCTGCTCCTGCTGCCGCTCCTCTACGGCGCCCTGTACCTGTGGTCGTTCTGGAACCCGTACGGCCGCCTGGACCGCGTCCCCGTCGCCCTCGTGAACGACGACAAGGGCACGACGGTCGCCGGCAAGCACCTGGACGCCGGTGACGACCTGGTGCGCGGGCTGCGCGACAGCCGCGCCTTCGAGTGGCACGAGGTGAGCGACGCCGAGGCCCGCCGGGGTGTGGAGGACGGCACCTACTACCTCTCCCTGACGATGCCGTCGGACTTCAGCGCGCGGATCGCGTCCAGTTCGGGCGACTCGCCGGAGACGGGCGCGCTCCGGGTGCGTACGAACGACGCGAACAACTACATCGTCGGGCAGATCTCCCGGACCGTGTTCGCGGAGGTCCGCTCGGCCGCCTCCACCAAGGCGTCCCGGTCCTTCCTGGACAAGATCTTCGTGTCGTTCTCCACGATCCACGACAAGACGGTGACCGCCGCCGACGGCGCCGACACGCTCCAACAGGGCCTCGACAAGGCGGAGAAGGGCGCCAGGAAGCTCACCGACGGGCTCAAGGACGCCAACAGCGGCAGCGGCAAGCTCTCCACCGGCCTGACCAGGCTCACCAAGGGCTCGGCCGACCTGGCCGACGGCTCGCGGCAGGTCGCGGACGGCACGCAGACCCTCGCCGACAAGGTCGACCGGGTCTACGCCAAGGCCGGTCCGTTCCTCAAGGACAACGAGAAGACGATCGGCGACACCGCGCGCCTGGTGGCCGATTCGGCCGGTGCCGTGGACGACCACCTCGACACCCTGGTCCGGCTCGCCCCGGGCGCGGCGAAGACGGCCCACGCCTCCGTCGACGTACTGACCGGGATTTACCACGCCCGCTGCGAGACGGCCACGCTGCCCGACCCCGCCTGCCCGGACCTGAAGAAGGCCCGGCAGGCGGCGGAGGACGTGGCGAAGGTGGCCGACGACCTCAACACCGTGATCGCCGACCAGGACGGCGATCTGACGACCATGCGGAAGAACCTCAAGACCCTTCGGACGCAGTCCCGCGCCCTCGCCGAGCGCGCCCCGCATCTGCACGAGGACCTCTCCGACGCCGTGGCCCGGATCAACAAGCTGAACGACGGCGCGGCCAGGGTCGCCGCCGGCGCCGAGAAGCTGCACACCGGCCTCGGCACCGCCGAATCCGGCGCGGTCGCCCTGCACAAGGGCATCGGCAGGGCAGAGTCGGGCGCCCGCACCCTGGACGGCGGTCTGTACCGCCTCTCCGACGGCTCCGGGAAGCTCGCGGGCGGACTGCACGCCGGGGCGCGCAAGATCCCCGACTACGACAAGCACGACCGCGACGAGCGCACCGATGTGATGGCCGACCCGGTGCGCCTGGCCTCGCACGACCTGCACAAGGCGCCCAACTACGGCACCGGTTTCGCCCCGTACTTCATCCCGCTGTCCCTGTGGGTGGGCGCCATGGTGGCCTACATGCTGCTGCCGCCGCTCAACCGGCGCGCCCTGGCCGCCGGTGCCCCGGCGCGGCGCATCGCCCCGGCCGGCTGGCTGCCGGTGGTCGCCGTCGGGGTGCTCCAGGTGCTGGCGCTGATGGCCGTACTGCACTGGGGGATCGGGCTGCGGATGGCGCGTCCGGCGGGGACGGTCGGGTTCCTGTTCCTGGTCACGGCGTGCTTCGCGGCGATCGTGCAGTGGCTGAACGCCCGCTTCGGCGCGGCGGGCCGCATCCTCGTCCTCGCGCTGCTGATGCTCCAGCTGACCTCGGCGGGCGGCACCTACCCGGTGCAGACCAGCCCGGGCTTCTTCAACGCCATCCACCCGTATCTGCCGATGAGTTACGTGGTCTCGGCGCTGCGCCGGCTGATCACGGGCGGCGGGCTCGGCCCGGTGTGGCAGGCGTGCGCGGTGCTGCTCGCGTTCACCGCCGGGGCCCTCGCGCTCACGGCGGTCGCGGCCCGGCGCCGTCAGGTGTGGACGCTGGACCGGCTGCACCCGGAGCTGAGCCTGTGATCGCCGGGCCGCCCGGGGAGATCCGGCACGCGCGCGTACCTGTGAGAATCGGGTCCATGGAAAGCACCAGCGCCACGTCCGGCGGCAGCACGCGCCGCGAGGCCACCCGGCAGAGGCTCTACGAGGCGGCCGTCACGCTCATCGCCGAGCAGGGCTTCTCGGCCACCACGGTGGACGAGATCGCGGAGCGGGCCGGGGTCGCGAAGGGCACGGTCTACTACAACTTCGCGAGCAAGTCGGTCCTCTTCGAGGAGCTGCTGCGGCACGGCGTGGGACTGCTGACCGCCTCGCTGCGGGAGGCCTCCGAGCGGACGGCGGCCGAGGGCGGCAGCGGGGTGGACGCGCTGGACGCGATGATCCGGGCGGGCCTGGAGTTCATCGACCGCTACCCGGCCTTCACCCAGCTCTACGTGGCCGAGCTGTGGCGCACCAACCGCGCCTGGCAGTCCACGCTCATGGTGGTGCGCCAGGAGGCCGTCGCCGTGGTGGAGAACGTGCTCCGGGAGGGTGTCGCGGCGGGCGAGTTCAGCCCGGAGATCGACGTCCAGCTGACGGCGGCCGCGCTGGTCGGGATGGTGCTGGTGGCTGCCCTCGACTGGCAGGCGTTCCAGCCGGAGCGCTCGCTGGACGACGTGCACGCGGCGCTGTCCCGGCTGCTCCAGGGCCGGGTGAGCGGCAACCGCTGAAACGGGCGGAGGGCGCCGGTCCGTCACGACGACGGACCGGCGCCCTCCTGTTTCCCCCGTACCCCCGTACGGCCCCTTCCCGGTCCCCGTGGCGGTCGGTCCACGGGCCCCCGTGTCTCGCTTCCGCCGACTGGTCGGCGGAAGGAGCGGCAGGCGGGCGGGCACCGTTCCGCCGCCCCGTGTCGGCGGTGCCGGGCCGCGCCCCCTTGCCGTGCCTCCACTCTCCCGCCCGGACGCGCTCCGGCCCATCCGCGCGGCTACTCATCTCGCCGCCTAGGTACGGATACTCAGCCGTCCGCGCGCGAACCCGCCCCTCCCGGCCGCGCCCTGGTTACGATCGCCTCCGTGTCCGTACTCCCCCTGGTCTTCACCAGCGGCTGGGCCAGCGGCGTCAACGCCTACGCGGTGGTGCTGCTCCTCGGCCTGTTCGGCCTGACCGGGGTGAGCGACGACGTCCCGCAGACCCTGCAGCGCCCCGAGGTGCTGATCGCGGCCGGTGTGCTCTTCCTGCTGGAGACGGTCGCCGACAAGATCCCGTACGTGGACTCGGTGTGGGACTCCGCGCACACGGTGGTCCGGCCGCTCGCCGGCGCCTGGATCGGGGCGCTGCTCGCCGGGCACAGCGGGTCGCTCTCCGACGTGGCCGCCGGGCTGCTCGGCGGTTCGACGGCGCTGGCCAGCCATGCCGTGAAGGCCGGGACGCGGATGGCGGTCAACACCTCGCCCGAGCCGGTCAGCAACATCGTGCTGAGCCTGGCCGAGGACCTCGGGGTGGGCGGGATCGTGTCGTTCGCGATGTTCCACCCCGAGGCGGCGGCGATCATCTGCGCGGTGCTGCTGGTCTCCGGGCTGGTCGTGATGGTCTTCCTGGTCTCCCGCATCCGCCGCTTCCTGCGCCGCCGGGCCCAGCGCCGCGAGGAACGCCGGCTCGCCTCGCGCATCCAGGGACCGCCCTAGCGCCCTGGGCCGGGGCCCTCTCCGGCCGGGTTGTCAGTGGGGGTCGGTAAAGTCGCGGTCATGGCACGGATTGCGGTGATCGGCGCCGGGATGGGCGCGATGGCGTGCGCCGCCCGGCTGGCCGTCGCGGGCCACCGGGTGACGGTGTACGAGCGGGACGAGACGTACGGCGGCGCGGTGCGCCGTTTCGAGCGGGACGGGTTCGCCTTCGACACCGGCCCGGGGCTGCTGCCGCTGCCCGCCGTCTACCGCGATCTGTTCCTGAAGACCGGCAAGGAGCCGCTGGAGGACCTGGTCGAGCTGGTCCAGGTGGACCCCTCCGCACGGCACGTCTTCGCGGACGGCACCCGCGTCGACCTGCCGAACGCCTCGCGCGCGGGCGTCGTCGCGGCCCTGGACGAGACGCTGGGCGCCGGGGCCGGGCAGCGCTGGGGCGACTTCCTGGTGCGGGCCCGCGAGGCCTGGGACCGCACCCGCCGCCCCCTCCTCGAAGAGCCCCTGTGGCCCAACTGGCGGGTGCTGGCGGACCGCGAGCCCTACCCGTCGGTCCCGCACAAGAAGCTGCTGCGCACCCGCCGCGCCTCGACGCTCGCCGAGGTCGGCGCCTGGGAGCTGCGCGACGAGCGCCTGGAGGTGCTGCTGACGAGCCACGCCCTCGCCTACGGCCTGGACGCGCGCACCGCCCCCGCAAGCGCGGCCGTGCTGCCGTACATGGAACACGCCTTCGGCACCTGGTACATACGCGGCGGGATGCGCGAGCTGGCCCGCGCGGTGTACGAGCGGTGTGTGCGGCGCCGGGTGGAGTTCGTCTTCGGCGCCGAGGTGACGCGGGTCGTGGAGAAGGACGGCCGGGCGGCGGGCGTGGAGCTGGCCGACGGTTCCGCGGTCGAGGCCGACCATGTCGTGGCGGGCGTGGACCCGGTGCTGCTCGGCTCGCTGACGGACCGTCCGCTGGACGGCGAGGGTGATGTCCCGGCCGGGTTCGCCCCCTCCGGCGCGGTCCGCTTCACCGTGCTGCTCGCCCTGCGCGGTGCCCGGGAGGAGGGCGCCCCGCACCGCACGGTGGTGCACGCCCCGGACGACCAGATCGAGCTGGACTTCCTGGTGGCCCCGGGCGGCGACCAGCTGCGGCGCCCCACGACGACCGTGCTGCGCCCCGGCGACCCCGCGCTCCGCCCGGACGACGCGCACGAGTCGGCCGTGCTCTGCGCGACCATCCCGAGGGACGCGTACGGGGACGAGCCGGGGTTCGTCCGGCACGCCACCGAGCTGATGCTCGACGCCGCGGGCGAAGCCATACCGGACCTGCGCGAACGCCTGCTCTGGCACGAGGCGTTGCCCCCGGACCGGACCGGTGCCGTGTCCGCGCCCTCGCTCGCGGCGGGCGGCGGCCGGTTCCTGCACCCCGCCAACTCCACGCGACTGCCCGGTCTTTACCGGGTCGGCGGCCGGGCCCACCCCGGCGGCGGGCTGCCGCACGAGGGCATGTCGGGCGCGCTGGTGGCCGGACTCGTCGTGGAGGGGCCGGAGTTCCGCGGCTCGACGTGAGCCGCGGCCGCGCTCAGTAGCGGTACTGCTCGTCGTACCCGGCGTTCGGCTGCTGCTGCTGCGCCTGGCCCTGGTAGGGGTACGGCTGCTCCTGCGGGAGTTCGCCGCCGTACTCGTCGGTGCGCTGCTGCGGGACCCAGACTCCACCGGCCGGGGTCTGGGCGTCGCCGTAGCCACCGGTGCCGTAGCCGGTGTCCTGGCCGTAGGCCTGCTGGGTCTGCTGCGTCTGCTGGGCGTACTGCTGCTGGCCGTAACCGGAGGCGTCGTAGCCGCTGTAGTCCTGGGTCTGGGCGGCGGCGTACGGGTCCTGGTAGGTGCCGTAGCCCTGGGCGGCGGCGTTGGCGTCGTAGCCGTACGCCTGCTGCTGGGTCTGGTCGTAGCCCGAGTAGTCGTAGGCGTAGGCCTGTTCGGCGGCGGGCTGGGGCTGCTGCTGGGCGGCGGCCGGGGTCTGGTCGCCGTAGACGCCGTAGGAGCCGGTGTCGTCGGGCATCGGCTGGGGCTCGTAGACGGTGGCCGGCTCGGTGGCGCCGGGCTCGGGCGCGCGGACCGGGGTGAAGACGTCGTCCCGGTCGTAGCCGTCGTCGTCGAAGTCGGCGCTCTCGCGGGCGTAGGCGGGGGGCTCGTAGGCGGGCTCGGTGTCGCCGTCGGCGTCACCGGAGGCGCCGAGCACCGGGTCCTGGTATTCGCCGCCCCGGCCCCGGCGGCGCTTGGCGGGCGCCTCCTCGCCGTCGTCGGGGCGCTTGACCGCCCAGCCCGCCGCGAAGCCCTTGCGGAAGGAGAGCGTGACGTAGGTCTGGCCGACCGCGAAGGCGATCGCGCCTATGCCGATGACGATCACGGACGGCAGCAGTACGCCGACCACGACGCCGAGGAATCCGGTGAAGGCGAGCAGCCGCCAGCGCAGCCGCGCCTTGTACTGAAGCAGCACTTCGCCGAGCAACCACAGCGCGACGATGCCGAACGCGATGTAGAGGACCGTCCAGCCCATGTACGCCCCTCTCCCAATGACCGTTACGCAGTGTGTCGTATGGCGGTGCGGCCGGTCTAGGCCCGCGGGGGGTGATGCAGGCCCAGGTTCTCGTAGATTTCCAGTGTCGCCGTGGAGTTGTTGAGCGTGATGAAGTGCAGTCCGGGCACTCCCTCCGCGAGCAGCCGCGCGCAGAACTCCGTGGCGAAGTCGATGCCAAGGGAGCGTACAGCCGCCGGGTCGTCCTTCGCCGCGAGGATCCGCTCTTTCAGCCCGGACGGGAAGACGGCGTTGCTGAGTTGTGGCAATCGCTCCAGCATCCGCACGCTGGTGACCGGCAGGATTTCGGGGATGACAGGCGTCTCGCAGCCCGCCGCCGCGACCCGGTCGCGCAGCCGGAGGTAGGACTCGGGCCGGAAGAACATCTGTGTGATCGCGTAGTCGGCGCCCGCGCGGCACTTGTCCACGAAGTGGGACACATCGGCGTCCCAGTCGCTGGAGCGCGGGTGCATCTCGGGGAAGGCGGCGACGCCGACGCAGAAGTCGCCCGACTCCTTGATGAGCCGGACGAGTTCGGCGGCGTAGGTCAGTCCCCGGGGGTGCGCGACCCAGTCGCCCATGGGGTCGCCGGGCGGGTCGCCGCGCACGGCGAGCATGTTGCGGATGCCCGCGTCGGCGTACTGGCCGATGATGTTGCGCAGTTCGGCCACCGAGTGGTCCACGGCGGTCAGATGGGCGACCGGGGTGAGCGTCGTGTCCACGACGATCTGCTGTGTCTCCTTGACCGTGGTGGCCCGGGTCGAGCCGCCCGCGCCGTAGGTGACGGAGACGAAGTCGGGCGCGACGGCCTCGACCCGGCGCAGCGCGTCCCACAGGTTCCGCTCGCCCTTGGGGGTTTTCGGCGCGTAGAACTCGAAGGAGTACGCCGTCTTGCCGGTGGCGAGGATGTCCCGGACGGTCCGGGCTCGATCAGTCCTGGTGGATGCGGTTCCGAGGGCCATACCGGCAGGTTAGCCAGGGGGCGCCGGTCCCCCAACCGGGAACCGGCGATATGGCCGAATTGCCGGACGCTTGTCCATCCCTTGGACAGGAACGGCGGAATTCGGGGGGCTGTCGGAGCTCGCGCAGCCGCTCGGTCAGACCTCGCGCAGCCGCTTGGCGAACTCCGCCGCCGCCGCGCCCGGGTCGTCGGCCTCGGTGAGCGCGCGGACGACGACCGCCCGGCGGGCGCCCGCCTCCAGCACCTGGTCGAGGTTGCCGAGGCCGATGCCGCCGATGGCGAACCAGGGGCGGTCGGTGCCGAGCCCGGCGGTGTACCGGACGAGGTCCAGACCGGGCGCGGGGCGGCCGGGCTTGGTCGGGGTGGGCCAGCAGGGGCCGGTGCAGAAGTAGTCCACGCCCTCCTGGACGGCGGCCGCGGCGGCCTCGGCCTCGCTGTGGGTGGAGCGGCCGGTCAGGACGTCGTCGCCGAGGATCGCGCGCGCGGCCGGCACCGGCAGGTCGCCCTGGCCGAGGTGCAGCACGTCGGCGCGGGCCGCGTGGGCCACATCCGCGCGGTCGTTCACCGCGAGCAGCTTGCCGTGCCGGGCGCAGGCGTCGGCGAAGACCTCCAGGTGCGCCAGCTCCTCGGCGGCCTCCATGCCCTTGTCGCGCAGCTGCACGATGTCCACCCCGCCCGCGAGGACCGCGTCCAGGAACTCGGCGAGGTCGCCCTGCCGGGTGCGCGCGTCCGTGCAGAGGTAGAGCCGGGCGTCGGCGAGGCGGGTGCGGGCGGTGTCGGACATACGGGGTCCCCCGGGGTTGATCAGTGATGTGGCGCGTGAGTGCGGACGGCGTACGGGCGGTCAGCCGGTACGCCGTCCTGCGGTGCGGTGGGTCAGACGGCGAGCGCCTGGGCCCGGCGCTTCACCTCCGTGCCGCGGTTCTCGCTCAGGGCCTGGGCGGGGGTGCCCGGCAGGGAGGGGTCGGGGGTGAACAGCCATTCGATCATTTCTTCGACCGTGAAGCCGTCGTCCCGCAGGAGCGTCAAGGTGCCGGTCAGGCCCTTGACGATCTTGTCCCCGTCGATGAAGGCGGCGGGGACGTGCAGCGCCCGGTTCTCACCACGGCGTACGGCGATGATCTGGCCTTCCTTGACCAGCTGCCGCACACGCGTCACCTCGACGCCGAACTGTTCGGCGATGTCGGGGAGGGTGAGCCAGGCGGGGACGAGAGCATCGATCTTCGCTTCAATCTCGGTCACAGGACCAAGCCTGCCATCCTCTGCCGACGGGAGGAAACCAGGACGGTCCGCCCGGGTCGCCCCAAAGCCCGGCCGGCCCGCCGTGTACCCGGGCCCGGCTATCCCGCCACGGCCTCCTTCAGCGGCCGCGCCGGGTCCGCCAGGACGTCCGTGTCCAGGGGGCGGCCCGACTCGATCAGCCGCCGCCCCTGGGCCAGATCGCGCGGCCGGCCGACGGCCAGCAGGGCGACGAGGCGGTCCTCGCGCAGCCAGCACAGGCTCCAGGCCGCGTCCCCCGGCTCACCGCGCCAGACGGCGCGGTCGGCGGCCGCGTGGTGACCGGCGTACTGCACGAAGCGGCCGAACTGCTCCGACCAGAAGTACGGCACCGGGTCGTAGGGCGCCGTCCCGGCCTCCAGGATGTCGGCGGCGACCGTGCGCGGGCCCTGGAGCGCGTTGTCCCAGTGGTGGACGAGCAGCCGCTCGCCGTAGCGGGCCGAGGGGAACGAGACGCAGTCGCCGACCGCGTACACGTCCTCGGCCGAGGTGCGCAGCCGGTCGTCGGCCAGGACCTCGCCGTGCTCGCCCAGCTCGATGCCCGAACCGGCCAGCCAGGCGGTGGCGGGACGGGCGCCGATGCCGACGACGACGGCGTCGGCGGGCAGCCGGGTGCCGTCGGAGAGCACCACCGCGCCGGGCTCGACACGCTCCACGCGCGCGCCGGTGCGCAGCTCGACGCCCGCCGCCTCGTACCAGCCGGCCATCGGGGCGGCGGCCTCCGCGGGCAGCGCCTCGGCCAGCGGCCGGTCCGCGGCCTCGACGACGGTGACGGCGCAGCCCGCCTCGCGCGCGGCGGTGGCGAACTCGGCGCCGATCCAGCCCGCGCCGACCACGACGACGTCGTGCTGCCCGGCGAGGACCGGGCGCAGCCGCTGGGCGTCGTCCAGGGTGCGCAGCAGATGCACGCCGGGCGCGTCGTCCGTGCCGGGCAGCCGGACCGGATCGGCGCCGGTGGCGAGGACCAGCGCGTCGTACGGGACGGGACCGGCCTCGGTGTCCAGCTCGTGGTCGGCGGGGCGTACGCCGACGGCGGCGACGCCGAGCCTGAGGTCGATGCCGAGGGAGGCGAAGTCCACGTCGAAGGCGGAGTCCTCGGCCGTGCCGAGGAGGAGGCCCTTGGACAGCGGCGGCCGGTCGTACGGCTTGTGCGGCTCGTCGCCGATCAGGGTGATGGTCCCGTCGAAGCCCTGCTCGCGCAGGGCGACCGCGGTCTGCACCCCGGCCATGCCCGCCCCGGCGACGACCACGCGCCGCCCGCCCTCCGCGCCCTCCGGCGCTGTCTGCTCGCTCACCCGGCCACCATAGACGGCCGCGCGATCACCGGCGCCGACCTCGCCCGCGCGCCCGGGCCGCCATACCGGTGCCCTGGGCCGAGGACTAGGGTGGCCACCGTAGAAAGCACTCGCGGGAGCCCGGACGCACCGGGCTGAGAGGGAGGCTGGCGGCCTCCGACCGTACGAACCTGATCCGGGTCATGCCGGCGAAGGGAGGGGCTGGACGCCCATGCACGCACGTACGTCCAAACAGCCTGGTCCGCACGTTCACGGGGACTCCGGCAAAGCGGGCGCGAGCGACGTGCTCGTGGTCGGCGGCGGGATCATCGGCCTGGTCACGGCGTGGCGGGCCGCGCTGCGCGGGCTCGCCGTCACCGTGGTGGACCCCGAGCCCGGCGGCGGTGCCGCGCGGGTCGCGGCGGGGATGCTCGCCGCCGTCACCGAGCTGCACTACGGCGAGGAGGCGCTGCTCGCCCTCAACCTGGAGTCGGCCCGCCGCTACCCGGACTTCGCCGCCGAGCTGACGGAGGCGACCGGGCTCGGCCTCGGCTACCGCCGCTGCGGCACCCTCGCGGTCGCGCTCGACGCCGACGACCGCGCCCATCTGCGCGAACTGCACGCGCTCCAGCTCCGCTCGGGTCTGGAGTCGGAGTGGCTGAGCGGGCGCGAGTGCCGCCGCCTGGAGCCGATGCTGGCGCCGGGCGTGCGCGGCGGACTCCGGGTGGACGGGGACCACCAGATCGACCCGAGACGGCTCGCCACGGCCCTCGTGCTGGCCTGCGAGCGGGCCGGGGTGGCGTTCCACCGGTCCTGGGCCGCACGGCTCGACATGGCCGGTGAGCGGGCCGTGGGAGTCACCTCCGAGGACGGCACCGTGCTGCGCGCCCCTCGGGTGGTCCTCGCGGGCGGCAGCACCAGCGGACGGCTCACCGGGGTCCCCGCGGACGTGCTGCCGCCGGTGCGCCCGGTCAAGGGCCAGGTGCTGCGGCTGACCGTGCCGCCCCGGTACGCCCCGTTCCTCAGCCGCACCGTCCGGGCCGTGGTGCGCGGCGGCCAGGTCTATCTGGTGCCCCGCGAGAACGGCGAGCTGGTCGTCGGCGCCACCACCGAGGAGCAGGGCTGGGACACCACGGTGACCGCGGGCGGGGTGTACGAGCTGCTGCGCGACGCCCATGAACTGGTGCCCGGGATCACCGAGCTGCCGCTGACCGAGACCGGCGCGGGACTGCGCCCCGGCTCCCCCGACAACGCCCCGCTGCTCGGCGCCTCCGGCCTGGACGGGCTGCTGCTCGCCACCGGCCACCACCGCAACGGCGTGCTGCTCACGCCCGTCACCGGCGACGTCATGGCGGACCTGCTGACCGGGGCCGAACTGCCGGAGGTGGCCCGCCCGTTCACCCCGGCCCGGTTCGCCGCCACGACCGCCGCCGCGCCCGCGGGCGCCGTATCCACCACCCTGGAGCACTCCGCATGAACATCTCCGTCAACGGGGAGCCCCGCGAGGTGGCCCCCGGCACCGCGCTCGACGCCCTGGTGCGGGCCCTGACCCCGGCCCCCTCCGGGGTGGCCGCCGCCCTCAACGAGACCGTCGTCCCGCGCACCCGCTGGGCCGAGACGGGCCTGGCCGAGGGCGACCGGGTCGAGGTGCTGACCGCCGTACAGGGAGGCTGAACGATGAGCGACGATCCCCTGGTCATCGGCGGCCTGACCCTGAACTCCCGGCTGATCATGGGCACCGGCGGTGCCCCCAGCCTGGACGTCCTGGAGCGTGCCCTGACCGCCTCCGGCACCGAGCTGACCACGGTCGCGATGCGCCGCGTGGACCCCGGCACCCACGGCTCGGTCCTGTCGGTCCTGGAGAAGCTGAACGTACGGGTGCTGCCGAACACGGCCGGCTGCTACACCGCCGGAGAGGCCGTGCTCACCGCCCGCCTGGCCCGCGAGGCGCTCGGCACCGATCTGGTGAAGCTGGAGGTCATCGCGGACGAGCGGACCCTGCTGCCGGACCCGGTGGAGACCCTGGAGGCCGCCGAGACGCTGGTGGACGACGGCTTCACCGTGCTGCCGTACACCAACGACGATCCCGTGCTCGCCCGGAAGCTGGAGGACGTGGGCTGCGCGGCCGTCATGCCGCTGGGCTCGCCGATCGGCTCCGGGCTCGGCATCCGCAACCCGCACAACTTCCAGCTGATCGTGGAGCACGCGCGCGTGCCGGTGATCCTGGACGCGGGCGCGGGCACGGCCTCGGACGTGGCGCTGGCGATGGAACTGGGGTGCGCGGGCGTGATGCTCGCCTCGGCCGTCACCCGGGCGCAGGAACCGGAGACCATGGCCGGCGCGATGCGGCACGCGGTGCTCGCCGGGCGCCTGGCGCGGCTGGCCGGGCGCATCCCGCGCAGGCACTTCGCGGAGGCGTCCTCGCCGGTCGAGGGGCGCGCGCACCTGGACCCCGAGCGCCCCGCGTTCGGCTGAGTGCCTCGTCACAGCTCTGCCGCAATCCCGTCCCGGCGGCCTCTCCCGGGAGGGGAGTGCCGGTCGTCCCTCGTAGACTCCTTGGCGTGGATGCAACGCTTCAGGACCCCCTGGTCGGGCAGGTGCTCGACGGCCGCTATCGCGTCGACGCGCGGATCGCCGTCGGCGGGATGGCCACGGTCTACCGGGCCCTGGACACCCGCCTGGACCGGGTGCTCGCCGTCAAGGTGATGCACCCGGCGCTGGCCGCCGACCGGGCGTTCGTGGAGCGCTTCATCCGGGAGGCCAAGTCGGTCGCCCGGCTCTCCCACCCCAACGTGGTGCAGGTCTTCGACCAGGGCACCGACCGCTCGTACGTCTATCTGGCGATGGAGTACGTCGCCGGGTGCACCCTGCGTGACGTGCTGCGCGAGCGCGGGGCACTCAGGCCCCGGGCCGCGCTGGACATCCTGGAGCCGGTGCTCGCCGCGCTCGGCGCCGCGCACCGGGCCGGTTTCGTGCACCGGGACATGAAGCCCGAGAACGTGCTGATAGGGGACGACGGCCGGGTCAAGGTCGCCGACTTCGGCCTGGTGCGCTCGGTGGACACCGTCACCTCCACGACCGGCGCCGTCCTCGGCACCGTCTCCTACCTGGCCCCGGAGCAGATCGAGCGGGGTGCCGCCGATCCGCGCGTGGACGTGTACGCGTGCGGTGTCGTGCTCTACGAGATGCTGACCGGCGCCAAGCCGCACTCCGGGGACTCCCCCGCCCAGGTGATCTACCAGCACCTGCACGAGGACGTGCCCCCGCCCTCGGCGCTGGTCCCCGGGCTGGCGCCCGAGCTGGACGCGCTGGTGGCGGCCGCGACCGCGCGCACGCCCGCCGGGCGCCCCGCCGACGCGGCCGCGCTGCTCGGCGAGGTGCTGCGGGTGCGCTCCGCGCTCACCGAGGAGCAGCTCGACGCCGAGCCGCCGGCCGCGCTCACGGCCGGACACGACAACGCCGAGGACCGTACGAGCGTGATCCCGCGCTCGCTGACCGTGCCGCGCCCGCTGCCGGTGGGCGAGCCGGACGGCGGTGACGTGCGGTACACGGCCCGTCTGGAGGCCGACCCCCTGCCGCCCCGGCGCGCCACCGGTCCCCGGCGCGGGGTGCTCGCGCTGGTCGCCGCCCTGGTGGTGCTGTTCCTCGGCGCGGGCGTCTGGTACGTCAACGCGGGCCAGTTCACCAAGGTCCCGCCGCTGCTGTCGCGCACCGAGGCGCAGGCCAAGAAGCGCCTGGAGTCGGCCGGTCTGGACGTGGGCAAGGTGCGCCGCGCCTACAGCGACACCGTGGAGCGGGGCGAGGTCATCGGCTCCGACCCCTCCCCCGGCGCCCGTATCCGCGACCACGGCTCGGTGGGCCTGACCGTCTCGCTGGGCCCGGAGACGGTGAAGGTCCCGGACCTGACCGGCCGCGCCCTGGCCGAGGCCCGGACCCGGCTGAAGTCGGCCGGTCTGGAGCCGGGCATGGTGACCCGGGAGTTCAGCGACGACGTCGAGCGCGGCGCGGTGATCTCCACGACCCCCGGGGCGGGCACCGAGCGGCACGCGGACTCCGCGATCGCGCTGGTGGTCAGCAAGGGCCGTCAGGTGGACGTCCCGGACGTCACCGGCGAGGACGTGGACGACGCCACCCAGGACCTGACCGACGCGGGCCTGAAGGTGAAGGTCGCCCCGGAGCGGGTGCACTCCTCCGACTACGACAAGGGCGAGGTGGTCCGGCAGACCCCGGCCGAGGGCACCGCCGCCGAGGGCGACACGGTGACGCTGACCCTGTCCAAGGGCCCCGAGATGGTCGTGGTCCCGGACGTGACCGGGCAGGACGTGGACACCGCGACCAAGGTGCTGGAGGCGGCCGGGTTCGAGGTCGAGAAGGACCGCGGGCTGCTGGGCCTGTTCGGGGACAGCGTGCGCGAGCAGTCCGTGGCGGGCGGCGACAAGGCGCCCAAGGGCTCGACGATCACCCTGACGATCCGCTGACCTGCGGTCCCCCTCCTTGCCGGCCTGTGACCGGTCCCCTTCCGGTGACCGGTCTCACCGCCCTCGGCGGTCCGGCGGGCGGGGCCGGCGTGACACCCTGAACGGGTGACGAGCCAGGCCCCCTCCCCCGCATCCGCATCCCTGTCCGGCGCCCCGCGCAACCCCGTCGGCGGCCATGTGCCGGTGGCCGGCGGGCTGCACACGACCGGGCTCTCCTACGCCCATGAGCTGAAAGCGGAGACGGTGCAGGTCTTCGTCGCCAACCCGCGCGGCTGGGCCACGCCCGCCGGGAGCCCGAAGCAGGACGAGGCGTTCCGCACGGCGTGCGCCGAGGAGTCGGTCCCGGCGTACGTGCACGCGCCCTACCTGATCAACTTCGGCTCGCACACCGAGGCCACCGTCGAGAAGTCCGTGGAGTCCCTGCGCCACTCGCTGCGGCGCGGCCGGGAGATCGGCGCGCTCGGGGTCGTCGTGCACACCGGCAGCGCGACCGGCGGCCGGGCCCGCGAGGTGGCCCTGAAGCAGGTGCGGGAGCACATGCTGCCGCTCCTGGACGAGCTGACCCATGACGACGACCCGTTCCTGCTGCTGGAGTCGACGGCCGGGCAGGGTGCCTCGCTGTGCTCGCGCACCTGGGACTTCGGGCCGTACTTCGCGGCGCTGGACTCCCACCCGAAGCTCGGGGTCTGCCTGGACACCTGTCACATCTTCGCCGCCGGGCACGACCTGACCGGCCCCGACGGGATGCGGCAGACGCTGGACCTGCTGGTGGACACCGTGGGCGAGGGGCGGCTGAAGCTGATCCACGCCAACGACTCCAAGGACGTGGCGGGCGCGCACAAGGACCGGCACGAGAACATCGGCGCCGGGCACATCGGCGAGGAGCCCTTCCGCGCCCTGCTGAACCACCCCGCGACGGCGGGCGTGCCGCTGGTCATCGAGACCCCGGGCGGCAAGGAGGGGCACGCGGCGGACGTGGCCCGGCTGAAGCGGCTCCGCGACGGCTGAGCGCCGTACAAGGGGGCGCGGCTCAGAGTTCGGGGCCGTCCCCCGGCTGCTCCTGGTAGGAATAGCGCTGCTCCCGCCACGGGTCGCCGATGTTGTGGTAGCCGCGCTGCTCCCAGAAGCCGCGCCGGTCGGCGGTCATGTACTCCACGCCGCGCACCCACTTGGGGCCCTTCCAGGCGTAGAGGTGGGGCACGATCAGGCGGGCCGGGAAGCCGTGCTCGGCGGTGAGGAGTTCGCCGTCCTTGTGGGTGGCGAAGACGGTGTGCTCGGAGGCGAAGTCCTCCAGGCGCAGATTGGCGCTGAAGCCGTACTCCGCCCAGACCATCACATGGGTGACCCCGGGCGCGGGCGGCGCCAGGTCGAGGACCGCGCGGGCGGGCACCCCGCCCCATTCGGCGCCCAGCATGCTGAACTTGGTGACGCAGTGCAGGTCGGCCACGACCGTGGCGTACGGCAGGGCCGTGAACTCCTCGTGGGACCAGGCGCGCTTGCCGCCGTCGGCGGTGGCGCCGAAGACCTGGAAGTCCCAGCGCTCGGGGCGGAACTTCGGCACGGGTCCGTAGTGGGTGACCGGCCAGCCGCGCTGGAGGCGCTGCCCCGGCGGAAGTTCTGCCTCTGCGCGTGCTCCGGACGCACGTTCCACCGGATGACCCATGCCTCCATCCTGACAGACCGGACGGAGTGCGCCGGACCACCCCAGGACCGCTTCCGGCGCCGTCCCCCGGCCATCCGGGGAGCAATGCGGACAGAAGCCACTAAGCATGTACTTACTGGACGACTTCGGGCGCCGGTGAAATCATGCGGCACCATCAGCCAGGTTTGCCCGGAAGGAGCCCATCCCGATGCAAGGCGACCCCGAGGTCATCGAGCTGCTCAACGAGCAGCTCACCGCCGAGCTCACCGCGATCAACCAGTACTTCCTGCACGCCAAGCTCCAGGACCACAAGGGGTGGACGAAGCTCGCCCAGTACACCCGGGCCGAGTCCTTCGACGAGATGCGGCACGCGGAGGTCCTGACCGACCGCATCCTGTTGTTGGACGGCCTGCCCAACTACCAGCGGCTGTTCCATGTCTCGGTCGGGCAGACCGCGACGGAGATGTTCCAGGCCGACCGGCAGATCGAGGTCGAGGCCATCGAGCGGCTGCGCCGGGGCGTGGAGATCATGCGCGCCAAGGGCGACATCACGTCGGCGAACGTCTTCGAGGCGATCCTGGCCGACGAGGAGCACCACATCGACTATCTGGAGACCCAGCTCGATCTGATCGACAAGCTGGGCGAGGCGCTGTATCTGTCGACCACGATCGAGCAGAGCCAGCCGGACGCGTCGGGTCCGGGCACCCACTGAGGGCCGGAGGTCAGGCGGCGGCCGGCCGCTGCGGCAGGGCCTCGGCGGCGGCGGTGACCAGTACCGGGGGCCGCTGGGCGATCTGCTCGCGGCGCGGGCAGGCGCCCCGGCCGAGGAGGGCCTGGATGCGGCGGACACAGCCGCCGCAGTCGGTGCCCGCCTTGCAGGCGGAGGCGATCTGGCGCGGGGTGCAGGCACCGTCCTGGGCGTGCTGCTCGACCTGCTGCTCGGTGATGCCGAAGCAACTGCAGACGTACACCCGGTTCACCTCCGACGACAACGCCGTTTTGCGCCATCCCGTATCTCGGTGAGGCAAACCTAACCTAACCCAGTGACCGGGGGCCGGGGAAGCGGAAGGGCGCGGATCGCATGTGATCCGCGCCCTACTTCACGCTTCAGGCCACTTCGGCCTCACTGGTCCCGGTACATCTCCGCGACGAGGAAGGCGAGGTCCAGCGACTGGCTGCGGTTGAGCCGGGGGTCGCAGGCCGTCTCGTAGCGCTGGTGCAGGTCGTCGACGAAGATCTCGTCGCCGCCGCCCACGCACTCGGTGACGTCGTCGCCGGTCAGCTCGACGTGGATGCCGCCGGGGTGGGTGCCCAGGCCCTTGTGGACCTCGAAGAAGCCCTTGACCTCGTCCAGCACGTCGTCGAAGCGGCGGGTCTTGTGGCCCGAGGCCGCCTCGAAGGTGTTGCCGTGCATCGGGTCGGTCACCCAGGCCACCGTCGCGCCGGAGGCCGTGACCTTCTCGACCAGCTCGGGAAGCCGGTCGCGGATCTTGTCGGCGCCCATGCGGACGATGAACGTCAGCCGGCCCGGCTCCCGGTCGGGGTCGAGGCGGTCGATGTAGCGCAGCGCGTCCTCGGCCGTGGTGGTCGGGCCGAGCTTGATGCCGATCGGGTTGCGGACCTTGGAGGCGAACTCGATGTGCGCGCCGTCCATCTGGCGGGTGCGCTCACCGATCCACACCATGTGCCCGGAGACGTCGTACAGCTTGCCGGTGCGGGAGTCGACCCGGGTCAGGGCCGTCTCGTAGTCCAGCAGGAGCGCCTCGTGCGAGGAGTAGAACTCGACGGTCTTGAACTCCTCCGGCTCGGCGCCGCAGGCCCGCATGAAGTTCAGCGCCTGGTCGATCTCGCGGGCCAGCTGCTCGTAGCGCTGGCCGGAGGGGGAGGACTTCACGAAGTCCTGGTTCCAGGCGTGCACCTGGCGCAGGTCGGCGTAGCCGCCGGTGGTGAAGGCGCGGACCAGGTTCAGCGTGGAGGCGGAGGCGTGGTACATCCGCTTCAGGCGCTCGGGGTCCGGGTAGCGGCTCTTCTCGGTGAAGTCGAAGCCGTTGACGGAGTCGCCGCGGTAGACGGGCAGGGTCACGCCGTCGCGGGTCTCGGTGGGCTTGGAGCGCGGCTTGGAGTACTGGCCCGCGATCCGGCCGACCTTGACGACCGGCACGGAGGCCGCGTAGGTCAGGACGGCGCCCATCTGGAGGATCGTCTTGACCTTGGCCCGGATGTCCTCCGCGCCGACGGCCTCGAAGGACTCGGCGCAGTCGCCGCCCTGGAGCAGGAACGCCTCCCCCTTGGCGACGGACGCCAGACGGGCACGCAGCTGGTCGCACTCGCCCGCGAAGACGAGGGGCGGATAGGCCGAAAGCTCCGCGATCACTTCGCGCAGAGCCTCGGTATCCGGGTATTCGGGCTGCTGCGCCGCGGGCAGGTCTCGCCAGGTCGCCTCGGCGGCGACGGCTCGGGAATCAGCGTTCACGGTCACCCTGTAAACATTACGGGGTCGCAACCCGTGCTCCCGTTTCGGCTCGAAAGGTGAGACGAAGTGACTGCCCCGTGGACAGCCCGCCGGTACGGTAGGGTCTTTTCCATGTTCGCGCCGACGATCCAGAACTGGTGGTGGACCGCTTCTCCGGCGGCCCGCTGACTGCGCGTACTCAAAGACTTCGCGAAGGCCGCCCGAGGGGCGGCCTTCGGTGTTTTCCGGAGCCTCTCCCCGACCGGCGTCCGCCGTCCCGTTTCCCGGACCGACGCAAGAGGACTCCATGAACCCCACCGATCCCACAGACCTGGCTCTTCTCGCCGCCGACCCGCGCCCCTTCGCCCTGCTGCACCGCCGCACCCCGGGCCGCGAGGAGCCCACGGTGGAGGTGCTGCTCGGCCCCGTCACCGCCCGCGACCGCCTCGCCGGCCTGCCCGACGAGGGGCTGGCGCTGATCCCGTTCCGCCAGATCCGCGAGCGCGGCTTCGACGTCCGCGACGACGGCACCCCGCTCCTGGTGCTGACCCCCGAGGAGTCGTACGAGGTCCCGCTCGCGCGGGCGCTGGACACGCTGCCGGACCACGCGGTGCAGGTCGAGGGCGGCGGCTTCGACATGGCCGACGAGGAGTACGCGGAGATCGTCGGGCGGGTGCTGCGCGAGGAGATCGGGCGCGGCGAGGGCGCCAACTTCGTGATCCGGCGGACGTACCAGGGCGAGATCCCGGGCTTCTCCCGGTCGGACGCGCTGGCGCTGTTCCGGCGGCTGCTCGCCGGCGAGCGGGGCGCGTACTGGACGTTCGTGGTGTTCACCGGGGAGCGGACGCTGGTCGGCGCGAGTCCCGAGGTCCATGTGCGGATGTCGGGCGGCACGGTGGTGATGAACCCGATCAGCGGGACGTACCGCTACCCGGCCGAGGGACCGACCCCGGAACACCTGCTGGACTTCCTCGCCGACGCCAAGGAGACCGAGGAGCTCTCCATGGTGGTCGACGAGGAACTGAAGATGATGTGCACCGTCGGCGATCAGGGCGGGGTCGTGATCGGACCCCGGCTGAAGGAGATGGCGCACCTCGCGCACACCGAGTACGAGCTGCGCGGCAAGACCTCGCTGGACGTGCGGGACGTGCTGCGCGAGACCATGTTCGCGGCGACGGTCACCGGCTCGCCTGTGCAGAACGCGTGCCGGGTCATCGAGCGGTACGAGCCCACCGGGCGCGGCTACTACGCGGGCGCCCTCGCCCTGCTGGGCCGGGACGCGGGCGGCGCGCGCACCCTGGACTCCCCCATCCTGATCCGCACCGCCGACATCGCCGCCGACGGCCGGCTGAGCGTGCCGGTCGGGGCGACCCTGGTGCGCGGCTCGGACCCGGCGGGCGAGGTCGCCGAGACCCATGCGAAGGCGGCGGGCGTGCTGGCCGCGCTCGGGGTGCTCCCGGCCCGGCCGCGCTCCGAGCGGGCGCTGCCCCGGCTGGCGGACGATCCCCGGGTGCGGGCGGCGCTTGACGGGCGGCGCGCGGCGCTGGCGCCGTTCTGGCTGCGGATGCGGGAGCCGGCCGCGCCGGCCGGTGTGCACGCGCTGGTGATCGACGGCGAGGACACCTTCACCTCGATGCTGGCGCACGTGCTGCGCTCGGCGGGACTGGAGGTGACCGTGCGCCGCTACGACGAGCCGGGGCTGCGGGAGACCGCGCTCGCGCACGAGGGCCCGCTCGTGCTGGGCCCGGGACCGGGCGACCCCAATGACCCGGAGGACCCGAAGATGCGCGTGCTGCGGGAGCTGACGGCGGCCGCCCTGAGCACGCATGCGCACGGGGTGTTCGGGGTGTGCCTGGGCCATGAGCTGATCGCGGCGGAACTGGGCCTGGAGATCGTCCGCAAGAAGGTGCCGTACCAGGGCGCGCAGACCACGGTGGACCTCTTCGGGCGCCCGGAGACGGTCGGCTTCTACAACAGCTTCGTGGCGCGCTGCGACGACGAGGCCACAGCCGGGCTGGCCGCGCACGGTGTGGAGGTGAGCCGGACGGCGGACGGCGAGGTGCACGCGCTGCGCGCGGACCGGTTCGTCTCGGTGCAGTTCCACCCGGAGTCGGTGCTGACCCTGAACGGGGCGGCGCTGGTCCGGGACCTGGTGCTGCGGCCCCGGACCAGGGCCGCGTAGCCGCGCCAGACCCGTCAGCCGAAGAACACCCCGGCCTCCTCGTACAGCTCCGGGCTCACCGTCTTCAGCGTGGCCGTGGCCTCCGCGATCGGGACGCGCACGATGTCCGTGCCCTGGAGGGCGACCATCACCCCGAAGTCGCCCTCCCGTACGCAGTCGACGGCGTGCAGCCCGAAGCGGGTGGCCAGCCAGCGGTCGAAGGCGCTCGGCGTGCCCCCGCGCTGGATGTGCCCGAGCACGGTGGTGCGGGCCTCCTTGCCGGTGCGCTTCTCGATCTGCTTGGCCAGCCACTCCCCGACCCCGGAGAGCCGGACGTGCCCGAAGGAGTCGAGCGACTCGTCCTTGAGCACCACGTCACCGTCCCGGGGCATGGCGCCCTCGGCGATGACGACGATGGGGGCGTACGACGCCTCGAAGCGGGAGGTGATCCAGCCGCACACCTGGTCCACGTCGAAGCGCCGCTCGGGGATGAGGATGACGTTCGCGCCCCCGGCGAGCCCGGAGTGCAGGGCGATCCAGCCCGCGTGCCGGCCCATGACCTCGCAGACCAGGACCCGCATATGGGACTCGGCGGTGGTGTGCAGCCGGTCGATGGCCTCGGTGGCGATGTTGACGGCCGTGTCGAAGCCGAAGGTGTAGTCGGTGCCGGAGAGGTCGTTGTCGATGGTCTTGGGCACCCCGACACAGGGCACCCCGTGCTTCTCGTACAGCTCGGCGGCGACCCCGAGGGTGTCCTCGCCGCCGATCGCGATCAGGGCGTCCACGCCCTCCTCGCGCAGATGCTCCTTGACCCGGCGCACCCCGTCCTCCTCCTTGAGCGGGTTGGTCCGCGAGGAGCCGAGGATGGTGCCGCCCCGGGGCAGGATGCCGCGCACCGCGGGGATGTCCAGGGGGATGGTGCGGCCCTCCAGCGGGCCGCGCCAGCCGTCCTTGAAGCCGGTGAAGTCGTACCCGTACTCCTGCACGCCCTTGCGGACGATGCCTCGGATGACGGCGTTGAGACCCGGGCAGTCGCCGCCACCGGTCAGTACTCCGACGCGCATGGAATGTCCCTTCGCCGAGGTGTCCCGACCCAGCCACGTTAATCGTGATACAGCTCACGCACCGAGGTGGGAAGGGCGATTCCGGTGAATTACGGGACCGCGCGGGGGCTCATTCGTCGTCGAGGCCGCGCTCGATGGCGTAGCGGACCAGCTCCACACGGTTGTGCAGCTGGAGCTTGCCGAGGGTGTTCTGGACGTGGTTCTGGACCGTGCGGTGCGAGATGACCAGGCGTTCGGCGATCTGCTTGTAGCTCAGGCCCTTGGCGACCAGGCGCAGCACCTCGGTCTCGCGGTCGGTGAGCCGGGGTGCGCCGGGGGCGTCGGTGTCGGGCGCGGGGGCGGGCTCGGCGGCCAGGCGCCGGTACTCGCCGAGGACGAGTCCGGCCAGACCCGGGGTGAACACCGGGTCCCCTGCGGCGGTGCGGCGTACGGCGTCGGTCAGCTCCTCGGTGGAGGCCGACTTCAGCAGATAGCCGGTGGCACCGGACTTCACGGCCTCCAGCACGTCGGCGTGCTCGCCGCTGGCGGACAGCACGAGGACGCGCAGGGCCGGGTCGTGGGCGACGAGTTCCTTGCACACCTGGACGCCGGGCTTGGCGGGCAGGTTCAGGTCGAGCACCAGCACGTCGGGGGCGGCGGCCTTGGCGCGGCGTACGGCCTGGTCGCCGTCGCCCGCCGTGGCGACCACCGCGAAGCCGGACTCGGCCAGGTCGCGGGCGACCGCGTCGCGCCACATGGGGTGGTCGTCCACCACCATGACCTTGATCGGGTCCTGCTCCGTCATCGCTTCTCCGCCTTCCCCCGCGCCCCTTCGGCGCTCTTCGGTACCGTCAGCTCGACCTCCGTGCCCTGGCCGGGCACCGAGATCAGTTCGGCGCTGCCGCCGAGGTCGCGCAACCGCCCCCGGATCGACTGGGCCACGCCGAGCCTGCCCTCGCCCTCGGCCTGCGCGAGCCGGCCCTCGGGGATGCCGGGGCCGTCGTCGCGGACGGTGACCACGATCGTGCCGGGCTCGTCCTCGACCAGGATCCAGGCGCGGGCCCCTTCGCCCGCGTGTCTGCGCACATTGTCCAGGGCGGCACCGACGGCGGCCGCCAGCTCGCGCGCGGCGGCCGGCGGCAGCGGCACCGGGGCGCCCGGCTCGGCCAGGCTGACCCGGGCCCCGGCGTACGGGGCGAGCAGGGTGCGCAGGTCGAGCGGGCCGTCGTCCGGGGGTACGGCGCCGTCGTCGTACAGCGTCCCGGGGCCCGCGTCCAGCGGTGTGCGGGAGACCGGCAGCAGGCCGCCGGAGACCAGGGTGCGCAGGGCGACCTCCTGCTCGCCCGCGAGCCGCCCCAGCTCGGCCGCCTCGCCGCCGAGGACCGCGCCGCGCCGCTGCACCATCGCCAGCACCTGGAGCACGCCGTCGTGGATGTCGCGGGCCAGGCGCTCGCGTTCCCGGGTGGCGGCCTCGATCTCCAGGGCGCGGGCGAGGGTGCGCTCGGAGGCGCGGGCGACCTCGACGACGTAGCCGATGGCGATGGAGGCCAGCCAGACCAGGATGACGTTGTGCACGGTGTCGCGGGTGGGGGCGCCGCGCTCGATCAGGTTGGCGGCGGCGACGGCCGTGGAGGCGACGGCGGCCCAGCGCCAGCCGCCCTTGAGGGCGAAGGCCAGCACCGCCCCGGCCGTCCATATCGTGGGCAGGGTGGGTCCGCCGCCGGCGATCCGGTCGGGGTCGTCGGTGAACGGGGTGAGCAGGATGCCCGTCACGGCGACGGTGAGGTCGGCCGCGAGGAAGCCCCGGGTGCAGCGCTCGGCGCCGGTGACCCGGGGCAGGGTGACGGCCGTCCACACGACCAGGACCGCGTAGTACGCGACGGCGGTCCAGGGGCGTACGAAGTGGTCGAAGGCGGTGACGCCCAGACCGATGGCGTACAGCGCCGTCAGGACGCGGTACCCGGCGAGCGCGCGCCACAGCGGCACCTCGACCGACATCCGCAGGACCCGTCCACGCCCGGCCATGCCCGCCCCCGTCCCCCCGGTGTCCCCCCGGGTGCTCCCCCGGCCCGGCCGCTAGGCCCCGGCCTTCTCCGGCTTGTCCCCGGCGGCCCCGGTCCCCGCCTGGGCGGCCTCCTTGGCGGCCTTCGCCGCCTCCGCGAGCTGCCGCTTGGCGGCGGTCGCGTACATGTCCACGTACTCCTGGCCCGAGAGCTTCATGATCTCGTACATGACCTCGTCCGTCAGCGCGCGCAGCACGAACCGGTCGTGGTCCATGCCCTGGTAGCGGCTGAAGTCGAGCGGCTTGCCTATCCGGATGCCGGGCCGCATCAGCTTCGGCATCACCTTGCCGGGCGGCTGGATCTTCTCGGTGTCGATCATCGCGACCGGGATGACCGGCGCGCCCGTGGCCAGCGCCACGCGCCCCAGGCCCCCGGGCTTGCCCCGGTAGAGCCGACCGTCGGGCGAGCGGGTGCCCTCGGGGTAGATCCCGAACAGCTCGCCGCGCTTGAGCACCTCTATGCCGCTCTTGATCGCCGCCTCGCCCGCGCCGCGCGCGCCGGAGCGGTCCACGGGCAGCTGTCCGACGCCCTTGAAGAAGGCGGCGGTCAGCCGGCCCTTGACGCCCGGGGTGGTGAAGTACTCCGCCTTGGCGATGAAGGTGACCTTGCGGTGCAGCATCGTGGGCAGGAAGAACGAGTCCGAGAAAGACAGGTGATTGCTCGCCAGGATCGCGGGACCGTCGTCCGGGATGTTCTCCAGACCCTCCACCCAGGGCCGGAAGGCGACCTTGAGCGGCCCTCCGATGGCGAGCTTCATCGTGCCGTACAACACCCGTGTTCCTCCTGTGGTCCGTCGAACAGACCTTAACCCGGTCCGCGCCCGATGGACCCGACGACCCTGGTCGGTGTCGGTACGGTCGCGTACGGTGAAGCACATCCGCCGGTTTTGCAACACCGCGTTCCCCGAACCGCCCCGTACGCACCGGAAACATCCCCTTCGCCCCTTCTCGGAACAGGAGCCCCAAGGTGCCGGTCCTTCCCGGAGCAGAGCCGTACCGCCACGAAGGCGGGGAGGTGGGTGTCCTCCTCTGTCACGGCTTCACCGGCTCGCCCCAGTCGCTGCGCCCCTGGGCGGAGCACCACGCCGCGCACGGCCTGACCGTCTCGCTGCCCCTGCTGCCCGGGCACGGCACCCGCTGGCAGGACATGGCGGTCACCGGCTGGGCCGACTGGTACGCGACGGTCGACCGCGAGCTGCGGCTGCTCGCCGAGCGCTGCTCCCAGGTGTTCGTGGCCGGTCTGTCCATGGGTGGCGCGCTGTCCCTCGCGCTGGCCTCGCGGCACGGCGACCGGATCGCCGGGGTGGTCGTCGTCAACCCGGCGAACCGGGTGCACGGCCTCTCCGCGTACGCCCTTCCGGTGGCCCGGCACCTGGTGCCCTCCACGAAGGGCATCGCCAGCGACATCGCCAAGCCGGGCGCCGAGGAGCTGGGCTACGACCGGGTGCCGCTGCACGCCGCGCACTCGCTGCGCCAGTCCCTGCGCCGGCTGGACGGTGAGCTGCCGCGGGTCACCCAGCCGTTGCTGCTGCTGCGCAGCGCGCGGGACCATGTGGTTCCGGCGGCCGATTCGGCGCGGGTGCTGAGCCGGGTGTCCTCCGCGGACGTAACGGAGATCGTGCTGGAACAGAGTTACCACGTGGCGACGTTGGACCACGACGCGGACCGGATCTTCGAGGAGAGCCTCGCCTTCGTCGGCCGGCTCGCACCCCGAGCCGACGAGGAAGGGACGGCCACAGTTGGCTGAGCACGACTCCGATCGCGAGGGCCGCGAGGAGCGCGAGCCGGACGAGCCGGGCGTGCCGGGCGTGCCCTTCGACGAGGACGCGGCCTGGAAGGCGATCGTCGCCGGGTACGGCGCGGAGCCGCCGGACCCGCCCGGTTCCCGGCCGTTCAGACCGATCGAGGATCTGGCGCTGCCGGAGATGGAACCGGAGAAACCCGCCGTGACCCCCGGCGCGGACAAGGACGGTGACGGGGAGGAGCCCGGCACGCCCCGGCCCGCCCGGCCGCTGGGCAGCTCGGTCTCGTTCGCGCCCGGTGTCGGACCGCAGGCCGGGCCGCGCGACCACAGCGCGCCCGAGGCTTCCGAGGACGACTTCGACGAGGACGACGAGGGCCACTTCGTACCCCCCGAGCCGCCGCCGCTGCCGGTGGCCGACACCACGGCGAAGTTCGCCTGGCTCGGCGTGGTCGGCGGGCCGGTGCTGCTCCTGCTCGCGGTGCTGCTCGGCTGGGACATGACCTGGTGGCTGGCGACCTGCGGCATCGGCGGGTTCGTCGGCGGGTTCGTCACGCTGGTCACGCGGATGCGTACGGACGACGAGGACGGGGGCGGTGACGACCCCGGGCGCGGGGCCGTCGTCTGAGACCCTTCGACGCGCTTCAGGACGCCGGGATTCTGAGGGCGGCCAGGACCGGAAGGTGGTCCGAGGCCGCCCTCAGGTCTTCCCCGGTGACCCCGGGCAGGTCCGTGGGCACCCCGCAGGCCAGCACCTCGATGCCCTTGGTGGCGAAGAGCGCGTCGATACGGCGCTCGGGCGCGGCGGCCGGGAAGGTGTCCGCGCCGCCCTGCGGGGCCGTGGTCCGGCAGTCCTGGAGTCCGGCGGCCAGGCTCTGGAAGGCCGCGCCCTCGGGGTCCTCGTTGAGGTCGCCGCCCACGACCGCGTGCCCGGCGCCCATGCCGGCGAGCCGGTCGAGGAGCGCGGCGCCCTGTTCCCGGCGTTCGTCCCGCTGGAGGCTGAGATGGCAGCTGACCACGCCGAGCCGGGCCCGTCCGAAGCGGACCTCGGCGGTGGCGAAGCCGCGGCGGTGCAGTCCGGGGGTGAGCGGGAGGAGGACGTCCTCGGTGCGGTCGACCGTGGCCCGGAGCGAGCAGAGAATCGCCGGCCCTGCGGCGGGGGCTCCGCCGGTGAGGTAGGTCTGGCCGGTGGCGTTCGCCAGGCGGGTGAGTTTTTTGCGCCAGCGGAAGAACCGGGGGGCTTCTTGGAGGAGGACGAGGTCGGGGGTGCAGGCGGTGATGACTCTGGCGAGGGCCCGGGTGTCGTCCTTCAGTGAGCGGACGTTGTAGGTCAGGACCCGGATGACCGCTGAACCGTCTGACTCCGTCTGGGAGTTGGGGAACGGGGTTGCCATGTGGTCAACCTACGCGGTTCCGGTGTCCGGGCGCCTTACGCGTCAGGGGCGCGGGATCGTGTGCGACTGCCGGTCGTGCGTGGCTTGTCGCGCAGTTCCCCGCGCCCCTCAAAGACAAAAGACAAAAGACCCGAAAAACCAGTGGGCCTTACATCACCGGGGCGGGTTCCCTTGCCAGGTCCGCCGCGCCCACCATGCCCGCCTTGTTGCCGAGCTGGGCGGCGATGACGTCGGCCACCGGGCGCCAGTTGCCGCCCACCAGCCAGCGCTTGTACGACTTGCGGATCGGGTCGAGGACCAGTTCGCCCTCGTCCGAGAGGCCGCCGCCCACGATGAACGCGGACGGGTCGAACAGCGAGGCCAGGTCGGCGAGACCGGCACCGGCCCAGCGGGCCAGCTCGCGGTAGGAGTCGACGGCCACCGGGTCGCCCTGGCGGGCGGCCATGGAGATGTGCTTGCCCTCGATGCCGTCGGGGGTGCCGTCGCCGAGGCCGAGCAGGATCTCGGCGTTCTCGGGGGTGGCGTTGGCGCGCTGCTTGGCGTAGCGCACCAGGGCGCGCCCGGAGGCGTACTGCTCCCAGCAGCCCTGCGAGCCGCAGCCGCACAGCAGGCCGTCCGGGACCATCCGGATGTGGCCGAACTCGGCGGCCACGCCGAAGTGACCCCGGCGCAGCTTGTTGCCGATGATGATGCCGCCGCCGAGGCCGGTGCCCAGCGTGATGCAGATGACGTTGCGGTGGCCCTTGCCCGCGCCGAACTTGTACTCGCCCCAGGCGGCCGCGTTGGCGTCGTTCTCCACGACGACGGGAAGGCCCACGCGGGCCTCGACCTCGTCCTTGAGCGGCTCCTGGCGCCAGTCGATGTTGGGCGCGAAGTACACGGTGGAGCGCTGGCGGTTCACATAGCCCGCCGCGCCGATGCCCACGCCGACGATGTCGTGTCCGGCACGCGCGCCCTCCACGGCCGAGGCGATGGCGTCCACGATCGCCCCGGGCGTGCTGGGGGTCGGCACCTTGAAGGTCGAGAGGATGTTGCCTTCCTCGTCGACCACGCCGGCCGCGATCTTGGTGCCGCCGATGTCGACGCCGATGGTGAGTCCCATGAATCCCTCAGTTCCGGTCGAGCCCCGCTAGGGCCAACGGTACCCGAGCCCCTGTGGAGGGAGAGCTGTGGGAGCGCTTCAGTCCAGGTCGATGCGCTCTCCGGGGCCGGTGCCCGCGGGGCCGGGACCGTCGTCGCCGTCGTCGCCGGGGGCGGTCGCGGGACCGGCCGTCCAGCGGTGCTCCTGGGACTGGACGGCGGAGCGGTAGGCGGCGAGCAGTTCGGCGCCGGCGTTGGCGAGATGGCCGAAGACGTCCGGATTGCGCTCGACCACCGGCTCGACGGCGGCCTTGGCCTGCTGGACGACCTGGCGCACCACCTGCTGGGCGGCGGGGCCCGCGACGGCGCCGAGCAGCGGGGACTGGAGGCCGGACAGCTTGTCGGCCACCGTGTCCACGAGCCGGCGCAGCTCCTCGGCGGCGGAGCCGGGGGGCGGGCCCTGTCCGGCGCGACGGCGGGCCTGCTCGGCGGCGAGGTCCTCGGCGGTGGCCGTGGCCCAGGCGTCGGCGTCGGCCTTGCGCTCCCCGGCGGGCGCCGCCTTCGGCTCCGGCTCGACGGGGTCGGGGGCGGGGTGCTCTTCGCTCATGGCGGACTCCTGACTACGGTTCGCGTTGTCGACGTTACCCGAACGGGGTACCCCGTTCATCGTCCCGTCTCATCGTCCCGTCTCATCGGCCGGGCTCAGCGTCCGGTCGTCGGCCACAGGTCGGGGTCGGGGGCGAACCGTACGTCCAGGACGCCGTCGCGCAGCGCGGCACCGGCGACGGTGCAGCGGCGCAGGGCGGACGGGAGCGGGACGATCCGGTGGAACTGCCCGGCGCTGACGACGAGTTCGTCCCCGCGCCGGATCAGGTCCAGGCTCTCGCGCACGGCGCCGGGCAGCGGGAGGCGCCACACCAGGACGCCGTCCTCGGCGAGGCGGTCCGTCACGGACCACTCGGCCGGGGCGGGCGCGGGGGTGACGGGGGGTACGGCGAGCGCGGCGAGATCGTCGGCGCCCTGGGGATCGCGGCCGAGGTGGCGGACGGGCCGTACGTCGTACCGCTCCTCCCACTCGTCCAGGGTCTTGCGCTGCTGGGCGAGGGGGCCGGCGAGCCAGGAGTCGGCGGGGGCGTCGGGCAGCACACGGTTGGCGATCAGCGCCTCGGGGCGCAGCCCGCGCAGGGCGAGCCCGAGGGTGGCGTCCCGTACGGCCTCGGCGCCTGCGGGACCGGGCTCGGCGACGAGTCGTACGGAGGTTCCCGGGTCCGCGAGGACGGCCTCCACGGCGGCCAGCTCCAGGTCCCAGCGGCCCGCGGTCTCGTACAGCCAGTCGGCGGGCATCGGCACCCCGGCGAGCCGCCCCAGCATCGGGCGCAGCGCGCGGGCCGCCTGCCGCTCGGGGGGCAGCAGCCTGCGCAGATAGCGGCGCAGTTCCTCGGGCAGCGCGAGCAGGGCGAGGGCCTGGGGCAGCGGCGGGAGATCGACGACGAGCAGCTCGTACCGCTCGGACAGCGCCGCGACCCGCAGTGCCCGCAGCAGCGACAGCTCCTCGGCGCCGGGCAGCGGGGTGACCTCCTCGGCGTCCAGCCGCGAGGCCCCGAGCAGGTCGAGCACGTTCGCGGCGCGGCTCTGGAACGCGGTCAGATCCTCCCGGAACCTTTCGGCCGCGTCCGGCCGCCAGGCGGTGAGCCGCTCCCCCGCCTCCACCGGGACGGCCCCCGTCGCACACCCCAGCGCGACACCGAGGGTGTCCGCGCGGTCGGCGCTGAGCACAAGCGTGCGGGTGCCCTCACGGGCTGCGTCGAGCGCGGTGGCGGCGGCGACACTGGTACGCCCGCTGCCGCCCGGTCCGGTGATCAGGATGGTGCGCATAAGGACGAACGCTAACGGACGCCTCCGGCGGGGCGGGGGGCGGCAGTTGACACCGGCCCCGCGAAGCGGCCCACCGGACGGGCCGCCGGCGACCGGCGGCTGCGCACCAGGGCGCAGGTGGAGCCCACCAGCCTGGTGCGGGCGCCGGGGCCGGGAAGATCGCGGGCGGGGTCAGGAGCCCGTCTCGACCCGCTTCTTCAGGCCCGCCAGCGCGCGGTCGATGATGACCTTCTCCGCCTTGCGCTTGATCATGCCGAGCATGGGGATCTTGACGTCGACCGTGAGGCGGTAGGTGACCTCGGTGGCCGCGCCGGAGGGGGCCAGGACGTAGGTGCCGTCCAGGGAGCGGAGCATCTGGGACTTGACCAGGGTCCAGGAGACCTCGTGCTCGCCGGTCCAGGTGTAGGCGAGGGTCTGGTCGTCCTTGATGGCGCCGGCGTCCATGACGAGGCGGACCTGCTCGGCGCGGCCGCGCGGGTCGGCCGCGAGCACCTCCGCCTCCTTGACCTCGCCCGTCCAGTCGGGGTAGCGCGCGAAGTCGGCGATCACCGCCATGACGTCGGCCGGAGCCGCCTCGATCGTGATGCTCGAACTGGTGTGTTCCGCCATCGCCGTGGCTCCTCCAGATACGGACCGAGATGAGGTTCTCGCGCGCGGGCTGCGCACGTATGTCGCGCGGGCTGCGCACGTATGTGCAGCCCGAAGGCTACCGCGCCGCCACCCCGCCGCCTTCATCCCACCCGCCCGAACGCGAGATCCCCGCCCCGGACCGCCCCGGGTCCGCCGCTCCGGCCCCTCTCACCACTCCAGCGCCCAGGGCCGCCCGCTCCCGGCGAAGTGCCCCACGTTCACGCACTCCGTGGCGCCGATCCGCATCCGCGGGGACAGCGGCTGGTGGACGTGGCCGAAGAGGGAGTAGCGGGGGCGGGTGCGGCGGATCGCGTCCAGCAGGGCCCGGCTGCCGCGTTCGAAGCGGCGTGCCACCGTGTCGTAGACCAGGTCGGGGACCTCGGGCGGGATGTGGGTGCACAGGACGTCCACCCCGGCCACCGCCTCGACCTTCGCCGCGTACTCGTCGTCGTCGATCTCGTACGGCGTCCGCATCGGTGTGCGCAGGCCGCCGCCGACGAAGCCGAAGGTGCGGCCGGCGATCTCGACCACCTCGCCGTCGAGGACGGTCGTGCCCGCGCGGGCGTACTCCGGCCACAGCGGCGGCATGTCGACGTTGCCGTAGGTGGCGTACGTAGGGGTCGGGAACGCGGCGAACAGCTCGGCGTACTGCCGGCGCACCGCGGACTCGACCGCCGTACGCCGGTCCGTGCCGAGCCCCGCCCACAGCTCCGCCCCGAAGGCGCGCGCCTCCTCGAAGCGGCGGGCGGTGCGCAGCTCGACGATGCGGTCGGCGTTGGCCTCGCCGAAGAGGTCGGGGAAGATGCCGCGCGAGTGGTCGGCGTAGTCGAGGAAGAGGACGAGGTCGCCGAGGCAGATGAGGGCGTCCGCGCCCTCGCCGGCGCGGGCCAGGTCCCGGGCGTTGCCGTGGACGTCGCTGACCACATGGACGCGCGTGCGTGCCGTACGGGAAGCCTCGCGGGCAGGTGGAGAAGCCATGGCGATCAAGCGTAGGCGTGTGCGGTGTGCGTGAACAGTGCCGCCGTCGCCTGCGGTTACTCGCCCGTCGGCGGCCATGTCGACTAGTCTGCGCGGAGCAACGCCATCCTGTGTGACGCAGCGAACATCTCGCCCGGCCCCCCTGTCGCAGCCGCCATACCGGCGGGTAACGTCCGGGCAGTCCAAGTCGTGCTCCGGATTCCCGCCAGGAGGGGCCCCGAGCACCGCCCGAGCCGTGGACCGCACCGTCGCATCACACAGTGTCGTGGCGCCGGCGCCCTATGAGGAGCAGCAGTCTTGCGCGAGTTCAGCCTTCCGGCCATGTACGAGGTCCCCTCGGACGGCAACCTCACGGACATCGTCCGGAGAAACGCCGCGCAGCACCCGGACGTCGCCGTGATCGCCCGCAAGTCCGGTGGTGTCTGGCAGGACGTGAGCGCCCGTCAGTTCCTTGCCGAGGTGCACACCGCCGCCAAGGGCCTGATCGCCGCCGGGGTGCAGCCGGGCGACCGGGTGGGCCTGATGTCCCGTACCCGCTACGAGTGGACCCTGCTGGACTTCGCGATCTGGAGCGCGGGCGCGGTCACCGTGCCGGTCTACGAGACCAGCTCGCCGGAGCAGGTGCGCTGGATCCTCTCCGACTCGGGCGCGACCGCCGTCGTCGTCGAGCTGGACACGCACGCGGCCGCCGTGGAGTCGGTGCGCGAGGAGCTGCCCGCGCTCAAGCACGTGTGGCAGATCGAGGCCGACGGCGTCGCGGAGCTGGGGCGGCTCGGCGCGGACGTCTCGGACGAGACCGTGCAGGAGCGCAGCTCGCTGGCCAAGGCCGACGACCCGGCGACCATCGTCTACACCAGCGGCACCACCGGGCGCCCGAAGGGCTGTGTGCTCACCCACCGCAGCTTCTTCGCCGAGTGCGGCAACATCGTCGAGCGGCTGCGCCCGCTGTTCCGTACCGGCGAGTGCTCGGTGCTGCTGTTCCTCCCGCTCGCGCACGTCTTCGGCCGGCTGGTGCAGGTCGCGCCGATGATGGCGCCGATCAAGCTGGGCTGCGTCCCGGACATCAAGAACCTCACCGACGAGCTGGCCTCGTTCCGCCCGACGATGGTCCTGGGCGTCCCGCGTGTCTTCGAGAAGGTCTACAACTCCGCGCGCGCCAAGGCGCAGGCGGACGGCAAGGGCGCGATCTTCGACAAGGCCGCGGACACCGCGATCGCCTACAGCAAGGCGCTGGACACCCCGGCGGGCCCGTCGCTGAAGCTGAGGCTCAAGCACAAGGTCTTCGACAAGCTGGTCTACGGCAAGCTGCGCGCGGTGCTCGGCGGCCGGGGCGAGTACGCGATCTCGGGCGGCGCCCCGCTGGGCGAGCGGCTCGGCCACTTCTTCCGGGGCATCGGCTTCACGGTCCTGGAGGGCTACGGCCTGACCGAGTCCTGCGCGGCGACGGCGTTCAACCCGTGGGACCGGCAGAAGATCGGCACGGTGGGCCAGCCGCTGCCCGGCTCGGTCGTGCGGATAGCGGACGACGGCGAGGTGCTGCTGCACGGCGAGCACCTGTTCAAGGAGTACTGGAACAACCCGGCCGCGACGGAAGAGGCGCTGGCCGACGGCTGGTTCCACACCGGTGACATCGGCACCCTCGACGAGGACGGCTACCTCCGGATCACCGGCCGCAAGAAGGAGATCATCGTCACGGCGGGCGGCAAGAACGTCGCCCCGGCGGTGATAGAGGACCGCATCCGGGCGCACGCGCTGGTCGCGGAGTGCATGGTGGTGGGCGACGGGCGGCCGTTCGTGGGTGCGCTGATCACCATCGACGAGGAGTTCCTCGGCCGCTGGGCCGCCGAGCACGGCAAGCCCGCGGGCTCCACCGCCGCCTCCCTGCGCGACGACGCCGACCTGAACGCGGCGGTCCAGGCGGCGGTGGACGACGGCAACGCGGCCGTCTCCAAGGCCGAGTCGGTCCGCAAGTTCCGTATCCTGCCGGCCCAGTTCACCGAGGAGTCCGGCCACCTCACCCCGTCGCTGAAGCTGAAGCGGAACGTGGCGGCCAAGGACTTCGCGGACGAGATCGAGGCCATCTACGCCAAGTAGGCGGCCGCCCGCGCCAGGCGGTCCGCTGCCGCCAGGCAGGCCGCCGCCCCGCGGGCTCGCTCTACAGCAGGTCCCGCAGCCGCTGGGCCAGCAGGTCCCACCGCCACTTCTCCTCGACCCAGCCGCGCCCGCGCTCGCCCATCCGGCGGCGCAGCGCCTCGTCGGCGAGGAGGGCGGTGATCCGTTCGGCGGCCTCCTCCGGTTCGCCGCCCCGGACGACCCAGCCCGTCTCCCCGTCGAGCACGGCGTCGGGCGCCCCGCCCGAGTCCCCGGCGACGACCGGGAGCCCGGTGGCGGACGCCTCCAGGTAGACGATGCCGAGGCCCTCGACGTCCAGGCCGCCGCGCCGGGTGCGGCACGGCATGGCGAACACGTCTCCGGCGCCGTAGTGCGCGGGCAGCTCCGACCAGGGCACGGCGCCGGTGAAGCGCACGGCGCCCGAGACGCCCAACTCGCGGGTCATACGGCGCAGTTCACGCTCGTAGGGGCCACCGCCCACGATCAGCAGCACCGCGTCCGGCTCGGCGGCCAGGATGCGGGGCATGGCGCGGATCAGGGTGTCCTGGCCCTTCCTCGGCACCAGGCGGGAGACGCACACCACGACCGGCCGGTCGGTGAGCCCGAGCCGGGCGCGCACCTCGGCGCCGCCGGAGCCGGGGTGGAAGGTCTTCTCGTCCACCCCCGGCGGCAGCTGGACCATCCGCGCGGCCGCCTCGGGGCTGAGCGCGCCCGCGATCCGCGAGCGGGTGTACTCGCCGAGGTAGGTGACCGTGTCCGTGGCGTCCCCGATCCGGCGCAGCAGCTGCCGGGCGGCGGGCAGCTGGGCCCATCCCGCCTCGTGCCCGTGGGTGGTCGCCACCAGGCGCTCGGCACCGGCCCTGCGCAGCGCGGGCGCCATCAGCCCGAGCGGCGCCGCCGCCCCGAACCACACCGAGGTGCAGCCGTGCTCCCGCAGCAGCCCCACCGCCCGCCGGGTCGCCCCGGGGGTGGGCAGCAGCATGGTCGTACGGTCGCGTACGACGGTGAAGGGCTGCTCGGCGTCGAAGGCGGCGGTGGCCTCGGCGCCTTCCCGGCCGCGCTTCCAGGTGGAGGCGTAGACGACAATGCGTCCGGGGTCCAGGCGCAGCGCCATGTTGTGCAGGAACGCCTGGATGCCGCCGGGGCGGGGCGGGAAGTCGTTGGTCACGATCAGGGTCTTGTGCATCGCCGCCGACATTACCGGGCCGCCCGGACCCGTTCGCCCGGCCGGGTTCCGCCCGCGGCGGAGTCGGTGGCAGGGGCACAGCCGTAAAGGACATCATGAGTCTTCCGACGCGCGTCAGGCGCGCCATGCGCACGGCCCGCAACCGACCGGCAGGGGATCACGTGGACACCAAGGACGCCCCGCGCTTCCCGGCGGCACCGGCGCTCCTGTGGGCGGCGACCCGCGCCGTACTGCTGCTGTGCGTGTTCAAGGTGTACGTCGTCCCGGGCCCGGACATCACCTCGGACGTGTCGGTGATCTACCGGGGCTGGTACGAGGTCCTGCGTCAAGGAACGTTTCCCCTGGACGACGTGACCTGGCAGTACCCGCCCGCCGCCGCGCTCGCGATCCTCTCCCCCGCGCTGCTGCCCTTCCTGGACTACCCGGCCGCCTTCTACGTCCTGGCCTGCGCCGCCGACCTCGTGGTGCTCGGCCTGCTGTGGCGCACGGGCGGGCGGTCCGGGCGCTCCCGGCGGGGCCTGTGGGCCTGGACCGCGGGCGTCCCGCTGCTCGGCCCCACGGTCTACGCCCGCTACGACCTGATGGTGACCGCCGTCGCCGTCGCCGCGCTGCTCACGGCCGCCCGGCACCCCCGCGTCATGGGCGCCCTGACCGCCCTCGGCGCGATGGTGAAGGTGTGGCCGGCCCTGCTGCTCGCGGGCTCCTTCCGGCGCCGTACGTGGGGCGCGGCGGCGGTCACCGCGGCCGGGCTCGCGGCGCTGTTCGCGGTGTCGATGCCGGGCGCGTTCGCGTTCCTGACCTTCCAGCGGGACCGGGGCACGGAGGTGGAGTCGCTGGGTGCGCTGGTCTTCCATGTGGCCCGGCACTTCGGCTGGGAGGGCCAGGTGCTGCTGAACTACGGCTCGATCGAGTTCCTCGGGCCGTACGTGGACGTGGTGAGCACGGCCGCGCTGGTGCTGACCGGGGCCGCGTTCGGCTGGCTGGTGATCTGGCGGCTGTGCGTGACCCGCAAGGGGCCTGCGACGCTCGCGGAGGCCGCGTTCACGGCGGTGCTGCTGTTCACCGTCACCAGCCGGGTGATCAGCCCGCAGTACCTGGTGTGGCTGATCGGCCTGGCCGCCGTCTGTCTGACGTACCGTTCCTCCCGCATGGGGACGCCGGCCGTGCTGGTCCTCGCGGCCTCCCTGGTGACGCTCCTGGAGTTCCCGCTCGGCTTCATCCACGTGGTGACCAGCGACTGGTACGGCGTCACGCTGATGTTCGTCCGCAACGGGCTGCTGGTCGCCGCCGCCCTCTCGGCGGGCCGCCGGCTGTGGCGCTCGACCGTGCCCCCGGTGCCCACCACGCCGGCCCCGCAGCGGTCCGCACCGGCCGACGAGGCACCGGTCGGCGAAGCCCCGGCCGACGAGGCCCCCGTCGGCTCCTGAGCGGGCTCAGCCCAGCTGGTCACGCGTGTAGTCCCGCCACCGGGCGGTGAACTCGGCCGGGGTGGTGCCGAGCACCCCTTTCAGCGCGGCCTCGACCGCGCCCGCGCGCCGGCCGTGGGCGCCGACGGCGCGGTAGAAGGCGCGCAGCCGGGGCTCGCCCCAGTGGCCGGCGATCATCCGGCAGGCCAGCCAGCCCTCCTCGTAGGAGCGCGCGAGGCGGACGGGGTCGCTGGTGAAGCCGAAGTCCCGGTCGGCGGGGAGCGCGGCCGGGGTGTGTCCGTCGCGCACGGCGCGGGCGAGTTCGGGGGCGATCTCGGCGGGGGTGCGGCCGGTGCCGAGGTAGCCGGTCCAGTCGGCGCAGCCCTCGGAGAGCCACAGCGGGGTGGCGGCCGTGGTGGCGGCGCGGGTGGCGACATGGGTGGTCTCGTGGGTGAGCACGACCTGTTTGCCGAGGTCCCCGAGCGCCCCGTACGCCTCCGGGTTGACGATCACCCGGTCCGCCGGGGTGTCCCGGGCGCTGCCGGTCTCGGCGGTGGTGACGGCGGCGATCCCCCGGTACTCGGAGGCGGGCGAGCCCAGCAGCGCCGCCATGCCGTCCAGGGTGCGCGGTACGACGACCACGACCCGGCGCGCCCATCCGGTGCCCCAGGCCCCGGAGACGGCCGGTACGGCGCGGTCGGCGAGCCGGGCGTACCCGCGCAGCTCGGCGGCGCTCGCCCCGGTGCCCAGCACCAGGCTGTGGGTGCCCTGGACGGCGGTGACGGTGCCCTCGTCCCACAGCTGGCGTCCGGCGGAGCGGGCGGGGGCGTCGGCGGTGACGTACCAGCCGCCGTCGGCCGCGCGGCCGAGGGTGAGGGTGCGGCGGGCGACGGCGGGGGCGGTGTCGTAGCCCGCGATGCGGTAGCGCAGTTCGGCGTCGGCGGCGGCGCCCGTGCCGGTGCGGCGGACGGCGGTGACCCTGTACGTCCAGGAGGCGAGCGGCAGGGCGCGCAGCCGGGGGTAGGCGGCGGGGGCGCCGGTCGCGGCCCAGCCGTGCTCGTCGTGGCCGAGCAGGGCGGCGGCGCGGCGGTCCAGGAGGTGCTGCACCTGGGCCTTGGCGCTGTCGGCCGTGGGCGCGCCGCAGCCGGCGAGCGGCAGACAGAGCGCCGCCGCCACGACGCTCCACACCCGTGCCCGTCCGGCCATCGTCCGATCGTAGAGGGTGGGGAGCACCGGCCGGGCGGCTCAGGGCCTGGTCACCCAGGAGACGGGCATCATGCCGACCGGGTCGAAGCGGACGGCGGCGCCGGGGTGCGGGGCGTGGACGACCTGCCCGTGGCCGACGTACATCGCGACATGGCTGGCGTCGGCGCGGTAGAAGACGAGGTCGCCGGGGCGGGCCTCGGCGAGCGAGACGCGGCGGCCGGCGAAGCGCTGTTCCTGGGAGGTGCGCGGGAGCTGGATGCCGGCGTGGGCGTAGGCCCACTGCATGAGGCCGGAGCAGTCGAAGGAGGAGGGGCCGCTCGCGCCCCACACGTACGGGCGGCCGAGGGCGGAGCGGGCGGCGGCGAGCGCGGCGGCCGCGCGGGCGTCGGGGGCGCCCGTGCCGAGCAGGGCGTCCAGGCCGGGGCGGTCGGAGCGGCCCGCGCGGTCGTAGGCGGCGCGCTCGGCGGCGGGCAGGGAGTCGAACAGGCGCCGGGCGGCGGCGAGTTTGGCGCGTACGGCGCGCTTGTGCCGGGCGACGGCCGCGCGGCCGCGTTCGAGATCGGCGAGTTTCCCGGCGGCCTCGGCGCGCTCCTGGGCGACCTCGCGCAGCCGGGTCCGCAGCTCGCGGAGCTGTCCGGCCTGCCGGGTGCCGACGCGGTCGAGGACGGAGGCCTGGTCGAGGTAGTGCTCGGGGCGGGCGGAGAGGAACAGGGCGACGGACGGGTCGAGGCCGCCGGAGCGGTACTCGGCCCCGGCGAGCGAACCGAGCTGCTCGCGCAGGTCGTTGACCTTCTGCTGGTCGCGTGCGAGGCGGTCCTGGGCGCGGTGGACCTCGCGGCGCAGGGTGCCGGCGCGTTCGTCGGCCCGGTCGTAGGCCTCGGTGGCCCGCTCGGCCTCGGCGTAGAGCCGGTCCAGTTCGGCCCGGGGGTTCGGGTGCGGGCTCGCGTGGGCCGGTACGGCGCCGAGCGCGGCGGCCGCGGCCGACAGCACGCACAGGGCGGCGGTGCCCCGGTCGCATCCGGTGGTGGCGAGGCGGCGATGGGCCCCCACGGCAGTCCTTCCGCTGGCGGACATGACCGCTCCCCCGGCACCGGGGACGGGGAGACCCAGGCCGCCGGGGAAACGCGCCAGACCATAACCGCAAGGCAGGGCGGCGGCCAAAGACCCTCGTGGACACGCACGGTGACGCCCCGCCACCGACGCAGGTCAGGGGCGGGGCGCGGGGTCGCCGGGCGGTGGTGCGATTCGCCCGTTCGGAGGGCTCGTCAGACGCGGACGCCGAACATGAACGGGCCGCCGATGGTGCTCATCGACTCGTAGCGGACGACCGTGCCGGTGCGCGGGGCGTGCAGGATCTGGCCGTTGCCCGCGTAGAGGCCGACGTGGTGGATGTCGTTGAAGAAGAAGACCAGGTCGCCGACCTGGAGGTCGTTCACCGAGGTGATGCGGGTGCCGATGTTGGCCTGCTGCTCGGAGGTGCGCGGGATGGTGACGCCGGCCTGGGCGTAGGCCCACGAGGTCAGACCCGAGCAGTCGAAGGAGGAGGGGCCGGTGGCACCGTAGACGTACGGCTTGCCGATCTGGCTCTGGGCGGCGGAGAACGCGGCGCCCGCGAAGCCGGAGCCCTTGACGTTGCCGCCCAGCTGGACGCGCTCGGCGGAGGAGCGGTCGGCGCGCGCCTGCTTGTCGGCGAGCTCCTGCTTCTCCTTGGCGGTCAGGGTGTTGAGCAGCTTCTGCGCCTCGGCGAGCTTGCCCTGCACTTCCTGCTTCTTCTTGCCCAGCTCGGTGCGGGTGGAGGCGAGGTCCTTGAGCTTCTCGGTGGCCTCGGCGCGCTCCTGGGCCAGTTCGCGCTGCTTGTCCTGGATCTTCTTCAGACCCTCGACCTGCTGGGCGCTCAACTGGTCCATCGTGGACGCCTTGTCGAGGTAGTCGTCCGGGTCCGAGGAGAGGAAGAGCTGCACGGAGGGGTCGAGGCCGCCCGAGCGGTACTGGGCGGTGGCCATCGAACCCAGGCCGTCGCGCAGCTTGTTGAGGTCCTGCTGACCGCGCGCGACGTTGTCCTGGATGGTGGAGATCTCCTTCTGGAGCTTCTCCTGCTTCTCCTTGGCACCGTTGTACTTCTCGGTGGCCTGCTCGGCCTGCTCGTAGAGCTTGTCGACCTTCGCCTTGACCTCGCTCTTGCCGAGCTTCTCGGTCGGGGCCGCGTTGGCCGCGTTCGCGCTCAGCGCGACAGCGGCGGCGGCCGCTGCGGTCAGCACGGTGACACGCGTGCGGTTCGGCTGCTTGGGTCGACGGTGGGACGCCACGGAGTTGGAACTCCTTCTTGTGAGTGATCACCCGCTAGGAGGTTCGAGCCCTGACCCTAGTGACCTCGCCGTGATCAGTTCAAATCCTCACAGCAAAAAATCCAAACCCACCATGCATTTTTTGCACTCAACTCACAAGAAGTGACGCAGGATTGACCCAACGTCGTTCATCTTTGCCCTCAATTCGGGCAATGTGTACGTCCGTTGCCCTTAAGGCGCCCTTCAGGACAGTCGCTTGAGAAGTACCGCAGAGGCCACGGGACGGGCACCGGAACGCGCGACTCCGTCGGCGACCTCCCGGTCCGTGGACGCGACGATCACCGGCCGGCCCGGCGGCTCGGCCCGCACCAGCTGACGGATCAGCTCGTCGGCGGTGACCCCCGGCTTGGAGAACAGCACCCGGACCCCGCGCGGCGGCGCGAGCAGCACCGGCGCGGCCAGTTCGGCGCCGTCGAAGACACAGGTGACCTCGGCGCCGGTCTGCGCGGCGAGCGCGGAGAGCTGGCCGAGGAGCCTGAGCCGCTGCTTCTCCAGGGGCATCTGGGGATAGCCGGTCTTGGTGACGTTGTAGCCGTCGACGACCAGATGCGCCTGCGGCAGCGCGAGCAACTGGTCGAGGATCGCCGGGTCGTGCTCGGACAGGGCGCGGGCCGCGATGTCCTTCGGGGTCATACGCCCCGGCTCCACCGCGTCCACGGTCTCGGCCGGGCGCACGGAGACCGGCGGCAGCGCCAGCTCCCGGCGCAGCCCCTGCGCCGACTCCAGCACGGTGTCCAGCAGCAGCCGTACCCGCATGTCCTCGACGCTGCGGCCCTCGCGGGCGGCCCGGCGGGTGGCCTCCAGGGCCGCCTCCGCCTCGCCGAGCCGGGCCTTCAGCCGCCGGGACTCGCTCTCGGCCGCCGACACCTGGGCCTGCGCCTCGGCGCGCGCCGTGTCCATCTCGGTCCGCGCCTTGCGCAGCGCGGCCTCCCCGCGCTTGACGTCGCTGAGCGCCGAACGCAGCTTGCGGTGCAGCGACTCGGACTCCTTGCGGGCCGAGTCCAGCTCGGTGCGCAGCCGTTCGGTCTCGGTGCGGGTGTGCTCGCGGGCGTGCGCCAACTCCTCGCGCAGCCGCTCCAGTTCGGCCCGGCTCTCCTCGTCGGCCCGCTCCGCGTCGGCGCGCTGGGCCTCCTCGCCGGCCGCCGTGACCAGCTTGACCCAGCCCGCCGGGCGCAGCACATAGGCCGCGGCCGCCACGTCGAGCGGGTCCGCGGCCGGGGGCGGCGAGCCGGAGTCCAGGGCGCCGGACAGCTCCGGCTGGGTCTCTCTGTACCGCTCCCCGACCCGCTGGCGGAACAGCCGGTCCGTCTCCAGGGCGGCGGCCATCGCGTTGCCGGCGAACTTGGCCCGGCGGTTGGGCGCGAAGCGGGCGTACTGCCGCAGCTGGGCGGGCAGTTCGGCCAGGGTCAGCGAGCCGAAGGCGTCCGAGACGATCTGCACGACCCGCCGGCGCACGCCGTCGGGCAGCGGACGGTCAAGCACCTCGGCGGTGCCGTCGTCCGGCCCCCCGCCCCCGGTCTCCACCATCCGTCACACCCCAATGCCTCTACTGTCTTCGCGGGCCGCTCCGCTCAGGAGCCGGCGCCCGGCCTGTCCACGAGTTCCACCTGGTCCACCGCGTTGCACCAGCGGCAGCGGACCGACTCGATGGTCTCACTGACCACCTCGCGCTCCTCGACGGTGGGTTCCCCGGCCAGGTCGAGATGGACGTACTCGACGACCTTGGAGGAGCGGGTCACGTCGAACCGGGTGAGGTTGCCGCAGAGGGTGCAGCGCCATCGCGTCGTGGCGGTCGGCGGGGGAACCGTCATCGTGGCTGTTCGCTTCCTTCTCGGGTCCGTGCGCGCCGTGCACCGACGCGTGTGGCTCGTAACCCTACGGCCTGCGGGGCATCCGTCGCCCGTCCGTCCACGGCGGCGAGGCGGTGTGTACCGGTGCGTCCGGTTACGTCATGCTCTGTATTCATGATCAGAGAGTGGAGTGCGGGTGCGGGGCGGACCTTCCGAGCGGTCCGGAGTTCCCCGGCCCCGATGACGTACGGCCTCATCGCCCTGTGCTGTCTGCTCTTCGCCCTGGGCCCGGCCTCGGGTCTCACCCGGGCGTACGGCACGGGGGAGGCGCTGCCGGCCGCGCAGCGGGCGTACTTCCGGCACTGGGGGGTGATCCCGGCCGAGCTGTTCGCCGGGCCGGTGCGGGAGGTGCTGACGCCGGCCACGGCGCTGTTCGTGCACGGGAGCTGGGTGCATCTGCTCGGCAACATGCTCTTCCTCCTCGTCTTCGGGGTGATGACCGAGGAGCGGATGGGCCGGGTCGAGTTCACGCTGTTCTACCTCGGCTGCGGCTATCTCGCCCTGCTGGGCTACGCGCTCGCCAACGCGACCTCCGAACAGTCCCTGGTCGGCGCCTCCGGGGCGATCTCGGCGGTGCTCGGCGCCTTCCTACACCTCTTCCCGCGCGCCCGTGTCACCAGTCTGCTCCCCTTTCTCTTCTTCCTCCCCCTGCGCTTCCCGGCCTGGGTGGTCCTCCCCTTCTGGGCCGCCCTCCAGTGGTTCGCGGCCTCCCGCGCCCCCGAGGGACCCGGGGTGGCCTACCTCGCCCACGTGGTCGGCTTCTGCCTGGGGTTCGGCTACGCGTGGGTGCGGTACGGGCGGCGGGCTAGAGTGAAGGCCGTTCCGGCCCCGGCGCCCGAGGGAGAAAAGCAGCCGTGATCACCGCAATCGTCCTGATCAAGACCAGCGTGGACCGGATTCCGGAGATCGCCGAGCAGATCGCCGCGCTGGACAGCGTGAGCGAGGTCTTCTCCGTCACCGGCACCTACGACCTCATCGCCATGGTCCGCGTCGCCCGCCACGAGGACCTCGCCGAGGTCATCCCCGGCCGCATCAGCAAGATCCCCGGCGTCGAGGGCACCGACACCCACGTCGCCTTCCGCACGTACTCCCAGCACGACCTGGAGGCGGCGTTCGCGATCGGCCTCGACAACTAGAGCCTCCGGCGGTTCGACGGTCCACCTCCGGCGGCGCGCCCTCGCGGCCGGCCGCACTCCGCGCCGGATGCCCGGCGGCCGGTCCGTGGCAGCCGCCCGCGCCGCCGGGACGGCGCGAGGAGGCGGCAGCCTCGCCGGTCGGACTTCTCACCCCGCCGGCCGGACCCGGAAGGACGCCCGTCAGGACTCCGGGACGCACTGCCCGTTCTCCGTGCGGTAGCGCCACTTCGCGCCGTGCTCGACCAGTTCGCGCAGGGCCGCCACGAAGCGGTCGACGTGTTCCTCCGGGGTGCCCGCGCCGAAGCTGACGCGGACCGCGTTCAGGGGGGCGTCCGGGGTGCCGCAGTCGGCGTCGGTGTCGGGGGTGCCGTCGAGGAGGGTGCGCAGGAGGGGGTGGGCGCAGAAGAGGCCGTCGCGGACGCCGATGCCGTACTCGGCGGAGAGCGCGGCGGCCAGGCGGGAGCCGTTCCAGCCGGCCACCACGAAGGACAGCACGCCGACGCGCGGGGCGTCGTCCCCGAAGAGGGAGAGGACGCGCACGCCGGGCACCTCCGCGAGACCCTCGCGCACCCGGCGGATCAGCACCGCCTCCCGCTCGGCCAGACGGTCGAGCCCCGCCTCCTCCAGCGCCGCGCAGGCGGAGGCGATGGCGTAGGCGCCGATGACGTTCGGGGAGCCCGCCTCGTGCCGGGCGGCGCCCTCGTGCCACTCCACCTCGACGCGGCCGTCCGCACCCCGTACGACCCGGCGGCTCGCCCCGCCGCCCGCGAGGTACGGCTCGGCGGCCGTGAGCCAGTCGGCGCGCCCGGCGAGCACACCCGAGCCGAAGGGCGCGTACAGCTTGTGCCCGGAGAAGGCCACCCAGTCCACGTCCAGCTCGCGCACGCTCACCGGGTGGTGCGGGGCCAGCTGGGCCGCGTCCAGGACGATCCGGGCGCCGTGCGCGTGCGCGGCCGCCGCCAGCTCGCGCACCGGCCACAGCTCCCCGGTGACATTGGAGGCCCCGGTGACGCACACCAGTGCCGGAGCGGCGGTGTCCCGCGCGGCGAGGGCCCGCTCCAGCGTGGCCACGGCCGCCCTGGGGCTGCGGGGCGCGGCGAGGACGGTGACCCGGTCCTGCGGCCAGGGCAGCAGCGCCGCGTGGTGCTCGGTCTCGAAGACGAACACCTCGCACCCGGCGGGCAGCGCCCGGGCCAGCAGGTTCAGCGAGTCGGTGGTGGAGCGGGTGAACACCACCTGGTCGTCGGCCCGGCAGTCCAGGAACCGGGCGACCGTGCGGCGGGCGTTCTCGAACAGCTCCGTGGAGAGCCGGGACAGCTGCCCGGCGCCCCGGTGGACGCTGCCGTAGTACGGCGCGTAGGCGGCCACGTCGTCCCAGACGCGCCGGAGGGCGGGGGCACTGGCCGCGTAGTCCAGCGCGGCGTACTCCACCTCGCCGCCGGTGACGAGCGGGACGGTGACCCCGGACCCGAGGACGGGCAGCGGGGCGAGGACGGCGGGGGCAGCGGTGAGCACGGACATGAGGGGTCAACTCCCGTGAGAAAGCCCGGAGTCGGCGCGCGGGTACGACAAGGCCCGGCACGCGGCGAACTCGGGAAGAGAAGAAGGGGCGTGCGGAGGCGGGGCTCTGCGGCCCTAACGCATTCGCTTGCTCAAGGAAGGCTCCCTCGACCGCGCTTGCCGTAGACCTCGCTGCCTACGGCCTGGTCCTCACCCGGGGCACCCCGCCACGGACGGAGGGTTGCCGGACAGCCGGCCGGGGCCTGTTGGCTGTCACTCGTGACCTGATCAAAAAGCTAGCGGGGGCCCGGCGGTTCGCGCAACCGGCGTCCGGATCGCGGGACGCCGGCCGCGCGGGCACCGCCGGAACCTCAGCGGCTCGTCACCGCCGCCTCAGCGGTTCGTCGCCGCCACCCACCGCTCCAGCGTCCGCCGGGCCGCCCCGGAGTCGATGGACTCCGCCGCCCGTGCCATGCCCTCGCGCAGCTGGTCCGCCAGGGGCGCCCCGGTCGGGTCCAGGGCCACCAGCGCGGCCGCGGAGTTCAGCAGCACCGCGTCCCGTACGGGGCCCGTCTCGCCGTCCAGGAGCCTGCGGGCGACCTCCGCGTTGTACGCCGGGTCGCCGCCGCGCAGGGCGTCCACCGGGACCAGCTCGATGCCGACGTCACGCGGGTCGAAGACCTCCTCGGTGACCTTGCCGTCGCGCACGATCCACACCCGCGAGGGCGAGGTCGTCGTCAGCTCGTCGAGCCCGTCCTCGCCCCGGAAGACCAGGGAGGAGTTGCCCCGCTCGGCGAAGACGCCCGCCACGATGGGCGCCATGGCGAGGTTGGCGACCCCGACCGCCTGCGACCGCACCCGCGCCGGGTTGGTCAGCGGGCCGATGACGTTGAAGACCGTACGGATGCCGAGCTGGCCGCGCGCGGCGCCCACGTGCCGCAGCGCCGGGTGGAACTTGATCGCGAAGCAGAAGGTGATCCCCGCCTCCTCCGCGACCTCGGCCACCCGCTTCGGGGTCAGCTCCAGGTTGACGCCGAGCTTCTCCAGCACGTCGGAGGAGCCGGAGGCGGAGGACGCGGCGCGGTTGCCGTGCTTGATGACCTTGGCGCCGGTGCCCGCGACCACGATCGAGGACATCGTGGAGATGTTCACGGTCTTGGCGCCGTCGCCGCCGGTGCCGACGATGTCGACGGTCCGGCCCGGCACCTCGATGGTGTTCGCGTGGTCGTACATCGCCCGGACGATGCCGGTGATCTCCTGGACCGTCTCGCCCTTGGCGCGCAGCGCGACCAGGAACCCGGCGATCTGGGCGTCGGTCGCCTCGCCGCGCAGGAGCCGGTCCATCGCCCAGGCGGTCGCGTCGGCGCTCTGGTCCTCGCCCTCCAGCAGGGAGTTCAGTACGACGGGCCAGGAACGGCCCGCCGCGGTGTCGCCTCCAGCGGGGGTCACAGCGCTCATCAGCCGCTCCTGGTGTGAAAAGTCCTCGTACGGGGGGCACGCGGGTGCCCACCCCCACCCTATCCAGCCCGAACAGGGCGAAGGGCCCCGCCCGGAATCCGGAGGGGGCCCTTCGTGCGTGTGGCGACGCGGGGATCAGTGGTGGCCGTGGCCGCTCGTGATCTCCTTGTACTCCTCGACGGTCGGCTTGGGGATCTGGTTGTCCTCGCCGTAGTAGGCGTTGGACAGCTTGACGCGCAGTCGCTGCGACGCCGTCACCTTGCGCTCGACACCGTTCTCGTCCACCGTCGCGCCGATCTCGGCCGGCTCGTACTGGTGGTGCGCCGTCAGGGTGTGCAGCTGCTCCTGGCTGAGCGGCTCGTGCACCTCGATGAACTCACCGTGCGGCAGGCGCTTGATGATGCCGGTCTCGCGGCCGTGCAGCACCTTGTCCTTGTCGCGGCGCTGGAGGCCGAGGCAGATCCGCTTGGTGATGATGAACGCGACCACCGGGCCCGCGAAGAAGCCGATGCGGACGAACCAGGTCACGGCGTTGATCGACAGGTGGAAGTGGGTGGCCCACAGGTCGTTGCCACCGCCGACGAGACCGATCATGTAGACCGTGATCCAGGCGACACCGAACGCGGTACGCGTCGGGGCGTTGCGCGGGCGGTCCAGGATGTGGTGCTCGCTCTTGTCGCCGGTGACCCAGGACTCGATGAACGGGTAGACCGCGATGGCCATCAGCACGACACCGAAGAGCACCAGCGGGATGAAGACGCCCAGGACCAGCGTGTGGCCCCAGAAGTTGATCTCCCAGCCCGGCATGTAGCGGACCAGACCCTCGGCGAAGCCCATGTACCAGTCGGGCTGGGCGCCGGTGGACACCTGGTCGGGCCGGTAGGGGCCCATCGCCCAGATGGGGTTGATCTGCGCGATGGCCGCGATGACGGCGATGACACCGAAGACCAGGAAGAAGAAGCCTCCGGCCTTGGCCATGTACACCGGCAGCAGCGGCATGCCGACGACGTTGGTCTCCTTCTTCCCCGGACCCGCGAACTGCGTGTGCTTGTGGTAGAAGACCAGGATCAGGTGAGCCACCATCAGCCCGAGCATGATGCCCGGCAGCAGCAGGATGTGGATCGAGTAGAACCGCGCCACGAAGTCGTGGCCCGGGAACTCGCCGCCGAAGAGGAAGAACGAGATGTACGTGCCGACGATCGGCATGGACAGGATCGCGCCCTCGGTGAAGCGCACACCGGTGCCGGAGAGCAGGTCGTCCGGGAGCGAGTAACCGGTGAAACCGGTGAACATGCCGAGGACGAACAGCAGGAAGCCGAACAGCCAGTTGACCTCACGCGGCTTGCGGAACGCGCCGGTGAAGAACACGCGCATCATGTGCACGAACATGCCCGCGAGGAAGATCAGCGCGGCCCAGTGGTGGATCTGCCGGATGAGCAGACCACCGCGCACGTCGAAGGAGATGTGCAGCGTGGAGCTGAACGCCTCCGACATGAGCTGTCCCTGGAGCGGGACGTAACTGCCGTGGTACTCCACCTCGTTCATCGACGGGTGGAAGAACAGCGTCAGATACACACCCGTGAGGATGATGATCAGGAAGCTGTACATGCACACTTCGCCGAGCATGAACGACCAGTGGTCCGGGAAGACCTTGCGCATGTTGGCCTTGGCCAGGGAGAAGATCCCCAGCCGGCCGTCCGCCCAGTCGGCGATGCGCTCGCCGGCCGGAGCCTTCCCGCCGGGGCGGGAAGCGTCGTTGTTCGCAGTACTCATCCGCGCTCCCAGAATGCAGGACCGACGGGCTCCGCGAAGTCGCCGAGCGCTTCGAGGTAACCCTCGTCGTTCACGCCGATGTGCAGCTGGGGCAGGGCGTGACCGGCGGGACCGAAGATCACCCGGGCGCCGTCGGAGAGGTCGAAGGTGGACTGGTGGCACGGGCAGAGCACGTGGTGCGTCTGCTGCTCGTACAGGGAGATCGGGCAGCCGACGTGGGTGCAGATCTTGGAGAAGGCGACGATGCCTTCGTGCGACCACGCCAGTTCCTGCTTGTCCTTGATGTTCTCCGGCTGGAGCCGGACGATCATCAGGGCCGCCTTGGCGATCTGGTTCTGGAAGTCCTCGTCGGTCTCCTCCAGGCCCTCGGGCTTGGCGAAGGTCAGCGAGCCCACGGCCACGTCCTCGGGACGCAGCGGCTCGTTGGTGTTCACGTTGACGAGGAGCTTGCCCTTCGCCCACAGCGTGTGGCGGAGCGACTTGTGGGGCAGCGGGCCGAGGTCGCGCAGCAGCATGACACCGGAGAGCGGCACCAGGGCCAGCGCGCCGAACATGGTGTTGCGGATCAGCTTGCGACGGCCGATCCCCGACTCTGCGGCTCCCTGACGGAAGTCGTCGAAGACCTGGGCGCGGACCGTGGGCTCCGCCGCGATCGGGTGACGCTCGGCCACCATCTCGACGTCGGACATCAGGGTGCGCGCCCAGTGGACGGCACCCGCGCCGATGCAGAACAGCGCCGTACCGAGGGTCAGACCCAGCGCGAAGTTCAGCGCGCTGATGTGCCCGATCGGGAAGACGAAGATCGCCTTGTCACGCGGGATGGTGACGTACGAGGCGATGAAGCCGAGGGTCGCCAGCATCGAGATCGTGAACAGCAGGGCGACCGCGCGCTCGGACCGGTCGGCGGCCCGCTCGTCGATGTCCTGGATCCGGTGCTCGTGGGGCGGCAGCCCCGGGTCGGCGAACGGGTTCTTCTCGTCCGCGACGCTTACCGCGCCGTGCGCGTGGTCCTGCTCAGCGGGCAGGTTCTCTTCAGAATTGTCTTGGCTACTCATGACTTCTTGGCCTTTGCGGTCCGAGCGGCGACCCAGACGGCTACCGCGATCAGCGCGCCGAGGCCGAAGATCCAGGCGAACAGACCCTCACTGACCGGCCCGAGGCCGCCCAGCTCCAGACCGCCCGGGTTCTCGGTCTCGCTGCCGTTGACCGCGTGCAGGTACGCGATGATGTCCTTCTTGTTCTTCTCCGTCATCGTGGTGTCGGGGAAGGACGGCATGTTCTGCGGGCCGGTCTGCATGGCCTCGTAGATGTGCTTGGGGTCGACGCCCTCAAGGCTGGGCGCGTACTTGCCCTTGGTGAGGGCACCACCCTTGCCGGTGAAGTTGTGGCACTGCGCGCAGTTGGTGCGGAACAGCTCGCCGCCGGCGGCGATGTCCGCGCCTTCCGGGCCGTACTGCTCCTTCGTGGGCACGCTCGGGCCGGCGCCCAGCGACGCGACGTACGCGGCGAGCTGGTCGATCTGGGCCTGGGTGTAGATGGTCTTCTTGCGCGGGAGCTGAGCCATCTGGGAGGTCGAGGCCGGCATACGGCCGGTGCCGACCTGGAAGTCGACCGCGGCGGCGCCGACGCCGACCAGGCTGGGCCCGTCGGAGGAGCCCTGGCCACCGGTGCCGTGGCAGCTGGCGCAGCCGACCTCGTAGAGCTTCTTGCCCTCCTTGATGGTCAGGGACTGGGAGGTTTCATCGGCCTGGGCCTTGCTCGCGGGTGCGAACGCGGCGTACAGCCCCCCAGTTGCCGCCAGCGCGAGGAGTAGGACGACGACCGCCGCCAGCGGATGGCGTCGTCGTGAGGAGAGCTTTTTCACGGATTACCCCGGTGTCAGGATCTTCTGCGTCGGTGCTTCTGGATGTGCGGGAACGGTCCCCGCTACTTGATCAGGTAGATCGTGGCGAAGAGGCCGATCCAGACCACGTCGACGAAGTGCCAGTAGTAGGACACGACGATGGCGGCGGTCGCCTGCTCATGGGTGAACCGCTTCGCCGCGTAGGTACGGCCCAGTACCAGCAGGAAGGCGATGAGACCGCCCGTCACGTGCAGGCCGTGGAAGCCGGTGGTCAGGTAGAACACCGAGCCGTACGGGTCGGAGGACAGGGAGATCCCGTCCTTCTTCACCAGTTCGGTGTACTCGTAGATCTGCCCGCCGATGAAGATCGCACCCATGATGAAGGTAGCGATGAACCACGCGCGGAGCTTCTTCACGTCACCGCGCTCGGCGGCGAACACGCCGAGCTGACAGGTGAGCGAGGAGAGCACCAGGATCGTGGTGTTCGTCGCGGAGAAGGGCACGTTGAGCGCGTGCGCCATCTCCTTCCAGTGCGCCGCTCCGGTCACGGACCGGAGGGTGAAGTACATCGCGAAGAGGGCCGCGAAGAACATCAGCTCGGAACTCAGCCAGATGATGGTTCCGACGCTGGTGAGGTTCGGCCGATTGACCGACGGGTGCGCGTGCCCGGTTTCTACTGTCGTTGCTGTCGCCACGACCGACATTATGTCGGTCGCTTATCTCGCCCTCACTCCGGGGGTGCCGTTCGGAGTGTCCGGGCTTGTCGTACCGGTGTTGACGTGGTGTTCGGCGGAGTAACATCCGCCCCGGAAAGGCCCGTCCGTACGACGCCGACGTCTCGGAGGAACCATGCAGCCGACCGCCACTGTGCTGGTGTACAGCGACGACTCCACCACCCGGGAACAGGTGCGGCTGGCCACCGGCCGCAGGCCGGCCCCGGACGTGCCCCGGGTGGAGTTCGTGGAGTGCGCGACGCCCGAGGCCGCGGTGCGCGCGGTGGACGCGGGCGGCATCGACGTGTGCGTGCTGGACGGCGAGGCCGTGCCGATGGGCGGCATGGGGCTGTGCCGCCAGCTCAAGGACGAGGTCTTCGACTGCCCGCCCGTGCTGCTGCTGATGGGCCGCCCCCAAGACGCCTGGCTGGCCACCTGGAGCCGGGCCGACGCGGCGGTGACGCTGCCGGTCGACCCGATGGAGTTCGCCGAGGCCCTGGCGTCCCTGCTGCGCCGACGGCGGCTGCAGAGCGCCTGAGACGGCCTCCGGGCGCGGGAGCCGCCAGGACGGGCGTACGGCTCCCGCGTCGCCGCTCAGGCCGCCGCCGGGCGCAGCCGCACCGAGTCCTGGGGGTTGGCGGGGGCGCCGGAGCCGCCGTTGAGGGCGCTGCCCGCGCTCCATTTCTTCCAGTCCAGGTTCCAGTCGCCGAAGCCGTTGCCGAAGTCCTCCATGGCGTGGCCGTTGGAGTTGACGACCTTGACGACGTCTCCGGGACGTACGTGGTCGAAGAACCACTCGGCGTTCGAGGTGCTCATGCCGGTGCAGCCGTGGCTGACGTTGGCGTACCCCTGCGAGCCCACCGACCAGGGCGCGGCGTGGACGTATTCACCGGACCAGGTCACCCGGGTGGCGTAGTAGACCGGCAGGTCGTAGGAGTCGGAGCTGCCCTCGGCGATGCCGACCGTGGTGCCGCGCATCCGTACGAAGTACTGCTTCTCCAGGACCACCTTGACGCCGTTGCGGGTCTCGAAGCCGGGCTTTCCGGTGGTGACCGGAATCTGGTTGATCACCTGGCCGTTCTTGTAGAACGTCAGCTGGTGGGTGGCGGCGTCGGTGATGGCCTCGACCCGGTCGCCGATGGTGATCTTCAGATCCTTGGTCGTGCCGCCCGAGAGCTTGTCGTTGATCTTGATGCCGTCCAGGTCGCTGTGCACCTGGACGGTGGCGTGGGCGGGCCAGTACTCCTTGGGCCGGTAGTGGAGTTCCTTGTCGCCGACCCAGTACCAGGACCCCTGCACGGCCGGCACCGACGTGACCCGGAGGCCCCGCTCCACGACGGCCCGCTGCGCCTTGTCCTTGATCTCCTGGTCCAGCTGGACGGTGATGGGCTGTCCGACGCCGTACTCGCCCGCCTCGGGCCCGAAGGTGACGCCCAGGGTCTTCTTGCCCGTGGTCTTGGTGGTGTCGAAGGTGAGGACCTTGCGGCCGGGTGCGCCGTCGTCGTCCTCGGTGCTGACCTGGACCGTGTAATGGGCGTTCGCGGCCAGCGGGGAGGTGCTGTGCCAGCGGCCGCCGTCGGCGGCGAGTTCGCCCGTCACATAGCGCCCCGTGGCGTCCCGGGCGGTGACGTCCGTGATCCGGCCCTCATCGCTCTTCAGGGTGACTTCCAGGGGCTTGTCCGGGTCCACCCGCTTGCCCGCCTCGGTGGGGCCGGTGAAGGAGATCTGGCCCGCCGCGTCGTACGGCTTGGTCGCCAGGGCGGCGTTGCCGCCCGCGCCGCAGCCGGTGACGCCCGCGCCGAGGGCGGCCACCACCAGGGTGCAGCTGACGACAGTGCGGGTCCGCGCAGTGTGATTCATATGATTACGTTATGAGGCGAAAAGTCCGGATGCGCGGCGCGTACCTCGGACGAGGGACGGACACTGCGGCAAACGGAGGAGCCCGGACCCTCCTGACGGAGTGTCCGGGCTCCCGGTGCGCCACGCGCTGTGCTACGGGGCTGTCCTACTGGGTGCGGTTCTCACCGCGGTAGTACTCGAAGACCCAGCCGAACAGGCCGATCAGGATCAGCGGCGCCGCGAAGTAGACGAGCCACCAGCCGACCGCGATACCGAGGAAGGCCAGGGCGCCGCCGACCGCCAGGGAGAGCGGCTGCCAGCTGTGCGGGCTGAAGAAGCCCAGCTCGCCCGCGCCGTCCGAGACGTCGGCCTCCTTGTCGTCCTGCGCGCCCGCGTCGACCCGCCGGGCGGTGAAGCCCAGGTAGAAGCCGATCATGATGCACAGGCCGAAGGCCAGGAAGAGCGCCGTGGTGCCGGCCGGCTCCTTCGACCACACGCCGTACACGACGGCCATGATCAGGACGAAGAAGCTCAGCCAGATGAACATCCGGCCCTGGATCTTCACTTGCCGGCCTCCTTGCTGCCCGCGATGGCGGCGCCGTGACCGGCGTGCTCAAGCTGCTCCAGCGCGGCGATCTCGGGGTGGTGCAGGTCGAACGCCGGGGATTCGCTGCGAATCCGCGGCAGGGTGAGGAAGTTGTGCCGCGGGGGCGGGCAGGAGGTCGCCCACTCCAGCGAACGGCCGTAGCCCCACGGGTCGTCCACGCCGACGGGCTTGCCGTACTTGGCCGTCTTCCACACGTTGTAGAGGAACGGCAGGATCGACAGGCCCAGCAGGAACGAGGCGATGGTCGAGACCGTGTTCAGGGCGGTGAAGCCGTCGGCGTTCAGGTAGTCCGCGTACCGGCGGGGCATGCCCTCGGCGCCCAGCCAGTGCTGGACCAGGAAGGTGCCGTGGAAGCCGATGAACAGCGTCCAGAAGGTGATCTTGCCCAGGCGCTCGTCCAGCATCTTGCCGGTGAACTTCGGCCACCAGAAGTGGAAGCCGGCGAACATCGCGAAGACGACCGTACCGAAGACCACGTAGTGGAAGTGCGCCACCACGAAGTACGAGTCGGAGACGTGGAAGTCCATCGGGGGCGAGGCCAGGATGACACCGGTCAGACCACCGAACACGAAGGTGATCAGGAAGCCGGTGGTCCAGAGCATCGGTGTCTCGAAGGACAGTGAGCCCTTCCACATCGTGCCGATCCAGTTGAAGAACTTCACACCGGTCGGGACCGCGATGAGGAACGTCATGAAGGAGAAGAACGGCAGCAGCACACCGCCGGTGACGTACATGTGGTGCGCCCACACAGTGACCGAGAGGCCCGCGATCGCGATCGTGGCGGCGATCAGGCCCATGTAGCCGAACATCGGCTTGCGCGAGAACACCGGGATGATCTCGGAGACGATGCCGAAGAACGGTAGGGCGATGATGTACACCTCTGGATGGCCGAAGAACCAGAAGAGGTGTTGCCATAGCAAGGCCCCGCCGTTGGCGGCGTCGAAGACATGGGCACCGAACTTGCGGTCCGCCTCCAGGGCGAACAGCGCGGCCGCGAGGACCGGGAAGGCCAGCAGGACCAGCACACCGGTCAGCAGCACGTTCCACACGAAGATCGGCATGCGGAACATCGTCATGCCGGGCGCGCGCATGCAGATGATCGTGGTGATGAAGTTGACCGAGCCGAGGATCGTGCCGAAGCCGGAGAAGGCCAGACCCATGATCCACATGTCGGCGCCGACACCCGGCGAACGGACCGCGTCCGACAGCGGGGAGTAGGCGAACCAGCCGAAGTCGGCCGCACCCTGCGGGGTGAGGAAGCCGCCGACCGCGATGAGCGAGCCGAACAGGTAGAGCCAGTAGGCGAACATGTTCAGCCGCGGGAACGCCACGTCGGGCGCGCCGATCTGCAGCGGCATGATCCAGTTCGCGAAACCGGCGAACAGCGGCGTCGCGAACATCAGCAGCATCACGGTGCCGTGCATCGTGAACGCCTGGTTGAACTGCTCATTGGAGATGATCTGCAGACCCGGACGGGCCAGCTCGGCGCGCATGAGCAGCGCCAGCACACCACCGATGAGGAAGAACGCGAACGACGTCGCGAGGTAGAGCGTGCCGATCGTCTTGTGGTCGGTGGTCGTCAGCCACTTCACCACGACGTTGCCGGGCTCCTTGCGCCTGACCAGCAGCTCGCTGTCGGACGCGTCGGCTGCGGCGGCACCCTGGGGTTCGTTGAGGATGCTCACAGGTTGTTCGTCTCCCGGTTCTTCTCGTGGCTCGTCTGCGCGATGCCGGCGGGAATGTAACCGGTCTGCCCCTTCTTGGCGAGGTCCTTGAGGTGCTGCTCGTACCGCTCGGGGGAGACGACCTTCACGTTGAACAGCATCCGGGAGTGGTCGACGCCGCACAGCTCGGCACACTTGCCGAGGAAGGTGCCCTCGTGGTTGGGAGTCACCTGGAAGGCGTTGGTGTGACCCGGGATGACGTCCTGCTTCATCAGGAACGGCACCACCCAGAAGGAGTGGATGACGTCACGCGAGGTGAGGATGAAGCGAACGGTCTTGCCCTTGGGCAGCCAGAGCGTCGGACCGGGGTTGTTGGTCTGCGGGTTCCGCGTACCCGGGGTGCCGACGTCGTAGACACCGCCGGCGTTCGCCGGGAATGCCTTCGTGAACCGGTCCGGGATGGCGGCCAGGTTCGGGTCGGTCTTGGCGTTCCCGGTGGAGCCCGGGACGTTCTCGATGTAGTTGAAGCCCCAGCTCCACTGGAAGCCGACCACGTTGACCGTGACGTCGGGCTTCTTCTCCAGGCTGAGGAGCTTCGACTCGTCGCGTGCCGTGAAGTAGAACAGCACGGAGACGATGATGATCGGGACCACCGTGTACAGCGCCTCGATGGGCATGTTGTACCGCGTCTGCGGCGGAACCTCGACCTTGGTGCGGCTGCGCCGGTGGAACATGACGCTCCACAGGATCAGGCCCCACACCAGCACGCCGGTAGCGAGCGCGGCGGCCCAGGAGCCCTGCCACAGGGAGAGGATGCGGGGAGCCTCTTCCGTGGTCGGGGTGGGCATACCAAGGCGGGGGAAGTCCTTGTATGTGCAACCGGTGGCGGTCGCCAGGACCAGGCCCGCGGTCAGTGCCTGCAGCAGCTTCCGCCGCATCGGGCGCCGCGGCGAGCGGTCGGAGCCGTTGGGACTCACGTAGCGCCTTCCCGAGAGTCTCGCCCGCGCGGTCGGCTGCGGCCTTCTCGCTGGTCGGTCGCCGCCCTGCGTCGGGCAGGGGTTTGGATGTTTATGCGGACCAAACCCTAGCCGACGGCCTCCGGCGGTTCGCGGGGAGGGGGGGATACGCGTCGCCGGTCAATTGGCGGGGGTGAGATATGGGGCCTAATCGCCGTGGGTTGTTGCGATTTGGGGGCGTGTGCGGGTATGTGGTGGGCCGTTCGCGCAGTTCCCCGCGCCCCTTCGTGGCGTGCCCGGAGTTTTAACGTTGAGCTTGTGAGTTACTTCGACGCTGCTTCCGTTGCTCCCCTTCATCCTGTTGCCCGGCAGGCTCTGATGGCCTCTTTGGAGGAGGGGTGGGCTGATCCTGGGCGGGTCTATCGGGAGGGGCGCAGGGCTCGGGTGCTGGTGGACGCGGCTCGGGAGGCGGCTGCGGAGGCGGTGGGGTGCCGGGCCGACGAGGTGGTGTTCACCGCTTCCGGGACCGATGCGGTGCGGCAGGGGATCGCGGGGGCGCTGGCCGGGCGGCGGCGGACGGGGCGTCACCTCATCGTGTCAGGGGTCGAACATTCCTCTGTACTCCATTCGGCGGAAGCGTGGGAGGCCGACGGCGGGTCGGTGAGTCGGGTCGCCGTCGACCGTGGGGGTGCCGTCCCGGTGCGTGGGTACGGGGATGCCCTGCGCGCCGACACCGCGCTGGCGTGTCTGCAGTCCGCCAATCACGAGGTGGGGACCGTGCAGCCGGTGGCGGAGGTGGCCGAGGTGTGCCGGGCGGCGGGGGTGCCGTTGCTGGTGGACGCCGCGCAGTCGCTGGGGTGGGGGGCGGTCGGGGGTGACTGGTCGCTGCTGACCGCCAGTGCGCGCAAGTGGGGCGGACCCGCCGGGGTGGGGCTGCTCGTGGTGCGCAAGGGGGTGCGGTTCCAGCCCCAAGGGCCGCGCGAGGAGGGGCGGTCGGGGCGCACGGCCGACTTCGGGAACATCCCGGCGATCGTCGCGGCGGTGGCGGCGCTGCGCGCCGTACGGGCCGAGGCGGACGCGGAGGCGGTACGGCTGCGCGAGCTGACCGAGCGGGTGCGGGCGCGGGTGCCGCATCTCGTGCCGGACGTGGAGGTGGTGGGCGATCCGGTACGGCGGCTGCCGGGGATCGTCACCTTCTCCTGTCTCTACGTGGACGGCGAGGCGCTGCTGCACGAGCTGGACCGGGAGGGCTTCGCCGTCTCCTCGGGCTCCTCGTGCACGAGCGGCACGCTGGAGCCGAGCCATGTGCTGAAGGCGATGGGGGTGCTGAGCGAGGGGAACGTCCGCGTGTCGCTGCCGCCGGGGGTGGCGGAGGAGGACGTGGAGCGGTTCCTCGGCGTACTGCCCGGTGTGGTGGCCCGGGTCCGGGAGCAGCTGGGGGCCGCCGCCCCGGTCACGTCGGTGCGCGCGGCGGAGCTGGTGGTGGACTCGCTGGGCAAGCGGTGCCCGGTCCCGGTCATCGAGCTGGCCAAGGTCTTCGGCGATGTGCCGGTGGGCGGCACGGTACGGGTCCTCTCGGACGACGAGGCGGCCCGGCTGGACATCCCGGCGTGGTGCGCGATGCGGGGGCAGGAGTACGTGGGCGAGGAGGCGGCGCCCCGGGGTACGGCGTACCTCGTGCGCCGGGTGAGCTGATGCCGGGTGAGCCGGCAAGGATCGTGAGGGCAGCCGACCCAGGGGCGCGGGGCTGCATTGGACATGCGGCTCCGCCGCGTGGGCGCAACCAGCCCCAACGGGCCCGCAGCCAACCACGGACCCGTCGAGGCACACGCACACGCACACGCAAACTCAGCCCAGGTGCTCGCGAACCTCCGCCGCCGCGTCGTCCCCGTACGCCTTGGTGAAGCGGTCCATGAAGTGAGCACGGCGCAACTGGTACTCCTGCGTACCCACCGTCTCGATGACCAGCGTCGCCAGCATGCAGCCCACCTGCGCCGCGCGCTCCAGGGAGACGCCCCAGGCGAGACCGGAGAGGAACCCGGCGCGGAAGGCGTCGCCGACACCCGTCGGGTCGGACTTGCGCTCCTCGTCGGGGCAGCCGACCTCGATCGGGTCCTCGCCGACCCGCTCGATGCGGACGCCGCGCGAGCCGAGGGTGGTGACGCGGTGGCCGACCTTGGCGAGGATCTGCTCGTCGGTCCAGCCGGTCTTGGCCTCGATCAGGCCCTTCTCGTACTCGTTGGAGAAGAGGTACGTGGCGCCGTCCAGCAGTATCCGGATCTCCTCGCCCTCCATGCGGGCGATCTGCTGGGAGAAGTCGGCGGCGAAGGGGATGGCGCGGGAGCGGCACTCCTCGGTGTGGCGGAGCATCGCCTCGGGGTCGTCGGCGCCGATCAGGACGAGGTCCAGACCGCCGACGCGGTCTCCGACCGTCTTCAGCTCGATGAGGCGGGCCTCGCTCATGGCGCCGGTGTAGAAGGAGCCGATCTGGTTGTGGTCGGCGTCCGTGGTGCACACGAAGCGGGCGGTGTGCAGGGTCTCGGAGATGCGGACGGACTCGGTGTCCACGCCGTGGCGCTCCAGCCAGGCGCGGTACTCGTCGAAGTCGAAGCCCGCGGCGCCGACCAGGACCGGGCGGGTGCCGAGCTGGCCCATGCCGAAGGCGATGTTCGCGCCGACGCCGCCCCGGCGGACGTCCAGGTTGTCGACCAGGAAGGAGAGCGAGACCGTGTGCAGCTGGTCCGCGACGAACTGGTCGGCGAAGCGGCCGGGGAAGGTCATGAGGTGGTCGGTGGCGATGGAGCCGGTGACTGCGATGCGCACGACGGGCGTTCTCCTGGCGGAAGGGGAGGTGACAGTTCACGCTACCCGGTTCCGGGCAGCCACTGAAGCAGTGAAAACTACCCGATAGTAGATCTTTCTTCACCGCCGCCCGCGTGCCTACGGTGCGGGCATGACGAACCTCAGGGGCAACTCCCCCACCCCGGCCGACCTCGACGGCGGCCTCGCGGCGCTGCGTGGCGACTGTGCCCGGATGGTGCCGCACTGGCCGGCCTCGGCGGACGCCGCCGGCCGTCCGGTACCGCCGTCCCTGATCCACGGGGTACGCGTCCCCGACCGCTCGGCCCGGCTGGTGGACGCCATGCCGGACTACGGCGACTGAGCGGGGGCGCACGGAAGGGAACCGCGCGCTCCCCTCACGCGTCCCACCGCCGTCCCCGCGAGACGGGGCACGAACCGGCGAGGAGCGATGCGGTGAACCCCGAGCGACCCCAGAACCCCGAGAACCCCGAGGACACCCCGGTCCCGGAGCCTGAGCAGGCCGAGGCGGGGTTGCCTGCGACGGCGGAGGGGCGTGGGGGCGCGTCCGCCGGGCCGGGCGTGGAGGCGGGGGCGGCGGACAAGGGCGTGGCTGCGGAAACAGCGCACGCGGGTGCGGAGCCGAAGGCAGAGGCTGCGGAGACCGGCACGGACGCGGACGCAGACGCTGCGGACACCGGCACGGACGCGAACGTGAAGGCGGAGGCCGCGGACGCCGACGCGGACGCAGATGTGAAGGCGGAAGCTGCGGACACCTCCGCGGACACCGGCACGGATGCGAAGGCAGGGGCAGCCGGCAAGAACGTGGACGCGGAGCCGAATACGGCGGCCGACGACGCGGGTGCGGAGCCGGAGGCGGCGACCGGACAGCCCGCCCAGGAAGACGCCTCAGCCCCCGCGGACAGCGCGCCGGCCACCGGCACCGACACCGGAACCACCCACCCGGCCGCGCCCCACTCGGACGTACCCCCTCCCCCGCCCCGCCCCCGTACCGCCCTGGTCGTCGCCTCGGTGGCCGCGGCCGTGCTGGCGCTCGGCGGTGGCGGGGCCTGGCTGGCCTCGGGGGTCGGGGCGGACGGTGAGCCCGGGGCGGCCGGTTCCGGAGCCACTCCCCCGCCGCTCGCGCTGGACGGGTGGAGTCCGGCGCCGACGGGGAGTACGGCGGGGATCGCACCCGGGGAGCGGAATCCGTACGGCGTGCGGTACGTGGCCGAGGGGAAGCTGCCCGAGGGGCCGGGGTCGGCGCCGGTGCACGTCCCGGAGGGCGCCGTCGGCAAGGACGCGGTGGCCCGGCTGGCGCGGGCGCTGGACGTGGCCGGTACGCCCGTGGCCGACGGGGACGGCTGGCGGGTCGGCGGTCACGCGGGCGAGCCGGTGCTGCGGGTGGCCGGGGGCGCGGCGGGCGGCTGGTCCTTCAGCCGGTACGCACCCGGCACCGACAACTGCCCCAAGGCCGACGTGTGCGCGCAGGACCCGATCGCCCCGGCCGCCGACGCGGTGAGCGTGGCGAAGGCCCGGCAGGTGGTCGCGCCGGTGCTGAAGGCGCTCGGGCAGGACGACGCGAAGACCGACGCGAGCCAGGTCATGGGCGCCCGGCGGGTGGTGAACGCCGACCCGGTGGTGGGCGGGCTGCCCACCTACGGCTGGACGACCGGGCTGACCGTGGACGAACGGGGCGAGCTGGTCGGCGGCCACGGAATGCTGGCCGTACCCGGGAAGGGCGCCGAATACCCCGTACTCAGCGCGGACAAGACCCTGGCGCTGCTCAACTCGGCGCAGCCGGACGGGCATCGGATGGGCATCGGGGGCTGTGCGACACCGGTGCCGGCGAAGGACCGGCTGGAGCAGCCGTGCGGGACGGACCCGTCCCCGGGCACGCCGAAGGGTGACCGGCTGACCGTGGAGAAGGCGGTGTTCGGGCTCGCCGCGCACACGGTGGACGGCCGGGAGGCCCTGGTGCCGTCGTGGCTGTACCAGGTGCGGGGTACGGCGGCGCGCGGCACGTTCACGGTGACGTACCCGGCGGTGGCCCCGGAGTACCTCACCACGGCGGCGCCGTCCGGCTCGGCGGGGAGCGAGCGGTCCGTGAAGGTCGGGGCGTACAGCGCGCACGGCCGTGAGCTGACCGTCCGCTTCATGGGCGGCGTCTGCGCCGATCACCGCGCGGCCGCGAAGGAGAGCGCCGGGCGGGTGACGGTGTCGGTGACCGAGCGGCCCCGGCCGGGCAAGGTGTGCGTGCTGATGGCGAAGGAGTTCGCCGAGACCGTACGCCTCGACGCGCCGCTCGGCGGGCGGACGGTCGTCACGGAGGACGGCGGCCGGGTGCCGGAGGCTGATTCGCTCGCCCGTCCCGAGAAGTAGCGACCCCGGGACGCGAGAACGCGCGAGGCGGCGGACCCCCGGGCAGGGGGCCGCCGCCTCGCGCGTCGGGCCGGTCGGGCCGCTTAGCTGAAGGAGTCGCCGCAGGCGCAGGAGCCCGTCGCGTTCGGGTTGTCGATCGTGAAGCCCTGCTTCTCGATCGTGTCCACGAAGTCGACGGTGGCGCCGATCAGGTAGGGCGCGCTCATGCGGTCGGTGACGACCTTGACGCCGCCGAAGTCCTTCACGACGTCGCCGTCGAGCGAGCGCTCGTCGAAGAAGAGCTGGTAGCGCAGGCCGGAGCAGCCGCCGGGCTGGACGGCGACACGCAGCGCGAGGTCGTCACGGCCTTCCTGGTCGAGCAGGGCCTTGACCTTCGACGCGGCGGCGTCGGTCAGGACGATGCCGTCGGTGACGGTGCTGGTCTCGTCCGATACGGACATCTACATCTCTCCCAAGTCGTACGGAGACTGCTTTTCGAGGAGTGCAACCGGCGCGTCGGCCGATTCATTCCGGGCCGGGCGGGCGCGTTGCCGCGTATTGCTTCTCATCTCCATGCTCGCACACGGCCGGGGGGTGGGACAGCGGCCCGGTGCTCGGGCCCCGGACCGTGCCGGGATTCACGTCACATGGACGCTATCGCCATCGTCAAAGTGACGTGAAGCGGCTATCATAGATAACGTCAGTTAGACGAAAACTAGAAAGGGTAGGTGTCGTGACCACCGCCCAGACCCCGCAGCTCGACGTCCAGCCGTCTCCGCTCGCCCTGCTGCTGCTCGGCCGCGGCGCCGACCCGAAGAGCGAGCGGGGCGTCGAATGCCCCGGCGATCTGCCCGCCCCCTCCGACCCGGACCTCGTCGAGCGCGCCCGCGCCGCGAAGGCGAAGCTCGGGGACAAGGTCTTCGTCCTCGGCCACCACTACCAGCGTGACGAGGTCATCCAGTTCGCGGATGTCACGGGCGACTCCTTCAAGCTGGCCCGGGACGCCGCCGCGCGTCCGGAGGCCGAGTACATCGTCTTCTGCGGTGTGCACTTCATGGCCGAGTCGGCCGACATCCTCACCTCCGACGACCAGAAGGTCGTCCTGCCCGACCTCGCCGCCGGCTGCTCCATGGCCGACATGGCGACGGCCGAGCAGGTCGCCGAGTGCTGGGACGTGCTGACCGAGGCGGGCGTGGCCGAGCAGGTCGTGCCGGTGTCGTACATGAACTCCTCCGCCGACATCAAGGCGTTCACCGGCAAGCACGGCGGCACGATCTGTACGTCGTCCAACGCCAAGCGGGCCCTGGACTGGGCCTTCGAGCAGGGTGAGAAGGTGCTGTTCCTGCCCGACCAGCACCTCGGGCGCAACACCGCCGTGCGGGAGATGGGCATGTCCCTGGAGGACTGCGTCCTCTACAACCCGCACAAGCCGAACGGCGGACTGACCGCCCAGCAGCTCCGTGACGCCAAGATGATCCTGTGGCGCGGCCACTGCTCCGTGCACGGCCGCTTCAGCCTGGAGTCGGTCGAGGACGTCCGCGCGCGCGTGCCCGGCATCAATGTGCTGGTCCATCCCGAGTGCCGGTACGAGGTCGTGGCGGCGGCGGACCACGTCGGCTCCACGGAGCACATCATCAAGACCCTGGAAGCGGCCCCGGCCGGCTCCAAGTGGGCCATCGGCACCGAGCTGAACCTCGTCCGCCGCCTGGCGAATCGTTTCGCGGCCGAGGACAAGGAGATCGTCTTCCTCGACCGCACGGTCTGCTTCTGCTCCACCATGAACCGCATCGACCTCCCCCACCTGGTCTGGACCCTGGAGTCCCTCGCCGAGGGCACCCTGGTCAACCGCATCGAGGTGGACCGCGAGACGGAGGCGTTCGCGAAACTGGCGCTGGAGCGGATGCTGGCGCTGCCGTAGGAACCTTCATCCGTACGCGGGTCAGGGGCGCTTCCCGATATCGGGAAGCGCCCCTTTCGTGCCACGATCGGGGGAACGGTTCCCGATCTCATGGACAGGTGATCTTCCGGTGTCCCAGCCTGGCGAGCGACCGAAGGAGGGGCGTGACATGACTGCCGTCGCGCATGAGCCGACCACGCCGGCTGAGGGACTGCTGGACATCTTTATGTCCCTGGACACCCCCGAGGGCTTCCATGCCGAGCTGATCGAGGGGGAGATCGTTGTGACACCACCGCCGGACGGGGACCACGAGGACTACATCGGGCTGATCGTGAGCCAGGTGGTCAGGCGGTCCCGGACCGATATGCAGTTCTCCGGCAACAAGGGCCTGCTGCTGAAGAGCACGGAGCGCGACCCGAAGGACCATGTGATCCCGGACGGCACCTTCGCGCCCACCGCGCTACGGCTCTACCGCGGCGCCGACTCCTGGATGCCCTCCGACGGTGTCGCCATGGTGCTGGAAGTGACATCCACCAAGCCCCGGATGGACCGCGAGGCCAAGCGCCACGGTTACGCGCGTGCCGGGATCCCCCTGTACCTGCTGGTGGACCGGGACGCCTCCTCGGTCACGCTGTTCAGCGATCCGGGAAGCGACGACTACCGCCAGCTCTGCACCGTCCCGTTCGGCACGTCCCTCGCGCTCCCGGGTCCCTTCGGCTTCGAGCTGGACACGACGGACTTCCTCTGAGGCTCTGACGGCGACAGACAGAGAGGCCCGGCCCGCACGATCGTGCGGGCCGGGCCCTTTCGCTGTCCGGACGTCGTATCCGGGCCGTAGCGGCTACACCGCGACCGGCTCCGGGGCCTCCTTCTCCGGCTCCGCCTTCTTGGCCGCCCTCTTCGCCGCGCGGCGCTCCTTGCGGAGTTCCAGCATCGCGTAGAGCGTCGGGACCAGGAGGAGGGTGAGGAGGGTGGAGGTGATCAGGCCGCCGATGACGACGACGGCGAGGGGCTGGGCGATGAAGCCGCCCTGGCCGGTGACGCCGAGGGCCATGGGGAGGAGGGCGAAGATCGTCGCCAGGGCCGTCATCAGGATCGGGCGGAGGCGGTGCCGGCCGCCCTCGATCACGGCCTCGACGACGCCGTAGCCCTGGGACCGGTACTGGTTGATCAGGTCGATGAGCACGATGGCGTTGGTCACCACGATGCCGATGAGCATCAGCATGCCGATCATCGCCGGGACGCCCATCGGGGTGCCGGTGATGATGAGGAGACCGAGCGCGCCGGTCGCCGCGAACGGGATGGACACCAGCAGGATCAGCGGCTGCACCAGCGAGCGGAACGTCGCCACCAGCAGCATGAACACGATCGCGATGGCCGCGAGCATGGCCAGGCCCAGGTTCTTGAACGCGTCGTCCTGGTCGGAGGAGACACCGCCGACCTCGGCCGTGGCGCCCGCCGGGAGCTTCAGCGTCTTCAGCTTGGCCTGGAGCTGGGTGCTGACCGCGCCGGTGTTGTCCCCGGTCGGCCGGCCCTTGATCGTGGCGGCGCGCTGGCCGTCGATACGGGTCATCGACACGGGGCCGTCTACCAGCTTGACGGTCGCGATGTCACCGAGCTCGACCCGGCCCAGGTTCAGGTTCTTCAGCTGGGCCAGCGTGGTCGCGGGCTTGGCCGAGCGCACCACGACATCGCGCTCGGTGTCGTCCAGGATCGCCTTGCCCGCGGGGAGACCGCGTACGGCCTGCGCGACGGCGCCGCCCAGCTTCTGCTGGTCGAACCCGGCGGCGGCCGCCTTGCCGTTGGCCTTGACCGAGATGCGCGGCACGCTCTGCGAGAGGTCGCTGGTCACGTCGGTGACGTCGTCCAGGCCCGCCACGGTGGAGCGGACCTTCGCGGCGGCGGTCTTCAGGGTGGCCGGGTCGGCCGCCTTGACCACGACGCTGAGGTCCTGGTTGCCGAAGCTGTCGCCGCCGGACACGGTGGTCGTGCCGATGCCGTCGAGCTTGGCGAGCCCGTCCGTCAGATGCTTCTGCACGCCGGTGAAGGACGCCCCGTCCTTCAGCATGACCTGGTACGACGCCTGGTTGGTGTCGGTGCCGCCGCCGAAGGCCGCCATGAAGCCGGAGGAGCCGATGGTGACCTGGTAGTCCTTGACGCCCTTGACCGAGGCGAGCAGCTTCTCCACCCGCTTGGCCTGCGCGTCCGTGGCCTGAAGGCTGGTGCCGGGCTTCAGCGTCTGCTTGACGGTGAGGACCTGCTGCTCGCCCTGGTCGAAGAAGTTCGTCTTCAGCAGCCCGGACATCCCGAAGGTGCCGAGCAGCACGACCACCGCGATGAGCACGCTGGTGAGCCGGCGCCGGGTCGCGAACCGCAGGACCGGGACGTACGCCCGCTGGAGGCGGCTGGTGGATTCCTTCTCCTCCGCCCGGCGGCGCGCCTCCTCGGCGTCCTCGGGGGTGCCCTTCGGGGCGCGCAGGAACCAGTACGACAGCACCGGCACGACCGTCAGCGACACCAGCAGCGAGGCCAGCAGGGCCGCCGTCACGGTGATGCTGAAGGAGCCGAACAGGGCGCCCACCATGCCGCCGACCAGGCCTATCGGCAGGAAGACGGCGACCGTGGTGAGGGTGGAGGAGGTGACCGCTCCGGCCACCTCGCGGACCGCGCCGATGATGGCCTGGCCGCGCTCCTCGCCGTAGCCGAGGTGCCGCTTGATGTTCTCCAGGACCACGATCGAGTCGTCCACGACCCGGCCGATGGCGATGGTCAGCGCGCCCAGGGTGAGCATGTTCAGGGACAGCCCGCGCGTCCACAGCACGATCAGCGCGAGGACCACGGACAGCGGGATGGAGACCGCCGTGACCAGCGTGGAGCGGATCGAGGCCAGGAAGACCAGGATGACCAGGACCGCGAAGAGCAGACCGAGGGCGCCCTCGGTGGTCAGGCCGTCGATGGCCTTGGAGACCGCCGGGCCCTGGTCGCTGACGACCGTCAGCTTCGCGCCGGAGCCGAGGTCGGTGCGCAGCTTGGGCAGCTTGTCCTTGACGGCCTCGGAGATGGCGACGGCGCTGCCGCCGTGGTCCATGGTGACGTTGACGGCGAGGCTCGGCCGGCCGTCGGTGCGGGTGAGGGAGTCCGAGGGCGCCGGGCGCTCCTCGACCTTGGCGACGTCACCGAGGCGTACGGGCTTGGCACCCGGCGCGCCGGTGACCATCAGGTCCTTGATCTGGGCCAGCGAGGTGTAGCCGCCGCCGACCTGGACGGTGCGGTTGGCGCCGTTCTCGTCGAAGGAGCCGGCCGGGACGGTCGCGCCGCCCGCCTGCAGCGCGGGGACGAGCGCGGCGGGGGTCAGTCCGGCCTTGGCGAGCTTGGCGTTGTCCGGCGTGACGGCGACCTGGACGTCACGGACGCCGGTGACCTGGACGCGGCCGACGCCGTCGATGTCCTTCAGCGCGGGCACGACCGTACGGTCCAGCTTGTCGGCGAGCGCCTGCTGGTCCTGGCCGGAGGACGCGGCGAGGACGACGGTGGGCATGTCGTCGGTGGAGCCGGAGATGACCTGCGGGTCCACGGAGTCCGGGAGCTGGCCCCGGGCCCGGTTCACGGCCTGCTGCACGTCGGTGACGAGCCGCTTGGTGTCGTTGCCGTAGTCGAAGGACGCCATGATCACGGCGTTGCCCTCGGAGGCGGTGGAGGTGACACCGGTGATGCCGTCGACGCCCTGGAGGTTGTTCTCGATGGGCTCGACGACCTGCTTCTCGACCACGTCGGGCGAGGCACCCTGGTACGGCGCGATCACCGACACCATGGGCAGGTCGATGGTGGGCAGGAGCTGCTGTTTGATCTGGGGTATCGCGATGGCTCCGAAGAGCAGCGCGACGAGCGACACCAGGCCGACGAGGGCCCGTTGCCGGAGGCTGAACCGGGACAGCCAGGACATGGGACAGGGTCTCTCTTCTGTGAGCGGCAGAAGCTGCTGGGCAGGGCGCAGAAGCTGGGCCGGGCGCGAAAAGGCGCCCACCCCATACCTTGGCCCATGGCCGGACCCGGCTCCGTAGGCCCCAGGTGCCGTCTCTTACCCGGCTCCTACTCCACGCGCAGTACACGCGGGTGGAGGTCACTCCGTCCGGGGACGTACCAGCCCGGACTCGTAGGCGATGACCACGAGCTGGGCCCGGTCGCGGGCGCCGAGCTTGGCCATGGCCCGGTTGACGTGCGTCTTCACGGTCAGCGGGCTGACCTCCAGGCGCTCGGCGATCTCGTCGTTGCTGAGTCCGCCGGCCACCTGGACCAGCACCTCGCGCTCACGCCCGGTGAGCGCGTCGAGCCGGGCGAGGCGGACCGGGTCGGGGACCGCGGTGCCGGCCTGGGCGAGGAAGCGGGCGATCAGGCCCTTGGTGGCGGCCGGGGAGAGCAGTGCCTCGCCGTCGGCGGCCAGCCGGATCGCGGCGAGCAGTTCCTCGGGCTCGCTGCCCTTGCCGAGGAAGCCGGACGCACCCGCGCGCAGCGCCTCCACCACGTAGTCGTCCACCTCGAAGGTGGTCAGGATGACCACGCGGACCCGGGCGAGGTCCGGGTCGGCGCCGATCATCCGGGTGGCGGCGAGTCCGTCGGTGCCGGGCATCCGGATGTCCATGAGGACCACGTCGGCGTCCCGTTCCTTGGCCAGCCGCACCGCCTCGGCCCCGTCGGACGCCTCGCCGACGACGGCCATGCCGGGCTCGGACTCCACCAGCACCCGGAACGCGCTGCGCAGCAGCGCCTGGTCGTCGGCGAGCAGGACGCGGATGGTCACGCGGGCTCCTCCCGGTCGGTCGTACGGGTCTTGACCGGCAGGATGGCATGGACGCGGAAGCCGCCGCCGAAGCGGGGTCCGGTGGTGAGGGTGCCGCCGAGCGCGGTGACCCGCTCGCGCATCCCGAGCAGCCCGTGCCCGCCGCCCGCGCTCGGCGCGCCGGTGACGCCGGGGCCGTTGTCCAGCACGCTGACCTCGATGTTCGGTCCCACCCGTACGACGCTGACCTCGGCCTTCGCGGCGGTCCCGGCGTGCTTCTGGGCGTTGGTCAGGGCCTCCTGGACGATCCGGTAGGCGGCGAGGTCGACGGCGGCGGGCAGTTCGGTGTCCTGGTCGGCGCGGGCGACCTCCACCGGGAGCCCGGCGCTGCGGAAGGTGCCCGCGAGTTCGTCGAGGCGGTTGAGGCCGGGGGCGGGTTCGGTGGGGGCGGCCGGGTCGCCGGACTGGCGGAGCAGGCCGACGGTGGCGCGCAGCTCGCCGAGCGCGGAGCGGCTGGCCGAGCGGACGTGGGCGAGGGCTTCCTTGGCCTGGTCGGGGCGCCGGTCCATGACATGGGCGGCGACTCCGGCCTGCACGTTGACCAGGGCGATGTGGTGGGCGACCACGTCGTGCAGCTCGCGGGCGATGCGCAGCCGTTCCTCGGCGACCCGTCGGCGGGCCTCCTCCTCGCGGGTGCGCTCGGCGCGTTCGGCGCGCTCCCGTATGGCCTGTACGAAGGCGCGGTGGCTGCGCACGGCGTCGCCCGCGGTGGCGCCGATGCCGGTCCAGGCGATGATGGCGAGGTTCTCCTGCGCGTACCAGGGCAGCGGCCCGGCGAGCATGGCGGCGGCGGTCAGCACGGCCATGGCCAGCAGCGCGACCCGCCAGGTGGTGGCCCGGCCGGTGGTGGAGGCGACCGTGTAGAGGGCGACGACGGCGCACATCACGACGGGGGCGCGCGGGTCTCCGGTGACGCACTCGACCAGCGAGCAGACGCCGGTGACGGCGAGGACGGCCATGGGCGCGCGGCGGCGCAGCACGAGCGCGACCGCGCCGGCGACCATCAGGGCCAGGCTGAGCGGGTCCGGGGCGCGTTCGCCCCAGGCGACCCCGTGCTCGCCGTGGGGCGAGGCGAAGGAGCCGCCGATCATGCACACCAGCACCAGACCGGCGAGGACCGCGTCCAGGGCGAGGGGGTGGGCCTGCGCCCCGTACCGGGCGCGTTGGAGAGTGCTCACCGGTGAACAGTACGGGCGCCGGGCGGGGTACGGGAATCGGTCCCCAGGGCTGCCACGGACCGGCACGGACTGCCGGCTGCCTGCCAGGGGCCGCCACGAGCGGCGAGGCGCCATCAGGTGTCGGCCGGTGTTCGCCCCGGGTATCCATGTGGGACGCCCGCTGTTGGCCGTACCGGCCCAGCCTTCTGCTCGGCGTCCGTGCCCAGGCGGCCGGACGCGTCCGGTCGACGAAAGGCGGTCCCCGTGCGCCCCCACCCCTCGTCCCTCCGCTCTCTCCGGACGGTCGCCGCTCTCGCGCTGGTGTCGGCGGCGGGCCCGCTGCTGCCGGTCGCCCCGGCGGCGGCCGCGAGTTACGGGACGCCGACGATCAAGCTGTCCGCCGGGTATCTGTCGGGCGCGGTCGGCGCGAGCGGCGACCCGGTCGTCACGGCGACCGTCGCGCAGAGCGGCGCCGACGCCTCCGACCTGACGGTGGCCGCGAGCAAGACGAGCAGGTCGTCGGTGGCGGGCACCGGGGACGTACAGGTCACGGGCACCGGCGGCACCCGTACGGTCGCCGTGACCGCCCACGCCCAGGGCTACACCGACCTCACCCTGAAGGTGACCGGGCTCGGCGGCAAGACGGCCACCGCGACCCTGCACTACGCGGCCTCCCCGGCCGTCCAGCGCTCGGCCGACGCCCGCTATCTGACCGGCGCGTCGGACGCCTCGGCCGCCGTGGACGCCGGGAACGGCTACCTCCTGGTCGCCAACGACGAGGACAACACCCTGCGCCTGTACGACGGTTCGGCCTCCGGGGCGCCGGTGAGGAGCTGGGACCTGAGCAGTGCGCTCGGCTCCGACAAGGAGGCGGACATCGAGGGCGGCACCCGGGTCGGGAACACCGTCTACTGGACCGGCTCGCTCGGTAACAACAAGGACGGCGCGTACAAGCCCGCCCGCAACACCGTCTTCACCACCACGCTCTCCGGCTCCGGCGCGGCGACCTCGGTGACCTTCGGGACGGCGGGCCACCGGCTCCGCGACGACCTGGTGGCCTGGGACCAGGCCAACGGCGACCGGTACGGCTTCGCCGCCGCGACCGCCGACGGGCAGACCCCGAAGCAGGTGGACGGCCTCAACGTGGAGGGCCTGGAGTTCGCGCCGGGCTCCACCACCACCGCCTACCTGGGCTTCCGCGCCCCGCTGGTCCCGCCGCAGGAGGGCGGCAGGGCGCTGCTGGTGCCGGTGACGAACATCGACCAGGTGGCACGCGGTACGAAGGCGGTCTTCGGCACCCCCGTCGAGCTGGACCTCGGCGGGCTCTCGGTGCGCGATCTGCGCCGTGACGACCAGGGGCGGTATCTGATCCTGGCCGGGTCCTGGGCGGCGGAGGACAACAGCGCGCCGTACGCCCTCTACACCTGGGACAGCGTCCCCGGACACCAGCCGGTGAAGACGCTGGACCTGCCGACGGCGGACGCGGGGGGCTGGGAGTCGATCGTGAGCACGCCCGATCTGTCGGTGCCCGGCGGCCGGGTGCGGCTGATCACCGACGACGGCAGCGCCGACCTCTACGGCGACGGCACCGAGGCGAAGGACCTCTCCCACCCGGAGTGGCAGAAGTCCCGCACCACGTGGTTCACGCTGAACTGACGTGTCCCCAGGGCCTCTTGAGGTCCCGGGGTCTCTGGAGGTCCCGGGCCGGACCGGCCGGTCAGCCCGGGATCAGCCCGTCGTCGCCCAGGAGTTCCCGGACCTCCTCCAGCGTCGCGTCCGGGCCCGGGAGGATCAGCTCCGAGGGCTCCAGGGCGTCGTCCGGCAGCGGGGTGCCGAAACCCCGGACGGCGTCGAGGAGGGCGGTGAGCGTACGGCGGAAGCCCGCCTCGTCACCGCTCTCCACCTCGGCCAGCAGCTCGTCGTCCAGCTTGTTCAGCTCGGTGAAGTGCGCGTCGTCCACGCGCACCTGGCCCTCGCCCATGATCCGTACGATCACGTCGGCCTCCTCGGCTCGGTCCCGGCGGCGGGCTACTGCTTGTCGAAGCGCGGGGTGTCCTGCTGCTGGGCCTGCCCCTGGCCGGTGCCGCCCTCGATGGCCTGCTGCGGGGAGCCCCCGGCCAGCTCGGCCTTCATCCGCTGGAGCTCCAGCTCGACGTCCGTGCCGCCGGAGAGGCGGTCCAGCTCGGCCTGGATGTCGTCCTTGGCCATGCCGGACTGGTCGTCCAGGACGCCGGAGGCGAGCAGCTCGTCGATGGCACCGGCGCGGGCCTGGAGCTGGGCGGTCTTGTCCTCGGCGCGCTGGATCGCGAGACCGACGTCGCCCATCTCCTCGGAGATGCCGGAGAACGCCTCGCCGATGCGGGTCTGCGCCTGGGCGGCGGTGTAGGTGGCCTTGATGGTCTCCTTCTTGGTGCGGAAGGCGTCCACCTTGGCCTGGAGGCGCTGGGCGGCCAGCGTCAGCTTCTCCTCCTCGCCCTGGAGCGTGGCGTGCTGCGTCTCCAGGTCGGTCACCTGCTGCTGGAGGGCGGAGCGCCGGGAGAGCGCCTCGCGGGCCAGGTCCTCGCGGCCGAGCGCGAGCGCCTTGCGGCCCTGGTCCTCCAGCTTCCCGGACTGCTGCTGCAGCTGGTTGAGCTGGAGCTCCAGCCGCTTGCGGGAGGTCGCCACGTCGGCGACGCCCCGGCGCACCTTCTGGAGCAGCTCCAGCTGCTTCTGGTACGAGTAGTCGAGGGTCTCGCGCGGGTCCTCGGCCCGGTCAAGGGCCTTGTTCGCCTTCGCGCGGAAGATCATCCCCATACGCTTCATGACACCGCTCATGGGCTTCGCGCGCCCCCTTCTGACGGACTCCAGCTCACCGATCCTGCGACAGAACCCACAGTACGGGCCCTGCCACCATTACCGCACCGTTCAGGCGCTCATGCTCTCCTCCCCAGGGACGAGGGCGGACGCCCCCGCTCCGGCGTGAGGAGTAGGTGATCCCCGGGTGGCGTCCCGTTCGTCCCCCATGTCGCCGGGTGCGGTCCCTCCTACAGACGCCGGGTGTTGCCGGATCGTTCCCCAGAGGGCTGGGGTCCATGCCGGGAAGCCCGTACCCTTGGGTTTTGTGTTCCGTAGCCGTGCCAAGGACGAGAAGGCCCCCGCCGACAAGGCGCAGGTGACCCTCTCCAAGCAGACCCGTGACCCGCAGGCCCCGAAGGGCAGGCCCACTCCCAAGCGGAGCGAGGCCCAGTCCCAGCGGCGCAGTGTGGCCAGTACGCCGACGAACCGCAAGGACGCGGCCAAGCGCCAGCGCGAGGAGCGCCGCAGCGCTCTGGAGCGCCAGCGCAAGGCCCTGGCCGGCGGCGACGAGCGGTACCTGCCCGCCCGCGACAAGGGCCCGATCCGGAAGTTCGCCCGTGACTGGGTGGACTCGCGGATCAACGTCGCGGAGTTCTTCCTGCCCTCGGCCATCGTGATCCTCGTGCTCAGCATCGTGCGGGTGCCCGCGCTGCAGAGCATCGCGCTGATCCTGTGGCTGATCGTGATCGTGCTCATCGTGCTCGACTCGATCTGGAGCGGCATCCGGCTGCGCAAGGCGCTGGCCGAGCGCTTCCCGGCCGACAACCGCAGGGGCGCGGTGGCCTACGGCCTGATGCGCTCGCTCCAGATGCGCCGGCTCCGGCTGCCCAAGCCGCAGGTCAAGCGCGGAGAGCGGCCCTGAGCGCAGACGCGGCTCCCCGGCCCGCCGCCGGACTCCGGCAGGGCGGACCGGGTGTTTCACGTGACCTTCTGCGCCATGAGCTGGTGACCCGGCAGCTGGACGAGCAGCTGGCGGCGCGCTACGCCCTCGGGCGGCGGCTGCGGGTGCTCGACGTGGGCACCGGCCGGGGCGCGGGGGCGCTCAGGCTGGCCCGGCTCGGGCATCACGTCACCGGGGTGGAGAACGACCCGGTGGTGGTCGCGGCCGCGCGCGCGAACCTGGCCGCCGAGCCGGAGGGCGTGCGCGAGCGGGTCCGGCTGGTGCACGGTGACGGGCGGGACACCGGCGTGCACTTCCTGCCGGGCAGCTTCGACGTGGTGCTCTGCCACGGTCTGCTGATGCGGGTCGAGGAGCCCGATCCGCTGGTGGCGGGTCTGGCCCGGATGCTCGCGCCCGGCGGTCTGCTCTCGATCCTGGTGCGCAACGGCGACGCGCTCGCCATGCGGCCGGGTCTGGCCGGTGACTGGACGGGCGCCCTGGCCGCGCTCGACGCCACCGCCCTGCTGCCGCGCTCGCGGTCCGAGGCGGACGGGGAGGGCCCGGCCGAGCAGCCCGCCCCCCGGGTACGCGCCGACCGCCTGGCGGTGCTGACCGCCACCCTCGACGGCATCGCCGCCCCGCTGCACGCCTGGTACGGCGTGGGCGTGTTCGCCGACCTCGCCGACCCGGACGACCCGGGCGCCGCCACCCCGCCGTCCTCGTACCCGGCCGCCGACGTGCCGGGACTGCTGGACGTGGAGGAGCGGGCCGGGCGTACGGACCCGTACCGCGGTGTCGCGGCGCTGCTGCACCTGTGCGGGGTGCGGGGCTGAGCCCGTCGCCCGTACGCCGCTGAGTCCGTCGCCCGTTCGACGCTGAGTCCTTCGCCCGTACGGCGCTGAGCCCGTTCGGGCGTATCCGGCGGGCCGCTGCGGGCCCCGGGCGCTCAGACTCGGGGCATGGACGCTTCCCGTACCCGCGCTCTCGGCCGGGCGGCACCGGCCGCCGCCGTGCTGGCGTGCGCCGCCGTCCTCGGCTCCGGCTGTTCGGCGCCGGGCGCGGCCCCGGCCGAGCCGTCGGCCGCGCGGGCCGCGCTGCCCGAGGTGTCGAACCAGCTCCAGGACCAGTACCAGCGGGTCATCAAGGAAGTCCTGCCGTCGGTCGTGCAGATCCAGGCGAGCCGGGATCTGGGCTCGGGGGTGGTCTTCGACGACCAGGGGCACATCGTCACCAACGCGCACGTGGTCGGCGCGGAGAAGACCTTCAAGGTGACGACGGCCAGCAGCGAGGAGCAGCTGACCGCGAGTCTCGTCTACTCCTATCCCGACCAGGACCTCGCGGTGATCAAGCTGGACCGGGTGCCGGCCGGGCTGAAGCCGGCGGTGCTCGCGGACTCGGCCAAGGTGCAGGTGGGCCAGATCGTGCTGGCGATGGGCTCGCCGTTCGGGCTGTCCTCCAGCGTGACGCAGGGCATCGTCTCCGCGACCGGGCGGACGGTCAGCGAGGGCGACGAGGGCGGCGGCACGGGCGCGACCATCGCCAACATGGTGCAGACCTCGGCCGCGATCAACCCCGGCAACAGCGGGGGCGCCCTGGTGGACCTGGACGGGCAGGTCGTCGGCATCCCGACGCTCGGCGCCGCCGACCCCGGGATGGGCGGCGCGGCGCCCGGCATCGGCTTCGCCATCCCCTCCTCGCTGGTGCGCACGGTCGCCGGCCAGATCGTCGAGCACGGCAAGGTCACCGACTCCGGCCGCGCCGCCCTCGGCATCAGCGCCCGCACGGTCGTGGACGACGGCTACCGCCCCGTCGGCGCCGCCATCGTCACCGTCACCCCCGGCGGCCCCGCCGCCCGCGCCGCCCTCCGCACCGGCGACGTCATCACCCGCCTGGACAACACCACGATCACCTCGGTGACGGCCCTGGCGGAGGCTTTGGCGGCAGACAAACCGGGCCAACGGGTGAAGGTGACGTACCAGCGAAACGGCAGGGAGGGAACGACGGAGGTGACACTGGGCGAGCAGTGAGAGGGGTCGGGGCGGCGCGAAGCGCACGCCCCGAGGGGCGCGGGGAACTGCGCGACAAGCCACGACGGCCCGGCACCCGCGAGACGGACAGAACCACCAACGGCGATCAGGCGGTTGAAACCCGCCGAAGCCTGCGCAGCATCCTCGCGTCGTCGAACCCGACTTCCCGCGCAGCCGACTCCGCAGTCGCCCCATGCCCCATGAGATGCTCGGCCCGCTCGACCCGCAGCGCCTGCTGATACCGCAACGGCGTAAGCCCCGTCGCCCGCCCGAACACCCGCGTGAGCGTCCGCGCGCTGACGCCGACATGCGCGGCGAGAAAACCCAGCGGCAACCGCTCGGCGAACCGCGCGTCGATCAGATCCTGCACCCGGTGCGCGGTGTCGTCCAGATGCCCCCGGTACCGCAACATCGCACTGGCCTGCGGCTCGTCCCCGTTACGCCGCGCGTAGATCACCATCTCCCGGGCGACCCGCGCGGCCGGCGCGGGCCCGTGCCGTACCGCCAGCAGATGCAGCGCGAGATCGATCCCGCTGGCGATGCCCGCCGAGGTGACCACGCGGTCGTCGGTGGTGAAGAGCACGTCCCGCACGACGGTGGCCCGGGGATGGCGGGCGGCGAGTTCGTCCTGGAGCGCGTGGTGGGTCGTACAGCGGCGCCCGTCGAGCAGCCCCGCGCGGCCGAGCGCCTCCGCCCCGGCGCAGACGCTGGCGACGGTGCCGCCCGCCGCGTGGTGCGCGCGCAGCCGCTCGACGAGGGCGGCGCCGGGCTCGGGGCCGCCGCGCAGGGACGGGGCGCGCCAGCCCGGTACGACGACCAGGTCCCCGGGGTCCAGGGGCGGCCACTCGGTGCGCGCCAGGAGCGGCAGGCCCTGCGCGCTGGTGATCTGCGGGGACTCGGCGACGTAGTCGAGGGTGTACGGCTGCCCGAAGTCCGCCGCCGTGGCGAAGACCTGGGCCGGTCCGGCGAGGTCGAGGAGGTGGACGTCGGGCAGCAGGACGAAGACGACGCGGGTCATACGGGCGATGCTGCCAGCTCCGCGACGGTGGCGATGCGGGCGAAGCGGTCGCGCAGGACGGCCTGGGTGCGTTCCATGATCGCGTCCACGCCCAGGTCCCCGATGGGGTTGGTGGTGGTCGCGTCGGCCACGAAGACGACCTCGTAGCCGAGGTCGCTGCCGAGCCGGGCGGTGGTCTCGACGCACTGTTCGGTACGGATGCCGCACACCCACAGCTCGCCCACGCCCACCTCGGTCAGCAGTTGCTGGAGGTGGGTAGTGGTGAACGCGTTGTGCGCGGTCTTGCGCAGCACCGGTTCGCCGGGCAGCGGCGGCACCAGCTCCTCCAGGAGCCGTACGTGGCCGAGTTCGGGGTCGAACACGTCGCCGCTGCCGGGCTCGGTGTGCAGCACCCAGACGACGAGGTCGCCGTGGTCGCGGGCGAGCCGGACGAGCCGGTTGACGGGGTCGGCGATGTCGGGGTTGCCGATCTCCTTCCACAGCGGACGGGCGCGGAAGGATTCCTGGACATCGATGACGATGAGTGCTCGCTTCATGGCACCCAGTCTGACCTGGGGACATGCGGCTTCGGCAGACACGATCGGGGCCGGGTGCGGAACGATCCGGTCAGCACCGGGGGCGCCGTCAGGTCCCGGGCGCGCCGGGACCTGACGGGCGGCCGGGTTACGCGGTCTGGTCCGCGTTCAGGCTCATCGGGCCGTAGATCTCGGTGCCCTCCTCGAACAGCCGCACCTGGTCCGCGCCGCCCTCCAGGAGCGCCTTCCAGTGCTCGCCGATCCAGGACTCGGCGTCCCCCTGCGTGGTGAACTCCTCCGGCTCGACCGCGGGCGGGACCTCCGTCCCGTCGGCCTTCTCGAACCGCCACGTCCATGCCGTCATGCGGGCCTCCTTCGATCCGACGCTGCGGGCAGCGTATGCGCTCGGCGGCGCCGGTCACAGGAGATCGTGGATCATCACCCGGCCAGGGTGGCGACACGCCCCCGCCACCGCGGCTTCGGGGACACCGGGGCGCGGCAGCCGCCGGGCCGGGTGAAAATCGGTCCGTGGACGTCACTCTGCTCGGCACCGGTGCCCCGCCGGGGCTGCCCCGGCCCGACTGCCCCTGTGCCGTGTGCGCGACCGCCCTCGGCCCCGACGCGCGGGCGGCGACCGCGCTGCTGGTCGACGACGCGCTGCTCCTCGACCTCACCCCCGGAGCGGCCTTCGCGGCGGCACGGGCCGGGCACTCCCTGGGCGGGGTGCGTCAGGTGCTGCTCTCCCACCCGCACGACGGACCCGCCGTGGAGGTGCCGGCCGGGCTGCCGCAGCCGGTGCGGGTGCCGGACGGCCGTGAGCTGACCCTGCTGACCGGACACCGGGTACGGGCCCTGGCGATGGACGCGGGCGGCACCGGGTACGCGGTGACCGGCCCGGACGGACAGCGGCTGCTGTATCTGCCGCCGGGCGGCTTCCCGGCGGGCCTGGAGGCGCCGACGCGGGCGTACCACCTGATCCTCGCCGACGTGGTGGGCCGCCCGGACGCGCTGGCCCGGCTGCGCGCGGCCGGCGCGGCCGGCCCGACGACGGACGTGGTGGCCGTCCACCTCGACCACGACGTGCCGCAGGGCGCGGAGGTCCGGCGGCGGCTCGCGGCGGCCGGGGCGCGCGCGGTGCCGGACGGTACGACGCTGGCGGTGGGCGCGTACGAGGACGTGCCGGACGTGCCGCGCCGGACGCTGGTCCTCGGCGGCGCCCGCTCGGGCAAGTCGGTGGAGGCCGAACGCCGCCTGGAGGCCTTCCCCGACGTGCTGTACGCCGCCACCGGCGGCACGCGCGGCGGCGACTCCGAGTGGGCCCAGCGGGTCGCGGCGCACCGCGAGCGGCGGCCGGGGTCGTGGCGTACGACGGAGACGACGGACCTGGTGCCGGTGCTGGCCGAGGAGGGGCCGCCGGTGCTGATCGACTGTCTGTCGCTGTGGCTGACGGACGCCATGGACGCGGTCGGGGCCTGGGACGACGCGGAGTGGGCGGACGGCGGCGAGAAGGCGCTGCGCGAGCGGGTACGGGAGCTGGTGGCGGCGGTGCGCGCCGCCCGCCGCACGGTGGTGGCGGTGTCGAACGAGGTGGGCTCGGGCATCGTCCCGGCCACCGCCTCCGGACGCCGCTACCGCGACGAACTCGGCCGACTGAACGCGGCGTTCGCGGCCGAGTGCGAGCAGGTGCTGCTGGTGGTGGCGGGGCAGGCGCTGGTGCTGCGGGGCTAGGGGGTGTCTCGTCGATCAGGCCGGATCAGGGAGCGGCGTCTGGTGCCGTGCGTCGCAAGGCGGAGGAGGGAGTCGATGCGGAGCATCGGC